>DAITMI010000005.1:15024-53583 GCA_036835225.1 Rhodoferax sp. | reverse complement strand
CAAAGGGTGCACGCAGCGGTTTCAGACCAAAGTCATCAATGATCAACAAGGGCACGCATTACTCACCGGCCAACGCCCCGCCGACGTACTCAAACTCAAGCGCACCGACATTCGGGACGGTGCGCTGTGGAGCATTCAGAACAAAACCGGGGCACGCCTGGGAATTGAGATTACCGGCGAGCTGGCGGCCAACAGCGACACGGGACACCTGACAGAGCCGAACCACCCCCATTCAACCGCCTGCAAAGTGGCTGGCATTGATGGCCTGACCCTGCACGGTTTACGCCGTTCATTCAAGAGCCTGACCGAGTGGCTAGAGGTGCCCGCTGGCGTGGTGGCACATGATCCCTTTGCCTACCTGAAAGACGTGCTCACCAGGCTCCCCACCCAACGGGCCAGTCAAGTGGGTGAACTGCTGCCGCATCGCTGGCAGCAGCAGAGCTGATCCGGCCGGTCAACAACCACGGCCACATCGCCGTCGTCAAGACGGGTTCACTGGACGCTTACGGTCGAGCATGCTTTGAATCGCTGATAGACGAATTCCACGGTTGGCTACCGGATAACCGAGGGGACTTCGTTGACAGAGATAATTTCAAAGTTCAGTCGGAAGTTTTCTTTGATGACCATCAAGCAGAGCTTGGTCATTACTTCCGCCTGCTTTACAACCTTGTGAAATTGGTTAAGAACGCGGAGATTGAAGACAAGCGGTTTTACACAAATCTGATACGAGCGCAGCTATCAAGCGCCGAGGTTTCACTGCTCTTTTACAACTGCCTATCTGCTTTTGGGTGCGAAAAATTCAAACCGTTAGTCGAAGAATTTTCACTCTTGAAAACGCTTCGTAGGAACAATTTGCCTGATGATATTTTTCTACACGCTTACTCGGTGGAAGCCTACGGCGGAAAGTACCCCGTTCCAATTTCAAAAGCCGACTGAATCTGGAGATTGCTGGCGCGACTCAAACTCATTTTTCAAGCGTGCGGTGCTATTTATTCGATTGGGCAGCTGTTGGGTAGATTTTGATTTGTCTTGTTGACCCTCGCCTGAGCACTTCGTCGAATGGCTTCAAAGGTGCAATCCGATGCTTGGGTTTGACGTCCATTACTCGGTACTGATGGCTACATGGTGGCTACATGAGATGGGAAAGAAAAAAGCTCGCTATCTTTTAAATAGCAAGCTTTCCTTTACTAGCATGGTGGGCCGTCACAGACTTGAACTGTGGACCAAAGGATTATGAGTCCTCTGCTCTAACCAACTGAGCTAACGGCCCAACCGAAGCACGGATTGTAAAGGGCTACTTGTGGTGGCTCAGCGCGTTGCTGACCAATTTCGACGTAATGTCCACAATTTGGATCATGCGATCGTAGGCCATGCGCGTCGGGCCGATGACGCCCAATGTGCCAACCACCTGACCATCCACCTCGTACGGGGCGCTGACGATGGACAGGTCTTCAAAGGGCACCACCTGGCTCTCGCCGCCGATAAAAATGCGCACACCCTCGGCCTGGCCGGCAATATCCAGCAGGCGCATAAGCTGTGCCTTTTGCTCAAACAACTCGAAAGCGCGCCGCAGGTGACCCATGTCGTTGGAAAAATCGCTCACCGCCAGCAGATTTCGCTCGCCCGCAATCACCACTTCGTCCTGGGTCTCGGCAATGGCGGCGGAACTGACGGTCACGGCCGCCTGCATCAGACTGGCAATCTCCGAGCGCAGCGACTCCACCTCGTTCTTTAGCCGTTCGCGAACCTGCTCGATCGCCAGCCCGACGTAGTTGCTATTCAGGTAGTTGGCGGCTTCAACCAGCTGCGCTTGCGAATAGTCCACCTCGGTAAAAATCACGCGGTTTTGCACGTCGCCTTCGGGCGAGACGATGATGACCAGCAAACGCCGCTCTGACAGTCGCAAAAACTCAATGTGGCGAAAAACGGAGGAGCGGCGCGGCGCGATGACCACACCCACAAACTGGGACAGGCTGGACAGCAGGTTGGCCGCGTTGGAAATCACTTTCTGCGGTTGATCCGGTGCCAGACTGTGCGCTGCAAACTGACCCTGCCGCACCGTCAGCATGGTGTCGACAAACAGACGGTAGCCGCGCGCGGTGGGGATACGCCCGGCCGAGGTGTGCGGGCTGGCAATCAATCCAAGCTCTTCCAGATCAGACATGACGTTGCGGATGGTGGCGGGCGACAAATCCAGTCCTGACGCTTTGGAGAGCGTGCGCGAGCCTACCGGCTGCCCATCGGCAATATAGCGCTCGACCAGCGCTTTCAATAACAACTTGGCACGGTCATCCAGCATGGGGGCATTTTAGTGATGTAATTTGATAATGAAATCTAAATTCCGGCATGTCGCCCTGATTGGCAAATACCAGACGGTGGCGTCGGGCGCTGGCGGGGCATCCTCCCGCAGTGCGCTGGAAGACATTGCTCATTTTTTGCATGCCCAGGGTTGTGAAGTGGCTTTTGAACACGACACGGCGCACAACATGGGAATTTCCGGTTATCCGGTACTGAGTGTCTCCGCTATTGGCGCGCAATGCGACCTTGGCCTGGTGGTGGGTGGCGATGGCACCATGCTGGGCATTGGCCGCCAGCTGGCCCATTTTGGCGTGCCGTTGATCGGGATCAACCAGGGGCGGCTGGGGTTCATCACCGATATCCCGTTTGACAGTTTCACGTCCACGCTGGCGCCGATGCTGCAGGGCGAGTATGAAGAGGATCATCGCAGCCTGATGCATGGCCGGGTGATGCGGGACGGACACTGCGTATTTGACGCGCTGGCCATGAACGACGTGGTGGTGAATCGCGGCGCCACCTCGGGCATGGTGGAGTTGCGGGTCGAGGTGGACGGCCATTTTGTGGCGAACCAGCGCGCCGACGGCTTGATCATTGCCACCCCCACCGGCTCTACCGCTTATGCGCTGTCGGCCGGAGGGCCCTTGCTGCACCCATCGGTTCCGGGTTGGGTACTCGTGCCGATCGCGCCACATACATTGTCAAATAGGCCCATAGTCCTTGCCAATGTTGCAGAAGTAGCTATTGAAATAGTAGCAGGAAAGGATGCCAGCGCCAATTTCGACATGCAATCAATGGCGGCATTGCTGCACGGTGACCGCATCGTGGTGACGCGTTCGAAACATCATGTGCGCTTTCTGCACCCCAAGGGCTGGTCCTACTTTGACACCCTGCGCCAGAAATTGCATTGGAACCAAGGAGTGGCCTGACCGTGAGCTTAAAACGTATTGTCCTGCGCGATTTCGTCATCGTGCGCGAGCTCGATCTTGATCTGGCCAGCGGCTTCACTGTTCTCACGGGGGAAACGGGTGCCGGTAAATCGATCCTGATTGATGCACTGCAACTGGTCACCGGGGGGCGGGCCGACGTCGGCGTGATCCGTGAAGGGAGTCATCGCACCGATGTCAGTGCCGAGTTCGACTCGACGGCGGCGTTGACGCTCTGGCTGGATGCGGCCGGCTTCGACACGGGCGACAGCCTTTTATTGCGTCGCACGGTGGACACGCAGGGCAAGAGCCGCGCCTGGATCAACGGCAGCCCGGCCACCGCCACCCAGCTGCGCGAACTCGGCGAGCAACTGCTGGATATCCATGGACAGCACGCCTGGCAAAGTCTGACCCGGCCGGAGGCGGTACGGGGCCTGCTGGACGCCTACGCCCGCATCTCGACAGCCACACTGGCAACGCTGTGGCAACGCTGGCGTCGGGCGCAAAACGACCTGGCGCAGGCCCATGCCGCGCAAGAGTCACTGCAACGTGAGCGTGAGCGCCTGGCATGGCAGATTGGGGAAGTTGAAAAGCTGGCGCCGCTGTCCGACGAATGGGACGCGCTCAACATGGAACATGGCCGTCTGTCCAACGCACAAGCGCTGCTGGATGCCGCGCAGGGCGCCGTCCAGACCCTGGATGACGATGACGGCGGCGTTCTGGGCGCACTTCATCGCGCCACCCAATTGCTACAACAACAGGAGCAGCTAGAACCCTATTTCAGGGGACTGACAGAAATTTTATCTTCCAGTCTGGCCCAGGTCGAAGACACGGTTCATTCTTTGCATGCCTACCTGCGCAAAACCGAGCTTGATCCCCAGCGCCTGAGCGAACTTGATGAGCGCATGGCCTTGTGGCTGTCGCTGGCCAGACGCTACAAACGAGCCCCGGCGGAGTTGCCTAATCTGCTGGCGTCCTGGAAACAGGAACTGGAAAAACTGGATGCGGCTGCCGATTTGGCAGGACTGGAAACTGCCGACAAGGCCGCGCGTGACGCCTACATGGTTGAAGCAAAGCTGCTGTCGAAGGCCCGCACCAAAACCGCGCCCCAACTGGCCAAAGCCATCACGCAAGCGATGCAGGGCCTGGGCATGCAGGGCGGCCAATTCGAAGTGACGCTGCAAAGATCAGCGCAACCGATGCAAAGCGGCCTCGAAGAGGTCGCCTTTCTGGTAGCCGGGCATGCCGGCAGCTCACCCCGGCCCGTCAATAAGGTGGCATCCGGCGGCGAGCTGTCCCGCATGGCACTGGCCATCGCGGTCACCACCAGCCAGCTCGGCACCGCGCAGACGCTGATTTTTGACGAAGTTGACGCTGGCGTGGGCGGCGCTGTGGCTGAAACCGTCGGTCGCCTCATGAAGCAATTGGGTGTTGACCGGCAGGTGCTCGCCGTGACCCACCTGCCCCAGGTGGCTGCCTGTGCTGACCACCATTTGGTGGTGGCCAAGCAGTTGCAGGGCCATTCGACAACGAGCTCAGTCGCCGCTGTACGGGGCGAGCAACGGGTGGCTGAAGTGGCACGCATGCTGGGTGGCGAGCGCCTCTCGGGCACGACGCTGGCCCACGCCAAAGAAATGCTGCAGGCGTGGAAGTGATTCGATGAAAAACCAAATCATCGATTTGCAGATCGTCCTGATCACCGGCATGTCCGGCTCGGGCAAGTCAGTGGTGCTGCGTGCACTGGAGGACACCGGCTTTTTCTGCGTGGACAATTTGCCTCCCGAACTACTTCAGCCCTTTGTGGCCCTGGAGAAGGCGCACAAGGCCAGCCGGGTGGCCATTGCGATGGACATTCGCACCGCGACGTCCCTCCCCCTGCTGCCAGAGCAGCTCTCGGCCCTGCGAACGCAGGGTGTCATGGTCAGGCCCCTGTTTCTTGATGCCACAACCGGAACGCTGGTGCGACGCTATTCCGAGACCCGGCGCAAGCATCCGCTGTCGCAATCCGCTTCCGGCCACTCGGCACGCGACCAGCGGCGTGCGCTGGTGGATGCTATTGAACTGGAACGCGAGCTGCTGGCGGATCTGCGCGAACAAGCCCATGTGATCGACACCAGCATCATGCGCCCCTCACAGTTGCAGAGCTACGTCAAGTCATTGATTGCCACTCCCGGCGAGCAGCTGACGCTGGTGTTCGAATCGTTTTCCTACAAACGCGGCGTTCCGGGCGATGCCGATTATGTGTTCGATGTGCGCATGCTGCCGAACCCGCACTATGAGCCGGAGCTGCGCCATTTGACGGGTCAGGACGAGCCGGTCGCGGCCTTTCTCCAGGAACAGGCGGACGTCACTCAAATGCTGGAACACATCCAGAAGTTTCTGAACCACTGGCTTGACGCGCTGGCCCGCGATCACCGCAGCTACGTCACGGTGGCCATTGGCTGCACCGGCGGCCAGCACCGCTCGGTCTATTTGGTGGAACAACTGGTGAAGCTTTTTGAAGACAAGTGGGTCACGCTGAAGCGACACCGGGAACTTGAAACCATCTGATCTGGCATGCCCATCGTCAGAACGCCACGCGCTGCCCAACCCGGTTAGCCTTGGACCAGCAGCTTTCTGACAGGTGCAGGCAAGCCCAAGCGAGGCCACGCCTGCGCAGCCATCCAGGCCCCTTCGGAAGTTGCCATGGCAGAGGGGGGCAGCTGCACCTGAACCGGGTGCAGATACAGGTCTTTGTGGGTTAATACGTGGGTAAACGAGGGCGCGTCCTGCAACGCAGAGCGGTAGCGGGCGGGAACAGCAGCTTGCAGCGCCTCGCGGTTGTCAAACAAGGGGAAGCAGTAGAGCCCCGCCCAGACACCTGGGGTCGGTCGTTTGCTCAGCCACACGGAAGCATCGCTTCCCTGTGCCCACAGCAACCAGATCGACTGTGAACTGCGTTTGAGTTTGCGCGTCTTCACGGGGTATCGCTCAGGCTGACCCAGCCCCCGTGCGACACAGGACTGAGCGAGCGGGCAGACCCCGCAGACCGGCTTTTTGGCGGTGCAAACGGTCGCACCCAAATCCATCACCCCCTGCGTGTAGCGCGGCATGGCCTGCTGCAGATCATGCACGGGCAGCAATTGCGACGCTTCATCCCAAAGCCGCCGCTCGTTGGCGATGACAGCCAGGTCGGAATCAAAGCCCAGCACGCGGGTCAGCACCCGCTTGACATTGCCATCCAGAATGGCGACCCGCTCACTGAAACACAGGGATGCAACGGCTGCCGCCGTGGAACGACCGATGCCCGGCAACGTTTGCAACCCGTACGCCGTCTGCGGAAAAATGCCGCCGTGCAGACTCATCACCTCAAGGGCGCACAAATGGAGGTTGCGGGCACGGCTGTAGTAACCCAGACCGCTCCACAAACCCAACACGTCATCAAGCGGCGCCGCAGCCAGCGAGCTCACATTGGGAAAGCGCGCCAAAAATCTTGGGAAATAATCCAGCACGGTCGCCACCTGCGTCTGCTGCAGCATGATTTCGGACAACCAGACCCGGTAGGGATCCCGCGTGTTCTGCCATGGCAAATCGTTTCGCCCATGGGTTTTCTGCCAGCGCACCACCCGGGTAGCCAAGTCCATCACCAGCCCGTCAGCACGGTTCGTCAAACCAGTTCAGACGCAGGAGCCGCCACCTTGGGCCGAGCCGGGTCTGTCGCCGTCACCATATAGTCAGTCAACTCTGACAGTTTGGCATTCAATTGATCCAATGCATCGCCCTGGACCTGCAGTTCACCAATACGCTCATCGAGTCCCCCGGCCGCCTGTTGGATACGGTCAATGGCCTCCAGGCGTCGGCCGAAGTTTCGGCGTCGCTCCCGTAACTGGACATCCAGTTGCGCTGCGACCGATTTGCTCCACAGCTCAATGTCGCCCAGCGCTGCTTCGTGGATAACGCGCAAACGGGTGGACAGGGCACGGACCAGTCGATTCGCAAACTCGAGCTGCGCCAGCCTGAAAGCGTTACCAATGCCCAGGTACTGCACATGGCTGCGCTCCACCAGATCAAGATCGTGCAAATACCCGGCCAAAGCGGGCTCGGTCGGCACCTGCAATGAAAACCCATGCTCGGCATTCAATTGCCGGAAAGTTGCGGCCAGCATGATCTGGATTTCTGCACTGAGGGATTGAACCTGTCGCAGGCTCTCGCGCAACCGGTCAAAGGTTTCACCATAGGCGCGTTTGACGCCCAGCTTGATGCCTTTTTGCTGCAACACCTGGGTGAGCTGCGCCATTTCCTTCCTGAGTGCTGTGGACCCCAAAAGACTGAATACTTCACGAAGCAGCTTCAAGTGCACCGAGCGTACTGCGTGGATTTTTGCCCCGCCCAAATCAAACTCGGCCTGCTCCTGGGAAATCCGGGCGCGCATATTCTTGATCACGGCCGAATTTTTGCCCTGAAGACCCTTCAGCTCCATCGTCTGTTCGGCCAGGTCACGTCGACGAATATTGATGACGCGTCCCGTCTCGGTACGCAAATCTGAAATGCCGCTGGCCACCGCCGCGCCCAGCATTTTCTGCCGCTGCCCCATGATGCCCTGGCTAAGGGCCTCTTCCAGCGCCGGCAAGCAGCTGAGCTCCAGCAAGGCCGAATCGTCCGTTACTTTGGCCACCAGCCCTTTGTGCGCCGATACTGGGATGACTTGATGCTTGGGGATGCCCAGAATTTCAGCCGTGGACGCCCGCTGGCGCTCAATTTGCAGCTGCACCTGGGCCGGCGAACTGAGGGCATCCCACAAGGTATCAATCTTGTTGAGAACCACCAGTCGGGTGCTCGCATCGTCCGCCTCATTGATCAGATGCTCACGCCAAATCGAGAGGTCCGATTTGGTCACGCCAGTGTCGGCCCCCAGGACAAAAACGATGGCATGCGCTTGTGGAATCAGGCTGACGGTGAGCTCCGGCTCGGCACCGATGGCGTTCAGCCCCGGCGTATCCAGAATCACCAGGCCCTGTTTCAACAAGGGATGTGCAATATTAATCAGCGCATGACGCCAGCGAGGCACCTCCACCAAGCCTTCGGCATCCACCACCGGGTTGTCTTCCGGTGCTTCGCGCTGCCAGAAACCAAGCGCGCGTGCTTCGTCCTGCGTCACGCGGCGGGTTTCCACCACTTTTTCCAGCGCCGCCGACAACTGCTTCGGATCATTCACATCCAGATCAATGCGGGTCCATTTCTCCGGCACCATGCGCCATTCCATCAGCGCTTGTGGTTGCAGGCGTGTTTCAATGGGCAACAGCCGCAGGCAAGGTGAAACGTCTGCGTCGTAACCCATTTCAGTTGGGCACATCGTCGTGCGCCCGGCACTGGCAGGCATGATGCGCCGACCATACCCGGCAAAGAAAATGGCATTGATCAACTCGGATTTTCCGCGGGAAAACTCCGCCACAAAAGCGACCATGACTTTGTCGGCGCGCACCCGGGTTTCCAGACGCCGCAACCGCTCTTCCACCGCCGCATCCAGCAGCTCGTGGTCTTTCATCCACTCGGCCAGCAACTTCAGGCGAAGGGCAAACTCACGTCGCCACGTACCGTATTGATCAAACTTTTCGTTGAATGAAGTAGCCAAATTTCCTCCGAGCAATCGCTCAATATAGCACCGCGTTTTGCCGCGGCGGCTAGGCCTTCTGGCAATTGGGACAATAAAACGTCGAACGCTGACCCTGGCGCAACGACTTGATGGGAGTTCCGCATACCCGACAGGGCTGCCCTTCCCGACCGTAAACCATGGCTTCAAGCTGAAAATAACCGCGCTCACCCTTGGCACTGGAGAAGTCCCGCAGGGTGCTGCCACCCTTTGCCACCGCGCGCGCCAGCACGTCCCGAATGGCCGCATGAAGTTTGACAACGCGCGGCCGACTCAATCGTGCGGCACTCAGGGTGGGCCGGATAGCGGCCAGAAACAGCGCCTCCGAGGCGTAAATATTGCCGACTCCCACCACCACGTCACCCGTCAGCAACACTTGCTTGATCGCCGCTTTACGCCGCTTCAATTCGACATGAAACCGATCAACATCAAAATCTTCCGACAAAGGCTCCATGCCGAGTTTCCCCAAAAGCTTGCGGGCCTCTGGTGCGTCCTCACTGCCGGCGTAAACCACCGCCCCAAATCGGCGCGGATCATTGAGTCGGAGCGTGCCGCTGGTGGTCACCATCTCAAAATGGTCATGGGTGCCAGCCGGTGGCAGCTGCTTGGCAAAACTCAAGCTCCCGGACATACCCAAGTGCACCAGCAGCAAGCCCTGATCAAGATCAATCAGCAAATATTTGCCGCGTCTGCGCACGGCCAGCACCGTTCGCCCGACCAATTGGGCCGACGGATACCCCAAAGGCCAGCGTAACGCTTTACCCATGTGCACCGATACCACTTGCGCGCCCGCAATTGCCTTGGCAAAACTTAATCGGGTAACTTCAACTTCAGGTAATTCCGGCATGGCAAATAAAATTGGCTGGCATGGATTATTATGGTCTGATGTCGCGTTTCAACCGTTATCCCCTTCTTTTCGCGTTTTTCTGCGCACTCACCGCGAACGCCCAGATTCCTGACAACCAAGTAGCGGCACCCATCAGTTCGGCGATGGACAGCGGACTCTTTTATCAGCTCTTGCTGGGGGAACTCAATGCGCGGGAAGGGGAACCGGGCGCGGGTTACTCGCTGATTCTTGATGCAGCGCGAAAAACGGGTGACACCAGGCTGTACCAGCGCGCAGTCGATATTGCGCTACAAGCACGCTCCGGTGACTCGGCGCTGCTGGCGGCCCGTGCCTGGCAACAGGCCCTGCCCGCGTCCAGAGAAGCGAATCGATATCTCTTGCAGATCTTGATCGGTCTGAACCGCGTTGGCGAAACACTGGAACCTCTCAAACGCGAAATCGCGGCTGCAGATCCGAAAGACCGCAGTGCCGTCATTTCCGTCATTCCGCGCTACTTTGCGCGTGCTACTGATAAAAAGCTTGCCGCCGCCACGGTTGAGCAGGCGCTGACGGACTATCTGGCGTCACCCGGTGTCGGCGTTTTTGCCTGGACCGTCATCGGACGCATGCGTTTTGATGCTGGCGACATCAGCGGGGCAATGGATGCTGTCCGCGCGGCGCAGGCCATGGATGCCCAATCGGAAGCCCCCGTCCTGCTGGCGTTGTCCATGATGAGCGCCACGGTGCCACAAGCCGAAGCCATTGTGCAAAAGTATCTCGAAGGAACGCCACAGCCCGAAATGCGGATGGCGTACACCCGCGCTTTACTGGACGCACAGCGCTATGCTGAAGCGTTGACCCAACTGCAGCTCATCACCGCTGAAAAGCCCGACGATCCGGAAGGCTGGCTGATACTCGGTGTGCTTGAATTGCAGGTTGGTAAACCATCTCTCGCCGAGCGCTCCCTCAAGCGCTATGTGGAACTGATGCTGGTCCTCGCCAAACGCACTGACGCACCTCACGCCGAATCAGGTCGGGGTCTGGTGCAAGCCTACCTCTCGCTGGCCCAAATTGCCGAGCAAAGAAAGGACTTCACGCAAGCAGACGCGTGGCTCAGTCGCATTGACAGCACCGAAGACATGCTGAGCGCCCAACTGCGGCGGGCGGGCCTTCTTGCGCGGCAGGGCAGGCTGGATGAAGCACGCTTGCTTATTCGCAGTCAGCCCGAGAAGTCCCCGATTGATGCCCGGCTGAAAGTCACCGCTGAAGTCCAGTTGCTGCGTGACAACAAACAATATCAGGCAGCCTATGATCTGCTGGCGCAGGCGAGCGCGCGCAACCCCAGCGATTTTGATCTTGTTTATGACATGGCCATGGTGGCCGATAAGATGGGCCATGCGGAGGAAATGGAGCGCCTGCTGCGCAGCGTGATTGCCGGCAAACCCGACTACCAGCATGCGTACAACGCGCTGGGCTACTCGCTGGCGGAACGCAACACCCGTTTACCCGAAGCCCGACAACTCATCCTCAAGGCGCTGGAATTTGCACCAGGTGACCCGTTCATTAGCGATAGTCTGGGCTGGGTTGAGTTCCGCAGCGGCAATCTGGCAGAGGCCGTGCGCATTCTTCAGGAGGCCTTCAAAGCCCGGCCGGATACAGAGATTGCCGCCCATTTGGGTGAGGTTTTATGGACCATGGGGCGGCGTGATGAGGCCGTGCGCATCTGGAAAGAAGGCGCGCAAATCAACGCCGAGAACGAGACCTTGGTCGAAACACTGAAACGACTGAGCGTGAAGTTGTGAGGTTGCGGCTGAACGCCGTTTTTTCGGCAGTTTTTTTTGCTACTTTTTTTATAGCGGGATGTGCAGTCCCGACAAAGGCTAGCATCTCAGATAGCGCTGAAGCCTCCCCTTGGCGCGGGCGGCTGGCCATTCGAATCGAGTCCGATCAACCCGAGTCCCAACCCCAAGCGTTTGCCGCCGGATTTGAGTTGGCCGGCAACGCCCTGGCCGGCGAATTGACTCTGTATACGCCCCTGGGCAATACGGCCGCCGCTCTCTCCTGGTCTTCCCAAACGGCAGTCATGCGCAGCAATGGTGATATCCGCTATTTCGAATCGCTGGACGCCTTGATCAAGCAGGCTGTCGGCACGGACATACCCGTGGCCGCACTCTTCGCCTGGCTGGCCGGTGACAACATGACTGTAGCCGGCTGGAGCGCCGACCTGTCGCAACATGCCGATGGCCGCATCACGGCCCGACGCACACAACCACCCCCCTTAACAGAGCTGCGACTGGTGCTGGAAAAGTAGCCTTCACTCGGATCAATTTAATCAGCTCAGGCCAGACCCAAGGATCTACCCCGCAAATTTAATCCGTTAATTTAATGCGTTGAGGACAGAGCTGAAAATCTGTCCCGCAAGTACTCACACTATGAAGTCGCTTTACGATATTTCCGCCCCGGCCAAGCTCAACCTGTTTCTGCACATCACCGGCCGGAGAAGCGATGGCTATCACCTGCTGCAATCCGTCTTCATGCTGATCGATTGGTGCGACACGCTGCATTTTGATCGTCGTACTGATGGAGAAATCAGTCGCGAAGACCTTGGCACAGCGTTGCCGGTTGACGACCTGATCATCCGGGCTGCACGCGCCCTGAAGGCAGCCAGCGGCAGCCCGTTCGGCGCTCACATTGGTATTGAAAAACGCATTCCTGCGCAGGCCGGCATGGGTGGCGGCTCGTCCGACGCGGCATCCACCCTGCTCGCGCTGAACCGCCTGTGGCAACTCGACTACTCCCTGGAAAAACTCACGCAAATTGGACTTCAGTTGGGGGCCGATGTGCCATTTTTTCTGGCTGGGCATAACGCCTGGGTCGAAGGTATCGGTGAAAAGATGACCCCGGTTTCCCTGCCATCAGGTCGTTTTGTGGTGGTTAAACCAGCCGAAGGGTTGGAGACAAGATTGATTTTCTCGGATCCAGCCCTGAAAAGGGACAGTGAAACTGCTATAATTTCAGGCTTCGCTGCAGATACTTTCGGTTTTGGCCGTAATGACTTACAGAGTGTTGCCCAAAGACTTTGTCCCGGCGTGACCCAAGCCCTTGAATGGCTTGCTTCATGTGGACTGAGTGGCCGGATGACAGGCTCTGGAAGCGCAGTGTTTGCACCAATGTTGCAGAAGGTTGACCTGGCAAGCGCACCGAGCGCATTCCAGGTCAGGTTGTGTAACAGTCTGGGTGCTCATCCCCTTGTGGGCTGGGCCGCCAGCGATAGTTTATCGGTTGGCAGCTTTTAGCTGTTGACCCGTGTAGGGGAGTCGCCAAGTTGGTTAAGGCACTGGATTTTGATTCCAGCATGCGAAGGTTCGAATCCTTCTTCCCCTGCCAAATATCATGCAGTACGTACCGAACGCCGGACGTACAGGCGCAAACGTTACTCACTCGCTGGAATACTCATGCAGGCTGCTCCACCCCCTGATTTCATGGTTTTTACCGGCAATGCCAATCCTGCGATGGCGGCGGAAATTGCCAGCCACCTGAATATTTCGCTGGGTGCCGCGACGGTTGGCCGCTTCTCGGATGGCGAAGTGACGGTCGAAATCAATCAGAACGTGCGGGCCCGGGACGTCTTCGTGGTGCAGTCCACTTGCGCGCCGACCAATGAAAACCTGATGGAATTGCTCATCATGGTGGACGCACTCAAACGCGCATCCGCCGAGCGGATCAGTGCCGTCATTCCGTATTTTGGCTATGCACGGCAAGACCGGCGTCCGCGCTCAAGTCGAGTGCCGATTACTGCCAAGGTCGTGGCCAACATGCTGCAGGCTGTCGGTGTGGCCCGCGTGCTGACCATGGACTTGCATGCTGATCAAATCCAGGGTTTTTTCGATATCCCGGTGGACAACATTTATGCGTCCCCCGTGTTGCTCGGTGATCTGCGCCAAAAAAACTATGACGACCTGATTGTGGTGTCTCCTGATGTGGGTGGCGTGGTGCGCGCCCGTGCCTTGGCCAAGCAGCTCAACTGTGACCTCGCCATCATCGACAAACGTCGCCCCAGAGCCAATGTGAGCGAAGTAATGCACGTCATCGGTGAAATCGACGGACGTAACTGCGTCATCATGGACGACATGATCGACACCGCCGGCACCTTGGTCAAGGCCGCTGAGGTTTTGAAGGAACGCGGCGCGAAAAAAGTTTATGCCTATTGCACACACCCCATCTTTTCGGGCCCCGCCATTGAACGCATCACCAATGGCAGCGCGCTTGACGAAGTAGTGGTCACGAATACCATCCCTCTGAGCCAGGCGGCGTCCGCCTGCAAGAAAATTCGGCAACTGTCCGTGGCGCCACTGATCGCCGAGACGATCCAGCGCATTGCCAAGGGCGAGTCCGTCATGAGTTTGTTCTCGGATCAGGAAAATCTTTTCTGATTCGGACAAAAGTGGGCTCACGCACGAAAAATGACGTGTTGTGAGCTTTTTAAAATCGGAGTCACACTGGTCGCGGTGGACTCCTCCAGGAGTGAATACTATGAAATTCGTCGCTTTTGAGCGCGCCAAGCAGGGCACGGGTGCGAGCCGCCGTCTCCGCATCACCGGTCGCACGCCCGGTATCGTCTACGGTGGCGGTGTTGAACCACTGCAGATCGAGATCGATCACAACGCCCTCTGGCACGCCTTGAAAAAGGAAGCTTTCCACGCCACCGTTCTGGACATGGAACTGGACGGAAAAGACAGCAAGGTTTTGCTGCGTAACGTGCAAATGCACCCATTCAAGCAACTGATCCTGCACGCCGACTTCCAGCGCGTCGATGCCAGCACCAAACTGCACATGAAAGTGCCACTGCACTTCAGCGGCGACGAAAACTCGCCTGCGGTTAAAACCGACGGCTGCATCGCCAATCACGTCGTCACTGAAATCGAAGTGCTGTGTCTGCCTGCAGACTTGCCCGAGTTCATCGCCGTGGATTTGAGTGGCCTGAAAAAGGGTGCATCACTGCATTTGGCCGATGTCGTACTGCCCAAGGGCGTGACGGCAGTGGAGCGTGGCAATAGAAATCCGGTTCTGGTGTCCGTGGTGGCCGTTGCCGCTGCTGAAGCACCCGCCGCAGAGGCCGGCGCAGCCGCTGCACCCGCGGCCGGCAAAGCCGGTGGCAAGGCAGCACCTGCTGCCAAAGCGCCTGCTGCCAAAGCACCTGCCGCCAAGAAGAAGTAATCTTCAATAGATTGCCAGTGAACGGCCCACTTCGGTGGGCCGTTTTTTTTTTGCGCACTTGCCCTGATAATTGATTCATGATCAGACTTTTTGTGGGTCTTGGTAACCCTGGCCCAGAATACGAATCGACCCGTCATAACGCAGGATTCTGGTGGCTGGACGAGCTCGCGCGCGAGCTAAAAGTACCGCTCGTGATAGATAAAACCTACCACGGCCTGGTGGGGAGAACCTCCGTCAACGGGCAAACGGTGTGGCTGCTGAAACCTCAAACCTTCATGAACCTGTGCGGCAAGTCAGTCGCGGCCCTGGCCCGTTTTTTCAAAATTCAGCCACAGGAAATACTGGTGGCGCACGACGAGTTGGACATTGTCCCAGGTGAAGCCAAGCTCAAGCTCGGCGGTAGCCACGCCGGACACAATGGGCTGCGCGACATTCACGCCCAACTCGGCACGGACGACTACTGGCGCCTGCGCTTGGGTGTTGGCCACCCGGGCGTCAAGTCCGAGGTCATCAACTGGGTGCTGAAAAAGCCATCACTTGATCACCGCATCGCCATTGACCAGAGCATTGCCCGTGCGCTCACGGCCCTGCCGCACTTGCTGGCGGGCGACATGGATAAAGCCACGATGCTGGTGCATACCAGCAAGCCGCCCAGACCCAAACCGCCCAAGCCTGACAATCCTGCCACGTAAATCCGGCATCACCCACCCCGTCGAACAGGAAGCACCTCATGCGAAGCCTCACACTGAATGCTATATTTTTAATAGCTACATCCGCTTTATCGACGGTGGCTGTAGCTCAAAATACCTATAAATGTGGTAACGCCTACAGTCAGATCCCCTGCCCCGGGGGTGTCAAAGTCGACGCGCTGGACTCGCGAACCAGCGCGCAGAAAACGCAGGCCGATATGGCGAGGGGGCACGACGCCCGAACCGCTGACGCGATGGAGAAGGCGCGGCTGCAACAAGAAAAAATAGACCTTGCGGCCAACACGCCGACAGTGCGGTCCGTGAGCACTGATGCCGCCAGCACCCCCGGCACGACCCAGGCGATGAAGAAAAAGAAGAAGGAACCGGAATACTTTACTGCGCAGGCTCCGGGCGAAAAAAAGAAAAAACAGGCATCAAAAAAGAGCACTGGAAAACAGTCTGAGAATAAATCCTGACGCGAGGGTGCATCGCGGACTTGTTCAAGTACCTGCTGCGTTCTTCAACTCAAGCTGCAGTCGCCGGTATTTTTGCCACAGCGTTTCCCGGTCTTCCACGCATTGCGGGTTGACCGGTATGCAAGCCACTGGGCACACCTGTACGCACTGAGGCTCGTCGAAATGGCCCACGCATTCGGTGCATTTGTGCGGGTCGATCTCGTAGATTTCCGGGCCCAGAAAGATGGCCTCGTTCGGGCACTCGGGCTCACACACATCGCAGTTGATGCACTCGTCCGTGATGATCAAAGCCATGGCTTACCATCCACCACAGTGTCAAAAGTATTCGGGCTAAACAACATGGATCGAATTATCGGCGTTCCCGCGCATGACGGGCCCAACCCCCTACTGGAGCCATGCCCATCATGATGGTTCCGACTTTGCAGGCCTGATGACGCAGCATGACCACATCCAGCATTCCCCTGCATGAACTCGGCGCATGCGCCCTGATTGCCGCCTACCAGCGGCGCGAGCTCTCGCCGGTGGAAGTGACGCAATCGGTGCTGGCGCACATGGACCGGTGGGAGCCGCACATCCATGCCACCTATCTGCTGCGACCCGAGCTGGCATTGGAACAAGCGCGCGCCTCCGAGGCGCGCTGGCAGCGCAACGAGCCGTATGGCGCGTTGGATGGGGTACCCGTCACCGTCAAGGAAAACATCGCCACCCGCGGCGACCCCATGCCATTGGGTACGCGGGCGACCGATCTGATACCCGCAGCAGCCGACGCGCCGCCCGCCGCCCGCCTGTTCGAGGCCGGCGCCGTGATGGTCTGCAAGACCACCATGCCCGACTACGGCATGCTCTCCAGCGGCTTGTCCAGCTTTCACCCGCTGGCGCGCAACCCCTGGGATCTCAGCAAGACACCGGGCGGCTCCAGCGCCGGGGGCGGCGCTGCCGCGGCAGCCGGTTATGGCCCGCTGCACCTGGGCACCGACATTGGCGGCTCGCTGCGGCTGCCGGCGGGCTGGTGTGGCATTTTCAGCCTCAAGCCCAGCCTGGGTCGCATTCCGATCGATCCGCCTTACACCGGCCGTGCGGCCGGCCCGATGACACGCACCGTCGCCGACTCGGCGTTGATGATGCAGGTGATGTCGCTGCCGGACGCGCGCGACAGCATGAGTCTTCCGTACCTGCCAATCGCCTGGGGCCAGTTTGACCGGGGCGTGGACATCCTGCGTGGGCTCAGAATCGGACTGCTGATGGAGGCGGGCTGCGGCCTGCCGGTAGAACCCGAGGTGCGCGCCGCCATTGAGCACGCCGCTCGTATCTTCGAGCGCGCCGGTGCCAGCGTCGAGCCCATGGCACCGTTCATGACGCAAGCCATGCTCGACGGCATGGACCACGCCTGGCGCATGCGCTCACACATGGATCTGTCGGCACTCCCGACTGCCAAAAAGGCCAGCGTACTGCCCTATATCCAGCAGTGGGCTGATAGTGCGGCGGACATGAGCGGGCCACAGGTGTTCGCCGCCTTCAGCCAGTTTCATGCCACGCGCGTGGCCACGGTGCGGGCCTGCCAGCCTTTTGATTACGTCATCTCGCCCACCTCACCGATGCCGGCCTTCGCAGCGGAGCTTCCCTCGCCCACCAACGACCCGCTGCGCCCGCTGGAACACATTGGCTTCACCGTGCCCTACAACATGTCAGAGCAGCCGGCGGCCTCCATCAACTGCGGCTATACCGGTGGCGGCTTGCCGATTGGCCTGCAGATTGCCGGCCAGCGCTTTGATGATCTCGGGGTACTGCAGGTGTCCCATGCCTTTGAGTTGCTGCGGGAGCCGCAGCAAGCCTGGCCGCAACCGCCGCCGGCCTGAACAAACATCCCGACCGCCGGTCAATCAGGCCAAGGACTGCCGCTTGCGCCGCAGCCAGAGCTTCTCGATCTCGACCGCGATGAACACCACGGCGGCCGCCCCAAGACATATCGACAATTCCGCCAGACTCAGGGGCTCGGTCTTGAAAATCGGGTTCAAAACTGGCACGTAAATCGTGGCCAGTTGCAGCACAAAGGTCAGCAGCACGGCGCCCAGCAGCGGCCGGTTGGAGCCCAGGCCTAAACGCCACAGTGACTCGGTTTCCGAGCGGATCGCCAGCACATGCGCCATCTGACCCAGCGTCAGCACGGTGAATACCATGGTCTGCCAATGCGCATGGCCGGTGGACAAGGCCCAGGCCTGCACCAGCAGGCACAAGCCGCCCAACAGCAAACCGACCCACAGGATGTGCTGCCACATGCCATGCGCAAACAGGCTTTCCTGCGGCGGGCGCGGTGGCCGCTGCATGATGCCGTGCTCAGCCGGCTCGGCGGCCAGCGCCAGGCCCGGCAAGCCATCGGTCACCAGGTTGACCCACAGGATGTGGATCGGCAGCAGCGGAATCGGCAAGCCGATCAACGGGGCCAGAAAGATGGTCCAGATCTCGCCAGAATTGCCCGTCATCGCATAACGGACAAATTTGCGGATGTTGTCGTAAATGCGCCGGCCTTCCCGCACTGCGGCGACGATGGTGGCAAAGTTGTCGTCCAGCAAAACCAGGCTTGACGCCTCGCGCGCCACATCGGTGCCGCCACGGCCCATCGCCACACCGATATCGGCGCGCTTGAGTGCCGGCGCATCGTTGACGCCGTCCCCCGTCATCGCCACAAACTCGCCCCGGGCCTGCAGCGCCTCAACGATGCGAATTTTTTGTGCCGGATCGACGCGCGCATAAACCCGCACGGCGGCGACGTGCTCGCGCAACACCGATTCGTCCATCGCCGCCAGCTCAGCGCCCGTCAGCACCTGCGTGTAGCCATCCTGGACGATGCCCAGCCGCCGCGCAATGGCCAGCGCCGTCGCCGGATGGTCGCCCGTGATCATGACCGGCGTGATGCCGGCGGTGACACAGTCATGCACGGCGGCAGCGGCCTCCAGCCGTGGCGGATCAATCAGGCCCACCAGTCCGATCAGGCTCATACCGGACTCCACCGACTCGACCTCGGCGGGCACGGGCAGTGTTGCATGTGGGCGACTGGCCAACGCCAGCACCCGCAAGCCCTGCGCGGCCAGGGCCTCGGCCGCGGCCAGCACGGCCGCATGCTGCAGCGGCACCGCGCCGTCCACGCGCCACTGCGCACTGCACAAAGGAATCACCGATTCCGGCGCGCCCTTGGTGTAGGCGATGAAGCCGTCAGGCATCCGATGCAAGGTGCTCATGCGCTTGCGCTCGGAGTCGAACGGCAACTCTTGCACCCGCTCGAACTGCCGCTCCAGTTCTACCTTGTCGAGCCCCGCCTCCAGCGCCGCTTGCGTGAGTGCTGTCTCGGTCGGATCGCCCTGCCACACCCCGTCGCGGTTGCGGCTGGCGTCATTGCACAAGGCCGCCGCCCGCAACAGTTCCAGAGGAAGCACGCCCGGTGCCTCGCTGCCCGGCACCCACTCCTGTCCGTCTGCCAGCAGCAGTTCGACGTGCATGCGGTTTTGCGTCAAGGTGCCGGTCTTGTCGGAGCAAATGAAGGTGACCGAGCCCAGTGTCTCCACCGAAGGCAGGCGGCGGATCAGCGCGTTGAGCGACACCATGCGACGCGCCCCCAGCGCCAGCAACACCGTCACCACGGCAGGCAGTGCCTCGGGAATGGCAGCCACCGCCAGACTCACCGCAGTCAAAATCATCAACACCGGATCCTCGCCGCGCAACACACCCACCAGAAAAATCACCCCACAGATGGCGATGACCGCCAGCGCCAGCCGCTTGCCAAAACTAGCCAAGCGCAGTTGCAGCGGCGTGCTGCGCTCACTGTCCCGGTCCAGCAATCCGGCCACCTTGCCCAGCTCGGTGGCCATGCCGGTAGCCACCACCAGACCGCGCCCGCGCCCATGGGTTGCCGTGGTGCCCTTGAAGGCCATGTTCAACCGGTCCCCCAGTGCGTGGACGATGCCGGTCAATTTCGAGGTGTGCTTTTCCACCGTGACCGACTCGCCGGTCAGCGCTGATTCATCCACCCGGAGTTGGGCAATCTCGATCAGCCGCAGATCGGCTGGCACCTGGTTGCCGGCCTCCAGCAACACGATGTCACCGGGCACCAGTTCACTGGCTGCAATCACCCTGGCATGCCCGCCGCGCAGCACGGTCGCGTGCGCGGCTGCCAGTTGCTGCAAGGCCGCCATGGCGCGATCAGCGCGCCAGATCTGCACAAAACCGATCACGGCATTCAGCAATACGATCACCAGAATGGCCAGCGTGTCAATCAAATCGCCCATGACGCCCGAGATCACGGCGGCGGCGATCAGCACCACAATCATGAAATCCTTGAATTGGTCAAGGAACAAACCGGCAAGGCTGCGGGCAGGCCGCGCCTGAATTTCGTTCGGACCATGACGTTCGGCTCGCTGGCTGGCCTCTTCGTCCGGCAAACCGTGCATCGGATCTACGCCGTGCTGACGCGCCAGTTCATCAGCATCATGCAGGTGCCAATGGCCGGCTGCAACCTGGGGTGACTCCTGCGCCATGGCAACTCCAATGCAGCGTCAGTCCGTCATTTATTCAGCCGCATCAAGGGCCGCCGTTTCAGTGGCCTTGACGATCATGACCGGCACACCTGCTGCGTGCAGCACTTCATTCGACACCGAGCCCAGCAAAGCACTGCGCAAGGTGCTCGTGCCACTGGCCCCCATGACCACCAGATCGCAGCCAAAGCGCTCCAGGATGTCGATGATGGTGTGCGCCGGGTCCCCGGAGGCCACTTCGCACTCATAGGGAATATTCGCCTCCTTCAGCAGCACCTCGGCCGCTTCCAGCGTGTGGGCGCCGGCGGCAGCACTCACCTCCTCAATCACTTGTGGATCGTGCGCCACCACCAATTCATACAAAGTGGCGGCTTCCTGAACGTTTGCCAGCACCACGTCGGTCTTGAGACCTGCCTGCGCCAGACGTATGGCAAAGCGAACGGCATCCAAGGAGACGGCAGAACCGTCCACGGGCAATAGTATTTTCATTTTTTCTCCGGCTTGCATGTTGAAACGAACCTCCCAAGCGTAGAGCATCCACTGCGGGCGCGTCTTGAGATGGGTCAATATACGCCCGCCTTCAACCGCAGGGCAGGGGCGCGCTCACACTAGGCGCGCGCCAGACCGCGCACCTTCTCCAGCAAGCGTTCATTCACCACGGGCGATACAAATTTGTCCACTTCCCCTCCCAGCAAGGCGATCTCGCGCACAAAGGTACTGGAGATGAACTGGTATTTGTCACTGGGCGTCAGAAAAACGGTTTCTACGTTGGGCATCAGGCTGCGGTTCATGCCCGCGAGCTGAAACTCGTAGTCAAAGTCGGTCACGGCGCGCAGACCGCGCACCATTGCCTTGGCGCCGCGCGCCACCACGAAATCACGCAACAAACCCGAAAAGCTTTCCACGGCCACCTGGGGATAGGCCCGGACTGCCTCCCGCGCCATGTCAATGCGCTCTTCCAGCGAAAACAGCGCTTTTTTATGATGCCCCGCCGCGACGGCCACGATGACGCGGTCGAACAACTGGGTCGCCCGTCGCACCACATCTTCGTGGCCAAGGGTCATCGGGTCAAAAGTGCCGGGATAAACGGCAATCACGTTGTGAACCATAGTGCGCCTGTGGTGGATCAGTTGAGGGTGAAGCTTGGGCGCTTCTCTTCTCTCGGGGACTCTCTTGCGCCGCATTATGCAGCGCACCGCGCGACCGGCTAGCCGAGGCGCGTGAGCAGATGGGCGTGCACGGCACCGGCCTTCAGGTGCCGATGCACTTTCAGTCCGGCACTCTCAAGCTGCTCGTCCGTCCACAGCACCGGGGCCTCCAGGTACACAAAGCCGTCTGCGGCGACGGCGCGACCGGCCGCTTGCAGCGCGGCTTCAAACAGCACGGAGTCGAAAGGTGGATCCACGAACACGGCATCCATGCTGGCGGGGTCGAGTTGCTTGAGCGCGGCAACACCGTCGCCGCGCACGATTTGCGTCGCACTGGCCTGCAGCTGGGTCTGGACGCGCTTGAGTTGCCCCACCAGCGCCGTGTCCTGCTCGACCAGCGTCACCTCTTTGGCGCCACGGGAAGCGGCTTCAAAGCCGAGCGCACCGGTGCCGGCAAAGGCGTCGATACATCGCCAGCCAGTCAGGTCCTGGCCCAGCCAGTTGAACAGGGTCTCGCGCACGCGGTCCGGTGTCGGGCGCAAGCCCGGTTTGTCGGCCACGGCCAGCTTGGTGCGCTTCCACTGGCCACCAATGATGCGCACCTCATGGGTTTGCGGGGAGGCGTGCCGGGGGACGCGAGGCTTACGCGGGAGTTCAGATTTCTTTTGTTTCATTGGTAAAGCTTAACCCAAGCGATGCGGGTCAGGCGTCGACGGCTTGCGCCACCAGAATGCAAACACGCTGCCAATCGCGTCGAGGCGCGGCTGGACATCGGGCCGCAGTGCTTTGTGCAGGGCTTCGCGGGTGAGCCAGGACGCCTTGGCCGTCTCGTTCATGCCGCCTGAAAATCCGCTTAAGACAGCTACCTTGATGCGTTGGGTCATAACATTCCCTTTATTCAATCCAGCACGAAGCCAAGACCGTGGTGCGCTTGATATCAGTCTGTTTAGCGGGCTCAGAACGAGGTAGAGGAGCGCCAGCAAGCCAGATAAATGGAGGGGCATGGGTCGTTTCATAGAATGATGGGATTCCAAGAAACCACCAAATGTTCAGTTTTTTCAAAAAGAAACCTCCGCCAGCACCTCCTGCCAGTCCACTTACGCCAGCCGCACCCGGCCCGGCAGCGGCGGCGCAGCCCGCCCCTGCCGGGCCAGTTCCGGGCAGCAGCGGCTCCCTGATTGGCCGTGCGCTGGTCACGCCGATTGAGATTCCGGTGCCCAGCGCCGCGCCGCCGGAGCGACAGAAGTGGCTGGACAAACTCAAATCAGGTCTGGGCAAGACCGCGTCCAGCATTTCGGCCGTGTTTGTGGGCGCCCAGATTGACGAAGCCCTGTACGAGGACCTGGAAAGTGCGCTACTGATGGCCGACGCCGGCGTGGCGGCGACGCAGCACCTGCTGCAGGAATTGCGCCGCAAGGTGCGGGACAGCGGGGTCACCCACCCAGTGGCGCTGAAAAACATCCTGGTGGCGACCCTCACCGAATTGCTCCAGTCGCTGGAAAAACCGCTGGTCATCGGCCAGCACCAACCGACCGTCATCATGGTGGTCGGCGTCAACGGGGCCGGCAAGACCACCACCATCGGCAAACTCACGCGCCATCTGGCCAACGAGGGCGCCACCGTGTTGCTGGCGGCGGCCGACACCTTTCGGGCGGCGGCCCGGGAACAGCTCAGTGTGTGGGCGGACCGCAATACGGTTGAAATCATCAGCCAGGAAGGCGGCGACCCGGCGGCGGTGAGTTTTGATGCGGTCAGTGCCGGCAAAGCGCGCGGCAAAGACGTGGTGCTGGTGGACACGGCCGGTCGCCTGCCAACCCAGCTGCACCTGATGGAAGAGCTGAAAAAGATCAAACGGGTGGTGCAAAAGGCCGATGCCACGGCGCCGCATGAGGTGCTGCTGGTGATTGACGGCAACACCGGGCAAAACGCCCTCGCCCAGGTGCGGGCGTTTGACGATGCGCTGCAACTCACCGGCCTGATCATCACCAAACTGGACGGCACCGCCAAGGGTGGCGTGCTGGCGGCAATCGCCCGGGAGCGGCCGGTGCCGGTGTACTTCATCGGTGTCGGTGAAAAACTGGAAGACCTGGAAACCTTCAACGCCCGCGAGTTTGCGCAGGCGCTGCTGGCATGAAGCCAACCTAGACAGCACCCAGGATGCCCGCCTTCTCCGGCATGACCGAATTGTGCCTTTGTAGAAGCGCCTATGGGACGGCAAGGTAAAATTTACCGATGCATGAATACGTCGAAAAGCTTGCCGATCTGACCGCCCTGCGGGACCGCGACGCACTCGACATCACGCTGGTTCGCACCCTCCATGACATGCTGCAAGCCCGTACGACGGCCCTCTACCGGGTCGTGGGCGACGTGGGCGATGAACGCTGGCTGACCTGTGCTCAATTGAAGACCGGGCAGACGGCACCGACAAGCGACTCGGCCTGGTCCAAGCTCGACTTGCTGCCCCCCCTGTCGGCGCATCCTTTGCGCCAGCAAGCGGCCGCATTGCAGCAGGTGATGCAGACCGCCGGCTGCCCCGCCGTCACAATCTTTCCTCTGGCCGGCAGTTCCGGCGCCAACGGCGTCCTGGAGCTGGGCACCGACGCGCCGCTGTCTGAAGATAGCCGGCGTCTGGTGAGTGGCGTGCTGCGTCTGTACCTGAATTTTCAGAGCCTGCTGGACTATGGCGAGCGTGACGCCCTGACCGAATTACTCAATCGCAAGACCTTTGACGGCGCTTTCCTCAAGGCCACGGTTACGCAAGATATCACCGCAGAAAACAAGCAGGACGACCGTCGCGAGCCGGTATCCGCCGGCAGCTATTGGCTGGCCATGATCGACATTGACCACTTCAAGCGCGTCAACGACAACTATGGTCACCTCATCGGGGACGAAGTCCTGCTGCTGCTGGCGCGCCTGATGCGTGCCTGCTTTCGCTTTCACGACCAGCTCTACCGCTTCGGCGGGGAAGAATTTGTCGTGCTCATGCGCTGCAACGGTGAGTTGGAGGCGGCTGGCGCGCTGGAGCGGCTCAGAGCCACCACCGAAAAATATCTCTTCCCCCAAGTGGGCCATATCACCATCAGCATTGGCTTTTCTGAAATCAAGACCGGCGACACCCCCAGTGGCGCCTTCGAGCGCGCCGACAAGGCGGTTTACTATGCCAAGGCGCATGGCCGCAACCGGGTTTGCAGCTTTGCAGCCTTGGTTGCCAGCGGTGAACTGGCCGACCAGGTTACCAATGTGGGCGACGTGGAACTGTTTTAAACCGCCTGGCACTGCAGGGTGATGCCCTGCCTGCTCACCGCCACACTTTTTACACTTTGTCATCATGAACACCCTGCTCCCCCGTATTGAAATTGAAAGCGCTCCGCACCCCACTGCCGCCGTGATCTGGCTGCACGGCCTGGGCGCCGATGGCAATGACTTTGCGGCCCTCGTGCCCGAGCTGGACTTGGACGCCTGCCCGCCAATCCGCTTCGTGTTCCCACACGCACCCAGCATGCCGGTCACCCTCAACGGCGGCTATGTGATGCCCGCCTGGTACGACATACGGGGCACTGACCTGGTGAGCCGTCAGGATGCCGTCGGCATCCAGCAGTCCGCGCAGGCTATTGCGGCGCTGATCGAATTTGAGGCAGCGCGCGGCATCCCGTACCACAATATCGTGCTGGCCGGCTTCTCGCAAGGCTGCGCCATGGCGCTGCACACCGGCTTGCGCTTTCCCCAGCGGCTGGCCGGCATCATGGCGTTGTCGGGCTATCTGCCCCTGGCCGATACGTTTGCCGCCGAGCGCCATTCGGCCAACGCCGACACCCCGATCTTCATGGCCCACGGCAGCATGGACCCGGTGGTGCTGCCAGCGCGGGGCGAGGCCTCGCGCGATTTGCTCACCCAACTGGGCTACCCGGTGCAATGGCACAGCTACCCGATGCAACACAGCGTGCATCCGCGCGAAGTGGCAGACCTCTCGACCTTTCTGGCCAGCGTACTGGGCCAGCGCGCCGGTGCAGTCTGACGCATTGACCGGGCAAGCCGGCAGCCCGGTACTGGGCATTGACTTTGGCACCTCCAACTCGGCGGCCGCGCTGGTGATGGATACCGGCCAGCTGTGCGTGATTCCGCTGGACGGCAGCAGCGCCGCCATGCCTACCGCCCTGTTTTTCTCCAGCGAAAAGCACACGACCCTGTTCGGCACGCAAGCCATGCAGGCCTACCTGGGCAGCGTGGAGGGGCGCCTGCTGCGCTCCCTCAAAAGCCTGCTGGGCAGTAAGCTGATGGACGAGCACACGCTGGTGAACGGTCAGTCCACCGGCTTCTTTGACATCGTGGTGCTGTTCTTCAAGGAACTCAAGGCCCGCGGCGAAGCCCATGTGGGGCACCCGATCGAGCGCGCCATGCTGGGCCGCCCCGTGCATTTTGTGGACGACGACCCGGCGCGCGATGCGCTGGCCCAGGCCACCCTGGGACGCGCCGCGCTGGCGGCAGGCTTTACCCACATCGACTTCCAGCTTGAGCCGATTGCTGCCGCCTTTGACTTCGAGCAACGCATCAACCGCGAGACCACTGCACTGGTGGTGGACATTGGCGGCGGCACCTCCGACTTCACCGTGATCCGCCTCGGCCCCGAGCGGCGGCAGCACCCTGATCGCAGTGGCGACATCCTGGCCACCACCGGCGTGCATCTGGGCGGCACCGACTTCGACCGCCTGCTCAACCTGAGCCACGTCATGCCGCTGCTGGGCTACAGGCACATCGGCCGGGGCGGGCGCCCGGTGCCCAACAGCATATTTTTTGAACTGTCCACCTGGCACCTGATCCACCACGCCTATTCGCGCAAAAGCATGCACTTTGCCCGCGAGCTGTGGACTTCGTACGCCGATCAGGCGCTGCATGCGCGTCTGATGCAGGTGCTGGAAGGCCACCACGGGCACCGCATCCTGGCAGGTATCGAAGCCGCCAAGATCGCCTGCTCGGTCTCGCACGGCAGCGCCGCGGTGGACCTGGGCTTTCTGCCCGGACCCGACGACACCCCGGACCTTGCCGCCGCCCTAGCCCCGGCCATCACCCCGCACAGCATGAGCGAAGCGCTGGCCCAGTCGCTGGAGCAAGTGGTGCAATGCGCCTTGCAGTGCGTGCAGGCCTCCGGGCTGGCTGCGGTGGACGTGGTGTACCTCACCGGCGGTTCGTCTGCGCTGCAGCCGCTGGTGGACGCGCTGCAGGCCGCCCTGCCCGGCGCCACGCTGATGCCGGGTGACCGCTTTGGCGGCGTGGCCGCCGGCCTGGCCTACGCCGGCGCGCTAAAACGCTATCAAATAAATAGCTGACTGCGCCCGTATCTCGAGGGCTGGAGCCTGATTTTGTTCATGGATTCAGATTTGCCATGCCACTCTGCTTGATAGGCTGGAAGGCAGGATGCGATCGGCAAGCGTAACGACTGTTCGTGACGGCGCTCTACGGCAAGTGTTTGCACGGCATTTGCGTGACAATGCAGTTTTTTCGTGAAGACACTGGCCTTATGCCCGCAAACAAGACAGATCCTGCAGCTCCGGCAAGGCATCGCGATGCCCTGGAGCAGTTGCAGCTGGCGCTACGCGAGCAGCAAGTGATTCTGGACAATGCAGGCGTCGGCATCGTGTTCATCAAACGTCGCGTCCTGCTGCGCTGCAACCAGCGCTTTGCGCAGATCTTTGGCTATGCCAGCGCGGCCGATATCTTGCGCAGCACCAACGTGTCGCTGTACCCCGACAAAACGTCATTTCAGGCACTGGCTGAAGCCGCCTACCCGGTCATGATCCAAGGCCTGGCTTATCAAGCCGAGATACGGATGAAGCGCCGGGATGGGCAATTGTTCTGGGCTCACCTGACCGGCAAACTGGTCAACCAGGCAGATACAAGCGAAGGCTCGATCTGGATCGTTGATGACATCAGTGCGCCAAAGGCGGCGCAAGCCCAGCTCCAATCGGTCTTGACCGAGCAAAGCCTGATCCTGGACAACGCCATGGTGGGCATCGTGTTCCTGCGGGAGCGCAAAGTCACCCGCTGCAACCAGAGTTTCGAGAGCATGTTGGGCTATGCGCCGGGCGATCTGCACGGCGTCTCCTCGCGGCAGTGGTACCTGACCGAGCAGGAATGGGTTGAAGCTGCCGAGCGATGGCGCGCGCCGTTCGCGGCCGGCCAGACCTTTGAGGGTGAGATCATGCTGCGTAAGAAGGATGGCGCGGCCATTTTTTGTGACGTTCGCGCCAAAGCCATTGACGCCAGCGATCCGGGCCAGGGTGCGATCTGGATCACCATGGATATCACGGCGCGAAAAAGGGCCGAGAATGAATTGCTGCAAGCGCGTGCCGATCTCGAAAAGCTGGTCGAACTGCGCACCCAGGAGCTCAGCCGCACCGTGCTCGAGCTGGAGAAAAAGGCCGCCGAACAAAAAGTGGCCGAAGCCCATATCCAGCGTCTGGCCCATTTTGATGCCCTCACCGGGCTGCCCAACCGCTTGCTGCTGAGCGACCGTTGTCAGCATGCCCTGAGTGCGGCCCGGCGCGGCCATCAGTCCGTTGCCCTGATGTTTCTGGATCTGGATCATTTCAAAAACATCAACGACTCCCTCGGGCACCGGGTCGGCGATGAAGTGCTGGTTGAGTTGGCAGCGCGGCTGAAGGCCGTGGTCAGGGAACAGGACACGGTCTCGCGCCTGGGTGGCGACGAGTTCATCCTGCTGCTGCCCGACACCGATGCAGCGGGTGCGGCCCGTGTCGCCGACAAACTGCTACAGGCGGCGCTGATGCCTTTTCAAATCGAACAGCATGAACTCACCGTCACCCCGTCGATCGGCATCGCGCTCTACCCCAAAGATGGTGCTGATCTGGACACCCTGTCCAGATGCGCTGATGCCGCCATGTACCGCGCCAAAGGGGACGGGCGCAACAGCTACCGTTTTTTCACGGCCGAGATCAAAGCCCATTCCGACCGCACCCTGCTGTTGGACAATGCATTGCGCCGCGCCTTGGAACGCGACCAGCTGGAACTGCATTACCAGCCACAAATCTCGATGGCGACCGGTCAGATCGTCGGCGCCGAGGCTTTGCTGCGCTGGCAACACCCCGAATTGGGCGCCGTGTCGCCGGCCGAATTCATCCCGATTGCCGAGAGCAGTGGCCTGATCCTGCCGATTGGAGAATGGGTCATCCGCACAGCCACCGCGCAGCTGGCCGCCTGGATCAGGCAGGGCATGATGCCCATCAGCATGGCCGTCAATCTGTCATCGGCCCAGTTTCGGCATGCCGACCTGCCCCAGCTCATCACCAGCATCCTGGAAGACGTGGCCCTGGAGCCCAAGTTGCTGGAGCTTGAACTGACGGAAAGTGTGGCCATGACCCACCCGCTGGGCGCCATCGCCGTGATGGATGACCTGCGCCAGCGCGGGGTGCGCATGGCGATTGATGATTTTGGTACCGGCTACTCGTCCTTGAGCTACCTCAAACGGTTTCAGGTTTACAAACTCAAGATTGACCAGTCATTCGTGCGCGACATCGAGCAAGACCCCGACGACAAAGCCATCGTCGGCGCCATCATCAGCATGGCCAGCAGCCTGGGGCTGCAAACCATTGCCGAAGGGGTGGAGACCGAGGGCCAGCTTGCATTCTTGCGCGCCCGGGGCTGCAACGAAGCACAGGGCTACTATTTCAGCCGACCCTTGGCCGCGCAGGCGTTTGAAAACTACGTGCGCGAGACTGTGCTCAAACGGTTCTGATATGGCCGGCCGGTTGCGGTCGGGTTAATCGTGCGCTATCAGAATTCAATGTCATCGCGGATACTGGTAATGCCAACCTTGGCACAAGCCTCGTCCATGTCGCCATTGGGCGCCCCGGACACTCCGATTGCGCCGACGATGGTGCCACCGGCCTGCACCGTTACGCCGCCACCGGCGCCAACAAAGCGCGGCACGTGGCGAATGCCGGAGCTGGGCTGCCCGGCCTCGGTCGCCTTGGCCAGTTCCAGAGTGTCGGTGCGAAAGCTGACGGCCGTCCACGCCTTGTTGGTCGCCGTGTCCGGCGTGTGCGGACCCGCAAAGCGGTCACGCAACATGACCTGTGCCACCCCGCTGCGGTCGACCACGGCCACCGCCACCTGAAAGCCGCGCTTTCGACAGTCTTGCAGCGCCGCCGAAGCGGCCTTCAGCGCCGCTTCAGGCGTCAGCAGTCGCGCCGTGTACGTGCCGGTTCCAGTCTGCGCCAGCAGGGGCAGGCTGATAGAGAACAAGCAGGCAGCGGTCGTGGCAATCAAGGCAGTTTTCATGGGTCTTCTCCTAGGATTGGGTTCTACTTGCTGGCGGCCTTGGTGGCAGGACGTGCCACCCCGGCTACGGGTGCGGGCGAAGCGGGCAGTCCTAGCCGCTTGGCAATAGCCTGCTCCAGCGCCTTCACTTTCGGCTCGATCGCGCCCTGGGTCTCGGCGATCAACTTATCCCCAAGCGCTTTTTGCATTTCGCCGCCCATCTGCAAAAATTTGCGGTTCACGGGCGATTCGAAAATCGCCACGAGTTGTTTGAGTTCGTCCTCGCTGAAACTTTTTTCCAGCAAAGCACCAATGGTGGACGGCGCGAGTTTGACCGCACGGTCACGCACCAGCGGAACTGCCTCATCCAAGTATTTTTTCACGTCGGCCTGAATTTCTTTCCCAATGGCCTCGCGTTTGTCAGCGGCCACCCTGGACTGCAAGGCCAATCCAGCCTGCTGCATCATCAGCGCGGCCGGCCGCTCCGCCAGCGCGCGCGCCGCCATCTCGATGGCCGGTTGCTGCAACTGCAACACCTTGGCCACCAGCTCGCTTTTCGTCCCGGTGGACTGGGCGCCTGCCGAAGTCGCCAGCGCCAGCAGCGCCACAGCCATTAATTTTTTTACCATGCGTAATTCCTAAAAAAACTCAAATCCATCAGCCAGCGCGGGCGGGCCGCCTCTCATGCATTGTCAACCGGCCGCACCACAGAACCTCGACCATTGATGATGACGAGGGCAATGTATATAAATATTGCGCCCGGCAAGATGCCGGGGTATTGACAATGCGCAAACTCAATGACAAGACGATGGCCAAGGCCAACAACGCGGCCGACGAGTCGAAGCGCGCGCGCCAGCCCACGGCCCTCCTCCACGCCCTCAAATCCAACTGTGTACGCCGCCGCACAGACGTCGGCTCGACGCGGCGCCATAGTGACAGCGTGTTAGCTGGATCTGCTTCAGGCCAGTGATGCCAAGGTGAGGCTTTGCAAGCCTCTGCCACTTTCTACAGGAACTATCCATGAACGCAGTATTGAAAAACGCATTGGCGTTGACCGCCGTGGCCATCGCTGCGCAAGCCGCCGCACAGGTCACGTTTTACGAACAGGATGGCTTTCAGGGCCGGACTTTCACCACGGAGCGACAGATCGCCAACTTCGAGCGCTTCGGCTTCAATGACCGCGCCTCGTCCGTCGTGGTGGCGGGCGAGCGCTGGGAAGTGTGTGACGACGTCCGCTTCGGCGGTCGCTGTGTTGTCTTGCGTCCAGGCCAGTATCCGTCCCTGTCTGCCATGGGCCTGAACAACCGCGTCTCTTCAGTGCGGGCCGTGCCCCGCGACGCGCGCATTGATGACCGGCGCTATGCCCCCGCTCCGGAAGTGGCCCGGATCACCTTTTATGAGGGTGAAGGTTTTGGTGGCCGCACTTTTTCCACCGAGACACTGGTGGACAACTTCCAGCGCAATGGCTTCAATGACCGCGCCTCCTCGGTGGTGGTGGTCGGTGGCGACCGGTGGGAGGTGTGCGAAGACGTGCGCTTCAACGGTCGCTGCGTCATCTTGCGGGCCGGCCAGTACCCGTCCCTGGTTGCCATGGGCTTGAACGACCGCATTTCATCGGTGCGGGCCATCAGCCGCGACGCGCAGCGCGATGCGCCCGCGCCGGTCGCCTCGCAGATCACCTTCTATGAGGGTGACACCTTTGGCGGCCGCTCCTTTGCCAGCGATAAATTGATCGCCAACTTCCAGCGCAGCGGCTTCAATGACCGTGCCTCTTCGGTGGTGGTGGTCGGTGACGACCGATGGGAGGTGTGCGAAGACCCCCGCTTCAATGGTCGCTGCGTTGTCTTGCGGGCCGGTCAGTATCCGTCGCTGGCCGCGATGGGCTTGAACGACCGCATTTCATCGGCGCGGGCTATCGGCCGGGACGCACGCATTGATGAGCGGCGCTATGCACCGGCGCCGGGTGCGGTCGCTCCGCAGGCGGCCGCTGACTTCCGCCAGCGCAACAACGAGCGCCTGTATGAAGCCAACGTGACTTCAGTGCGTGCGGTGCTGGGCGCACCCGAGCAGCGGTGCTGGGTTGAGCGCGAGCAGGTGCAGGGCCAAGGCAATGCCAATGTCCCGGCGGCGATTGTTGGCGCCCTCATCGGCGGCATTCTCGGTCACCAGGTGGGCGGGGGCACCGGCAAAGACATCGCCACCGCCGGCGGTGTTGTCACCGGCGCCGTGATTGGCTCGAAAATGGGCGGCACTGGGCAGGAATCTGCCCAGGACGTGAAGCGGTGTGAAAACATCCCCAGCCAGGCGCAACCCCAATACTGGGATGTCACCTACAACTTTCGGGGTCTTGAGCATCGCACTCAGATGACTGCTGCCCCTGGCCCCACCGTGACGGTGAATGAACAGGGTGAGCCCCGCAGCAGGTAACACCTGGCGTCGGCGCAGCGCAAGGCGGCTCTTCGCCTTGCGCCTTGCTCTATGCTTCACTGATGAAAAAATCAAAAAACAGCAAAGCCGACAAGCTCGGCAAGACGGAGTACTACGAGAAGCTGGCGCCCTTGCAGCTGGAGCTCAACGACGTGGCGCGCTGGCTACAGCACACTGGCAAACGCCTGGTCGTGGTGATGGAGGGCCGCGATACGGCCGGCAAGGGCGGGGTGATCACGGCGATCAGCGAGACGCTGAACCCGCGCCACTGCCGCACAGTGGCTTTGGCCAAGCCGAGCGAACGCGAACAGACCCAATGGTACTTCCAGCGCTACGTGCCGCACCTGCCGGCGGCCGGTGAGATCGTGCTGTTTGACCGCAGTTGGTACAACCGCGCCGGCGTCGAACGCGTGATGGGTTTTTGCTCCGAAGAGCAGACCAAGACCTTCCTGAAGCAGGCCCCGGTGTTTGAGAAGACGCTGGTTGACGATGGCCTCCTGCTCTTCAAGTACTGGCTGACGGTGGACCAGGCCCAGCAGGAAGAGCGTTTCGCGGAACGGCTGAGCGAGCCACTCAAACGCTGGAAACTCAGCCCGATCGATCTGCAGGCGCGCGAGAAGTACGCCGACTATGGCCACGCGCGCGACGCCATGCTCAAAGCCACGCACACCGCGCAGTCACCCTGGACGCTGGTCGATTTCAACGACCAGCGGCGGGGTCGGCTGACCCTGATCCGTCACCTGCTCGATCAAATCCCGAACCGGCAGGTGCCGGAGCTTCTGATCGAATTCCCGCCGTTGGGCCATCAGCCGCTCAGCGAGCACTTTGGCACGCGGCTCAAGCCGATCGCGACACTGCGCTAACTTCCTCAGCGCAGCTGCAGCTTCGCCCCCGCCGTCCCGGCTGTGATCTCGCCGATCTCGGCTGCGGCATCAAACCCGTGCTGCCTGAATATGGCCAGCACGGCGTCCACCGCCTCGGGCGCACACGACACCAGCAAGCCACCGCTGGTTTGCGGGTCGCTCAGCAGCGCCTGATCGACGTCCGCAAAGCCGGCGGGCAAGCCAATGTCGTGACCGTAGCCGGCCCAGTTGCGCCCCGAGGCGCCGGTGACCATGCCCTGCAAGGCCAGCTCGCGCACACCGTCCAGCAAAGGTACACGGTCCCAGTCCAGCTGCACGGTGCAATTGGCGCCGCGCGCCAGTTCCAGCGCGTGGCCGGCCAGACCAAAACCGGTGACGTCGGTCAAGGCGTGCACGCCCGCCAACGCCGCCAACTCGGGACCGGGCGTGTTCAATTGGGTCGTCACGGCAATCATTTGCGCGTAGCCGGCGGCATCGAGCTTTTCCTTCTTCAGCGCGGCGGACAAGATGCCGACACCCAGCGGTTTACCCAAAATCAGGCGATCACCCACCCTGGCATCTGCATTGCGTTTGACGCGGCTGGGATGCACCAGACCCAGGGCCACCAAGCCGTAAATCGGTTCGACCGAGTCGATGGTGTGGCCCCCGGCGATCGGAATGCCGGCCGCGCGGCAGACCGAGGCGCCGCCCTCCAGAATTTTGGCGATGGTGGCGGTGGACAGCACGTTGATCGGCATGCCCACCAGGGCCAGCGCCAGAATCGGCTTGCCGCCCATGGCATAGACGTCCGAGATGGCGTTGGTGGCGGCAATGCGACCAAAGTCAAACGGGTCATCGACGATCGGCATGAAGAAGTCGGTGGTGGCAATCAGGGCCTGCTCGTCGTTGAGCTTGTAGACGGCAGCATCGTCCGCCGTCTCGATGCCGACCATCAATTCTTTCGGCATCGGCATGGCGGTGATGCCCTTCAGGATTTCCGACAGCACGCCGGGCGCGATCTTGCAGCCGCAGCCGCCGCCGTGGGACAGGCTGGTCAGGCGCGGCTCCGCCAGGGCGCTGGTCGCAACGCTTGAGTTTGTGGGAGTGGTTGAGGTGTTGGTCATGTCGTTTTCCATTGCATCGTCAGTTTATTGTGTTCGATAGATCAGGCGGCGGCCAGCCGGGCGACCAGCTGGCGCAGCAAGGCTTGTTCACGCTGCGGCTCAAACAGAGGGGCACGCGCGGCGCACTGCTGGCGCAGCAGGGGCAAAAAATCGGGGTCATCGCGGCAGCGCTGCAATAACTCCGCCAGGGCGGCATCATCGCCCAAAGTGAAATACCCGGCATAGTCCGGGCCCAGCATGCCGACATTGCCTTCAATATAGGAGGCCAGCACCGGCGTGCCGCTTTGCACGGCTTCCAGAATGACATGGGCGCCGCCTTCCATTTTGCTCGGGTGCACCAGCACATGGGCCCGCTGGATGCGGCTGCGCGTCTGGGCATGCGCCAGGCCACCCAGCCAGCGGTAGTGCGGCTGGTTACTGGCGGCTTGCTGCGCCGCCTGCCCGAGCGCGGGTTCAAGCGCCTCGCCAATGTGGTCCAGGTCAATGTCGGGTCGCTGCGCCAGGTGGGCCGCCGCGCGCCAATAGGTCCAAGGGTCTTTTTCGTCGCGCAGGTGACCCACCATCAGCGCCCGCAGATGGAGACGGGTCTTGGTCAGCGTGGCGCGCCGCGGCACCGACTGAAAAATCACCTGGGCCTTGTGCCGGAGTGCCGCCGGCAAAGCATTCGGACCGCGCTCCTGCAGCACCACCAGTTGCCCGGCCCGCTGCAAGGTGCGCTGCGCTGCCGGGTCGGTTTGGATGTCCCGGTACAGATCGGTGCCGGTCAGCACCACGGCCAGCGAGTCCGGCCCTTTCACCTGCGCCCAGGCCAGCGCCGCGTCCGCCGATCTGCGCGCGTGCAGCGCCAGCATGATGTCGGCGTCCTCACCGTGCCACTGGCTGGCAATGCGGGTGCGAAACAGCGGGCGCAACATGCGCGACCAGCGCCAGGCGGTTTGCCAGTTGCCGTTGTTGGCCCCAGCCAGCGCCGGGCTGATGATCAGAACGTGCGGCTTATTCATATGACAAATTGGCTTCTAGCCCTCGTAACCATTAGGTATATAGCTATGAATTTAATAGCAAACAAGATTACCATCAGTCGCGCGCCAAAAACACGGCAAACCAGTCCTGGGCGTCGCGCCACTGCTCAATCCGTGAAAATCCGGCGGCGCGCAGCAAGTCCTCAAACTGCGCCGGCGTGTATTTGCAGGAGTTTTCGGTGTGAATGCTCTCGCCGGCTTTGAAGTGGCGCTGCGCCCCCGGCCAGCGCACGGTCAGGTCTTGCACTGCCTCCAGGTGCATCTCGATGCGGGCGTCCCCGGTGTTGTACAGTGCCCGATGCCGCCACTGCGACACCTCAAAATCGCTGCCCAGCACGCGGTTGATGTGCAGCAGCATGTTGCGGTTGAAAGCCGCGGTCACCCCCAGAGCATCGTCGTAGGCCGGTTCCAGCACAGCGACCGGCTTGACCAGATCGACGCCAATCAGCAAGCCGCCGCCCCGGGTCGCCTGGCGGGCCTGGCGCAAGAACACCAGCGCCTCAGCCGGCGTGAAGTTGCCGATGCTCGAGCCGGGATAAAACAGCAGGCGCGGCCCTTCGCCCGTCTCTGGCGGCAGCGTCAAATCGGCCGAGAAGTCCATCCCGATACCCACCATGTCCAGCCAGCAGTGCTGGCCTTGCAGACGCCTCAAAGCGCTCCGCACAAACGCCACTGAAATATCCACCGCCACATAGCGCGCCGGACGCAGCACGTCAAACAAACGCGCCGCTTTTTCACAGTTGCCAGCGCCCAGGTCCACCAGGGTCATGCCTTGCGGGATCAGCGCCGCCATCGCCGGCGCGTGGCTGGCGAAGATGGTGGCCTCAGTGCGGGTCGGGTAGTACTCGGGCAACTCGGTGATGGCTTCAAACAAACGTGACCCCAGCGCGTCATACAAGTACTTGGGTGAGGTGAACGCGGCACTGGCCTGCAAACCAGCAGCCAACTCGGCGCGCACGCCCGCATGGTCATCCTGATGCAACTGGACAAACCGGGGGGATCGCTCGTGAACGGCGGCTTGGGTCATGGGCATAAAACTTCTTTTTGGATTTGACTATGTACAAATGCTTCGCGGCGGGAGCCGCCAGCCCTGCAACCGAGCACAAAGGGAAGGTTTCGAGTTTAATCGGAGGCGCTGCTTCCAGCGCGCAAGAGGCCGACCCCGACATCAAGGCTATCAACCCGATTGAACTTTTCGTTTAGCACTCTCTCAAACAGAGTGCTAATATGCAAAATATGACAAAAAGGAGTTCTGGCATGGCTTATGAAACTGGAGTTTCAGGTGCGGCTTTGGCGGTTGCCAACCCATGGTCGCTGGTCCCCCCTTTGGGCAATCTGGATGCCTATATTTCGGCCGCCAATCGTTTGCCCATGCTGACGCGCGAAGAAGAGCAGGAATTCTCGCGCAAGTTCAGGGCTGACAATGATCTGGATGCCGCAGGAAAATTAGTGCTGTCGCACCTACGGCTGGTGGTATCGGTGTCGCGCCAGTACTTGGGCTATGGGCTGCCGCACGGCGACCTGATCCAGGAAGGCAATGTCGGCCTGATGAAGGCGGTCAAGCGCTTCGACCCTGATCAGGGTGTCCGTCTGGTGAGCTATGCATTGCATTGGATCAAGGCCGAGATTCACGAGTACATCCTGAAAAACTGGCGCATGGTCAAGGTGGCGACCACCAAGGCGCAGCGCAAGCTGTTCTTCAACCTGCGCTCCATGAAGCAGCGTTACAAGTCAGAGGATGCGGCGGCCGATGCCGGCACCCACCGCGACACCCTGAACGAAGAGCAGATCGATGCGATGGCGCGCACGCTCAAAGTCAAGCGTGAAGAGGTCATGGAGATGGAAACCCGGCTGTCCGGCGGTGATGTGCTGCTCGACCCCAGTCCGTCCGACGACGGCGAAGACGCTTATGGCCCGATTGCCTACCTGACCGATGCCACGCACGAGCCGACGGCCATGCTTGAGGCCAGAGAGCGCGACGTCCTGGCCAGCGATGGTATTGCAACCGCGCTGGAGGCGCTGGACGAGCGCAGCCGCCGTATCGTGGAAGAACGCTGGCTCAAGGTCAACGACGACAGCTCGGGCGGCATGACCTTGCACGAATTGGCGGCTGAGTATGGCGTGAGCGCCGAGCGCATTCGCCAGATTGAGGTGGCCGCCATGAAGAAGATGAAAAAAACGCTGGCCGAGTACGCCTGAGCCGGGTCCGTTTCTGGAATAGGGCAAACTCCGTAGGTTTTTTCACTAAAGCCTACGGAGTTTTTTTATGAACCGCACCATGCTGCGACGGACCGCTTTGGTCCTTGCCCTCACCACGCTCTCGGGCCTGTCGTTCGCGCAGAAAGCGCCAGCCAAGGCGCCAGCGCCCTGGCCAACCAAGACCGTGCGCATCATCGTCGGTTTTCCAGCGGGCTCGTCGCCCGACCTGACCGCGCGTACCTTGGCGGAGCCACTGGCCAAGGCGCTCGGCCAGCCCGTCATTGTGGAAAACAAGGTGGGCGCTGGCGGCAATATCGCGGCCGACTACGTGGCCAAGGCCACCGATGACCATACCATCGGTCTGATGATCAATGGCAACATGACGATTGCCAAGCTGCTCAACCCGAAGCTCCCCTACGATCCGCTCAAGGATCTGACTCCCATCAGCCTGATCGGCGTCTCGCCCCTGGTGTTGACGGCCCCGGTCGGCTCGCCCGGCGCCAATGCGCAGGAGTTTTTGGCGGCGGCCCGCGTTGCCGCGGACAAATGGAGCTACGGCTCGCCGGGCGTCGGCACCGTGGGCCACATCGGCTTGGAGTTGCTCAAAAGCAAGACCCAGATCAACCCGGTGCATGTCCCCTACCCTGGCTACCCCCAAGTGGCCACCGCCATGATCGGGGGCCAGTTGCAGTTGTCGATGATGCCGCCAGCCTTGGCCATGGCCCAGATCCGGGCGGGCAAGCTGCGCGCCATCGGCGTGACGTCCAGCGGCCGCAGCGCGCTGGTGCCGGAATTACCCAGCATGGCCGAAGCCGGTGTGCCAGGATTCAACCTCGAAATCTGGAACGCCATGGCGGCACCGAACTCGCTGCCCAAACCGGTGGTGGCCCAACTGTCCGCTCTGTTCAGCGACATCGCCCGCACGCCTGAGATCCGGCAAAA
>DAITMI010000005.1:0-14924 GCA_036835225.1 Rhodoferax sp. | reverse complement strand
TAGGAGTTCTGCAGCAACAGCTTGATATCTGCCGCCAGCGGCTGGGCACCGGTGCCATAACGGGTGTACAAACGCAGCTTGCCCTGGGTGTCATACACATAGCTGCCGGCCGAATGGTCCATGGTGTAACTGGTGGGTGTTTTACCGTCCACCTTTTTGTAGTACACCTTGTAATCTTTGGCGAGCGCTTCCAGTTTCTCAGGGGTGGCGTAGAGCGCCAGAAATGTCGGATCAAAGTTGCCCATGTACGCCTTGAGCACTTCAGGTGTGTCGCGCTGCGGATCCACCGTCACAAACAGGCCCTGCAAGCGCTCACCGTCCTTGCCCAGCAGTTTCTTCACTTCGGCCAATTCGGCCATGGACGTGGGGCAGACATCGGGACATTGCGTGTAGCCAAAGAACAGCACCACCACTTTGCCGGCAAAGTCCTTGATGCTGCGCGGCTGACCATTGTGGTCGATCAGCGCAAAATCCTTGGCGTAGTCGGCACCGGTGAGGTCGATGGCGGAAAAACTCGGCTTTTTCTCGGAACAGGCAGAAAGAATGCCTGTAGCCAGCGTCATACTGGCGCAGGCAGCTACAAATTTAAGAGCACTTCGTTTGTTCATGATTAATCAGTTGGGGACAGCGCTGGCCTGCGGCACAGGCTGCGGTCTTTCCCGCAAAATTTAGAGAATATAGTGGTCCACCAGCAAGGCGGCAAACAGCACGCTGAGGTGAATGAGTGAGAAGCGAAAGGTCTTGCGGGCCAGCTCATCCGAATAATCGCGCCAGAGCCAGAAACCATACAAACAAAATCCGACGCTCAAGGCCAGCGCCGCGCTGAGATAAATCCAGGAACTCATGCCATAGATATAGGGCATCAGGCAGGCTGCGAACAACATGAACGTGTACAGCAGGATCTGCAGCCGGGTGAACTCATTCCCATGCGTGACTGGCAGCATTGGCAGGCCGGCCTTGCGGTAGTCTTCCACCCGGTACAACGCCAGCGCCCAGAAATGTGGCGGCGTCCACAAGAAAATGATCAGGAACAGAATGAGCGCTTCCGGCCCGACGCCCCCCGCCATCGCCGCCCAGCCCAGCACCGGTGGCATGGCGCCCGATGCACCGCCAATCACGATATTTTGCGGCGTCAGCGGCTTCAGGATCACGGTGTAAACCACCGCATAGCCGACAAAGGTGGCAAAGGTCAGCCACATGGTCAACGGGTTGACCCAGACATACAGTAACGTGGAGCCGAGCACGCACAGCACTGCCGAAAAGAGCAGGGTCTGCCGATCGCCCAGCTCGCCCTTGGCAGTAGGGCGCCAGGCGGTGCGCTTCATCTTGGCGTCGATGCCTTTTTCGACAATGCAATTGAAGGCCGCCGCCGCGCCCGCCACCAGCCAGATACCTAGGCAGGCCACCAACGCCAACCGGACTTCGGCCCACGAGGGCACACCTGGCACCGCCAGCACCATGCCAATCAGGGCACAAAACACGATCAGCTGAATGACGCGCGGCTTGGTCAGGGCATAGAACTGCCTGAACACGGAAACTTGAACACTTAACAAATTGGCACTCATGCGGGAAATCTCGATACTGGGGGTTCAGGGATAACGGTCGCCTGGGTGCGGCTGCGCGTGCGGCTGGCGGTTACCGCCCAGGTCAGGACGACGACCAGCGCACCCGCCCCACCCGTGTGCAAGACGGCGGCCACCAGCGGCCAGTCAAGCACCACATTGCTTAAACCGGTCGCCAGTTGCAGACCGGTGAGCGCAGCGATCCAGCGTGACTGACTGCGCAACGCCATCACGCGGTTCAGTCGCCAAGCGAGCACGCCTAGCAAAGTCAGCACAATGAACGCCATGAGACGGTGAATGTAATGAATCGCAGTCAAGGCGGCAAAACTGATGTTCTCGCCCGTCCTGGTCAAACCCAGCTCGCGCCAAAGCTCAAAGCCCTGCTGGAAGTTCATCTCCGGCCACCAACTGTTCTGGCACATCGGGAAGTCGGTGCAAGCCAGCACCGCGTAATTGGTGCTGACCCAGCCGCCCAGGACGACTTGCAGCACCAGCAGTGCAAAAGACAGCCACAGCAGTCCACGCAAAGCAGGATCAATGGCAACGGACGCCACATCCCCTGCCAGTTGCGCCGACCGCACGACCTGCACGCACAGCAGCGCGAGCAACACCAGACCGCCAGCCAGGTGCAACGTGACAATGGCAGGAAAGAGCTTCATCGTCACCGTCAGAGCACCAAAAGCACCCTGAAGGCAGATCCACAACAGCGTCAACGTGGGCCACCATGGATTGAGCTGGCGCTCCTGCGTTTTTCCCCCACGCCCCTTCCAACCTAACCAGCCCACCACCGTGAGCACCAGAATCAGCACGCCGACGCTGGTCGCCAGATAACGGTGAATCATTTCAACCCAGGCCTTACCGTGCGTTACCGGACCGGTCGGCATGGCGCTCTGGGCAGCGGCAATGTGGGCGTTGGCGCCAATCGGGCTGGCATTGCCATAGCAGCCCGGCCAGTCCGGACAGCCCAGCCCCGAGTCGGTCAGACGGGTGAAGGCACCGAACAAAACCAGATCAAAGGTGAGGAACAGAGTCAGCAGCGTCAGCGCTTGAAGCCGCCGCAATGGCGTGGCACGGCGGTTGCGAAACCACACCCACACCACAGGCCCCAGGGCCAGCACCACGCCCACCAACATCATGCGGACCAGTGGCGACAGGTCGTAGAGAGCTTGCACGTACGTCACCGGCTATTGCCCGGCCTCCCGCCCGGCCTCGTCCCATGAAGCCGACGCGCGCATCAAGCGCTCCAGATCCCGTTTGACCTTGGCCGCGCTGGCCAGATCCAGATTGGCGGGAAAACGCATCATCCAGTTACCCATCGGATCCACCAGGTACAGGTGATCGGCGAGTTGCTGGCCGCTGGCCGGCGCCAGCCAGCCGGACAGCGCGGCGGTCGAGACGCGCAACACCGTGGTGTCCTTCAGCGCAGGCAGCAGTTTGTCGGGTACCGGGGCATCGTCCGGGATCAGCCAGACCCGGTCCAAGCGGTCCTTATCCTTGCCCAGGCTCTCGCGTAACTGCCGCTGCAAATACAAATGACGGGTGCAGCCTTCGTCGCAAGCGCCGCCCGCCACGCTCAGCAACAGCCATTGCCCCTTGAGTGCCGTGAGATTACCTTTCTGACCAGTCAGGTTCACACTCGGCTGGTCGGGCAGGGGACGCTGCGGATCAATCAGGGCGCCGAAATTGCGGCGTCCTTCGGGCTGCACCACGTAATAGGTGAAATACGAGGCCACCACCGGCGCGGCACAGACCAGAAACACAACGAGCATCTTCCAGCGGCCGCTGCCGTTGCGCCGGACTTCTGTGCCAATGGCGCGCTCGGGCGCAGGAATCGAATGCACGGTCAAGCCGAGCGGTTGATCGGCGCGGCGGGCAGTGGTGCGCGCGGAAGCGTCAGCCGCGTCGCGGGTAGATATATCGTCTAACAATTTGAAACCAGACATAAAGAATTGCAATCAGACCACTCAGTCCGAACCATTGAAAAGCGTAACCATAATGCTTGTCCACGCCCGTGCTGGCCAGTGGCCATTCGCGCAGCAAGCCGTCACTCACCGCGCCGGTCTGTTGTACAGACATGGCCAGCAGCGGGAAGCCGGACTCGGCACTGAACCGGGCCATATCGAGATTTTGCCGGATGCGCCCGGTCTCTGCGCCGCCGAGCTCATATAACTTGCCTGGCGGCGGGGCAATCCGCCCCTCGATTTCAACCACACCCGCCGGCGTTTCAATCGCTGGCAGGCTGGTGCGATCCATGAAATTTCGCGCCAGCCAACCACGCTGGACCAGGATGACGGCAGCACTGCCCTCCAGCTGCAGGGGTGTCAGCACATATAAACCCACTCGCTCATTCATCGGGCGGTTGTCCAGAAACACCGTATGCGGTGTGATCCAGCGGCCGCGCAAAACCACCCTGCGGTGCAGCTCGATTGCCGGATTAAGCCGTGCCGCCAATGCCCGACCATCCAGGGAGGGCAGTGTCGCTTTGGCCTCGATGCTGGCTTGCAAGGCCTCTTTCTGCGTCGCCCGCGACAACTGCCAGCGCCCCAGCGCCAGTGTGCTGACTACTGCCAGCACAGCGCCCAAGGTGATCAGCCAGAACTTCCAACGCGAACTCACGAGATAATCCAGTCCATGAAATACTTTGTCATTCTTGCATTTATCGCGATCGGCGGCAGTTTGGGCACCGCCCTGTTTTTCATGATGAAGAACGATGCCGGCGGAAAATTGAGAAGCCACAAAATGGCGTTTGCGCTGGCCCTGCGGGTGGGGATTTCCATACTTCTATTTATCGGCATCCTGCTGGCCTGGAAACTCGGCTACATCCACCCGACCGGCATCCCTTCGGGACAGTGAGGGGCTCATCTGCCACAGCAATCAAAAAGGCACCGCAAGCGGTGCCTTTTTTTGGGTCAGCCGAGCCGTTTACAGCCAGTAAACTAACACATAAAGTCCGAGCCACACCACATCCACAAAGTGCCAATACCAAGCGGCACCCTCAAAACCAAAATGACGCTCGGCCGTGAAGTGGCCTTTTTGCAGCCGCAAGGTAATGAACAGCAGCATCAGCATACCCACCAACACGTGGAAGCCGTGAAAGCCGGTCAGCATGAAAAAGGTTGAGCCATACACACCAGAAGTCATCTTCAGGTTGAGCTCATGGTAGGCATGGTAGTACTCGTAGCCCTGAACAAACAGAAACACAATCCCCAGTAAAACCGTGAGCCACATAAAGGCAATGGTCTTGGCTCGATTGCCTGCGATCAGCGCATGATGCGCAATGGTCAGGGTGACCCCTGAACTTAGCAACAAGGCCGTGTTGATGGTGGGAAGCCAGAAGGGGGTCATTGTTGTGAAGGGTTCCACAGTCCCGGCCGGCGACCCGGTCACACCAGCCGCCGAGCTCGGCCAAATCGCCTTGAAGTCAGGCCAGAGCAAGGCATTGTCCAAGCTACCCAAATCCGGTACCGAATGGGCCCGCGCCCACCAAAGTGCAGTGAAAAATGCACCGAAGAACATCACTTCTGAGAAGATGAACCAGCTCATGCTCCAACGGAACGACAAGTCAATCTTGTATCCATACTGGCCGCCTTCGCTTTCACGAACAGCCTCGCTGAACCACTGGTACAGAACGCCCAGAAACCAAGCCATACCCAAGGCCAGCGAATACTTGCCCCAGTCGGCACCATTGATCCATTGACCTGCGCCAAAAAAGACGAAAAACAGACCTAACGCTGCCATTGCAGGATGCCGTGACGGACTAGGCACAAAGTAGTACGGCGTTGTGCCGTGTGTTGTTGAACTCATTTCAGCTCCATTCCTTCTAGTTCTCTTCAATCTATTTCCGGTGCCAGGGGCGCCTTATTTGGCCACAACCCAGTTCACCAGGACCATCAAACCAACCACAAACACGACGGCCCCCACGATACCCACTGCAATGATATGAAATGGGTTGGCGTGGGCCATGTCTTGCTGTGATTCGCTATTTCTTCGAATTCCAAAAAATGACCAACTCACGATCTTGATGCTCTGCCAGAACGACCCGGTCCGAACCTCTTTTTTGGCATTCACGACCCCACTCATGAGCCGGCCCTGATCATCACATGCCGGCTGGCGTCGGCCACAGGCGCCGGTGGTGTCTTACCGCCGACCTCGAAAAACGTGTAGGACAACGTGATCGTCTTCACATCCTTGGAGAGCTTGGGATCGATCACGAAAGCAACGGGCCATGACTTCTTTTCACCCGGCTCCAGCGTGTACTGATTGAAACAGAAGCACTCCAGCTTGTTGAAATGGGTGCTGGCCTGCTGCGGTGCGTAGCTCGGGATGGCCTGGGCGGACATGCGCCGGTTCTGCACATTCTGAAACTCGTACATGACCGTGGCCAATTCACCCGGATGAACCTGCAGTGAACGTACCGCCGGCTTGAACTCCCAGGGACCACGCGAATTGGCATCGAACTCAACCGTAATGGTACGACTGGTGTCCACCTGGGTATTCGCAGGCAAGGTCGCCTGAGCACCGGGAATATTGCGGTCACCGAGTGCCAAGACGTTGATGCCCGTCATCTCACAGATGGCTTTGTAAATTGGCACCAGCGCATAACCGAATGCGAACATGCCAGCCGCCACGACGACCAGCTTGCCCACCATCCTGATATTTTCGCGCCTCAGATTCATGGGTTATTTGTTCAGAAAAATCATCTTGGCCATGAAGCCAAGAAAAAAAACCAAAGCCACCGATGCCAGGATCAGGCCGGTTTTCAGGTTGGATTTATTTTGTACAGGCGTCATGATTCTCTCAATCAGTTGGGGACAGAGCTTCGCTATGCTCCGGTCTGTCCGGCAAAATTCAGATCCGCATCTTAAGCAATGATCCTAGTCGCCGTTGCATCCAGCTTAGGCGGCGTTTCAAAGGTATGGAACGGTGCTGGCGAGGGGATTTCCCACTCCAGGCCTTCAGCGCCCTCCCAGGGTTTTTGCGACGCTTTTTGGCCTTTGCCGCGCATCGTGGGCACCACGATGAAGAGGAAGAAGTAAACCTGCGCAAAGCCGAAGAAAAAGGCACCGACAGAAGCCACCGCGTTGAAATCGGCGAACTGCATCGGATAGTCTGCATAGCGACGTGGCATACCCGCCAAACCCAGGAAGTGCATCGGGAAGAACGTCACGTTGAACGAGATCAGCGACCACCAGAAGTGGATCTTGCCACGTGTTTCGTTGTACATCACACCGGTCCACTTGGGCGACCAGTAGTAGTAACCGGCAAACAAGGTGAACAGCGAGCCCGCCACGAGCACATAGTGAAAGTGGGCCACGATGTAGTAGGTATCCTGGATCTGGATGTCGATCGGGGCCATCGCGGGGATTAGACCCGTAAAGCCGCCGATGGTGAACACAAAGATAAAACCGATGGCGAACAGCATGGGGGTTTCAAAGGTCATGGAACCCTGCCACATGGTGGCAATCCAGTTGAAAATCTTCACAGCAGTCGGCACGGCGATCAGCATGGTGGCGTACATGAAGAACAGCTGGCCGGTCACCGGCATGCCGGTGGTGAACATGTGGTGCGCCCAAACGATGAAGCTCAAAATCGCAATCGAGGACGTGGCGTACACCATCGAGGCATAGCCAAACAACTTCTTGCGGGCAAAGGCCGGCACGATCTGACTGATGATGCCGAAGGCCGGCAAGATCATGATGTACACCTCGGGATGACCGAAGAACCAGAAGATATGCTGGAACATGACCGGATCACCGCCGCCGGCGGGGTTGAAGAAACTGGTGCCAAAGTGGCGATCGGTCAGCGTCATGGTGATGGCACCGGCCAACACCGGCATGACGGCGATCAGCAGATAAGCGGTGATCAGCCAGGTCCAGCAAAACATCGGCATCTTCATCAGTGTCATGCCAGGCGCGCGCATATTCAGGATGGTGACAATGATGTTGATGGAGCCCATGATCGAGCTTGCGCCCATGATGTGCAGCGCGAAAATACCGGCATCCATGCTGGGACCCATTTGCAGGGTCAACGGGGCATAGAACGTCCAACCTGCCGCCGGGGCGCCACCGGGCATGAAGAACGAGCCGGCCACCATCAGACCAGCCGGGATCAACAGCCAGAAGCTGAAGTTGTTCATGCGGGCAAAGGCCATATCGGACGCACCGATCTGCAGCGGAATCATCCAGTTTGCAAAACCAACAAAAGCCGGCATGATCGCGCCAAACACCATGATGACACCGTGCATGGTGGTGAGCTGGTTAAACAGTTCGGGATTAACGATCTGCAGGCCCGGCTGAAATAGTTCGGCACGGATCATCAATGCCAGTACGCCGCCCAGCATCAGCATCGTGAAGCTGAACAACATGTACATGGTACCGATGTCTTTATGATTGGTCGCGAACACCCACCGACGCCAGCCTGTCGGCGCGTGGTCGTGGTGATCGTCATGGGCGTGATGGTCTAAAACGGCACTCATCCTGATTTCCTTCTCAATGCTTATATTCGGGGTACGGCCGCTTACTTGCGTGCAGCAGTAACGTCAGCCGGCTGAACCAGTTGACCCGTCTTGTTGGACCAGTTGTTCTTGGTGTAGGTAATGACAGCCGCGATGTCAGTGTCACTGAGCTGCTTCCAGGCCGGCATGGCGCCATTATTCTGGCCATTAAGCAGCACTGCAATCTCTTTGCCCTTATCGGCATCCAGCACTACGGCGGAGCCATCAATCGGTTTGATCGGACCCGCGCCTTTGCCATTGGCCTGGTGGCAGGCGGCACAGTTGGCGGCATAAACTTTTTCGCCGCGCTTGGTGATCTCGTCTGCGGTCCAGACCTTGGTTGGATCATCGGCCTTGGCGGCCATTTTCTTCTTCTCGCCATCTACCCAGCGGGAGTAGTCCTCGGCAGACAGCACCTTCACATGGATCGGCATGTAGGCATGCTCCTTGCCGCACAGTTCGGCGCATTGGCCGTAGTAGTCGCCAATTTTTTCGGCGCGGAACCAGGTGTCGCGCACAAAGCCGGGAATCGCATCCTGCTTGACACCGAAGGACGGCACCATCCAGGCATGGATCACGTCATTGGCGGTGGTAATGATGCGAACCTTCTTGTCAACGGGAACCACCAGCGGGTTATCGACCTTCAACAGGTAGTCGTTCACTTCTTCGCCGGCTTTCGGGCCGCCGTTGTTCGACATTTCGCGCTGCGCGCTGTCCAGTGACGAAATGAAGCCAATGCCCTCGCCTTCGCCCCTGAGGTAATCGTAGCCCCATTTCCATTGCATGCCGGTCGCCTTAATAGTGAGGTCGGCGTTGGTCGTGTCCTTCATCGCCACCACCACCTTGGTAGCGGGCAACGCCATCAGAATCACGATGACGAAAGGCACAATCGTCCAGATAATTTCCACAGTCACCGATTCATGGAAGTTGGCTGCCTTGTGCCCCGCCGACTTGCGGTGCTTCCAGATGGAATAAAACATCACCGAGAAAACTGCGACAAAGATCACCGTGCAAAGAATCAGCATCATCCAGTGAAGCCAAGCCTGCTCTTCAGCAATTTTGGTAACTGCCGGGGGCAAATTCAGCTGATTAACAGCTGGTCCGCCGGGCAAATCACTGACCGCATGCGCTGCCGTGAAAGCCACGGTGCCGGCCCAAGCACTCGCTGCCAGCAAGACGCCAGCCAATTTATTGAAAATGCTCTTCATCATGTTCACTTTTTCATTGCCTCAAATTAACCAAATCTGACCCGACACCTAGGCGCACCTTCATGCAGCCCGCAATGCCATCCGAATCTCTTTTGCCAGCACAGGCCGCAATTCCGGCCTGACAAACCGACCCACCTGAATGGAGCACCCTTGCCCTGACACCTCAATCAACGATCTATCCCCCAATCTCGGCTCGACGCGAACCCAGTCGCGACGAAATTCGACCCGCTCTAGTTTGCCAGCATTTTCAAGCTCGACCACTAGGTGTTGACCCTGAAGGTAGATCCGCTCGCCGTCCGTCGCATGACGGGCATACAGCAGAAAACTCACACCAACCGCCAGCAGTTCAGCCCAGGCAAATGGAAAAACCAGCACTGCGCCATGGAACCAAAAAACAGCGCCAACACCTAAGGACACAACGCACAGCGAGAGGTAAAACCAACCCAGCTGCGCCGGTGTTACAGCACAATTGCGCCGCAAGAACCACTGAATGTTCTTGCCTTGCACTGTCGCAAAACGAAACACCATGTTTGCCACACGTTTTACCTGTTAAACGCCATTCCGAACAAGCTCAGGAGAGAAGAGACAGAGACGTCTTTAACCCTATTTTTTTTTGTGGATTGTAGCCGACGCCCCAGTCGCTTTTGCCACTGTCAAGCCCTTTTCTCAAGGTTGCTGGGGATAACTTTTGCGCTGATTCAAGGTTTCACGCATTTCCGCCAGCGACAGCACGGTCTCGGAGCGCATGTCGAGACGGGGCCGCGGCTTGAAGGCGTGGCCATAGATGACCTCGAAGGTCAGCTGGCAGGGTGCGCTTGCCAGTGCCTGTTGCAGCTGCGCGTGCCAGTGCCGGCCGCGCAAACCAGGGAAACGCTGCAGATGCAAATTGCGCCCCAACCCACGCAACTCTTGCAGCAGCCGTTGCGGCGTTTCAAAGGTCAGGGTGATGCGCTCCATGTCCATCACAGGTTCGGCAAAGCCGGCAGCAGCCAGCATATCGCCCCAATCATGCATGTCGGTGAACGCATGCGCGGGTGCCGGCCAGCCCAATGATCGATAGAGGCCACGCAGCTCTTGCAGGGTGTCCGGCCCCAGACAGGAAAACATGACAAAACCATCGACCGCCAGCGCGCGATGCCACTGCGCCATCAGGCCCTGGGGATCGGCCGCCATGTGCAAGGCCATATTGGCCCACAGCATTTGCACGGCGCCATCGGCTGGCGTCTCAAACCGCGTCGGTTTGGCAGTCCAGCGAGCCGGAAGCCACCAGGGTTTTGCTATTATTTTTTCAGCGTACTTGGCTTTGACGTCATGAGTTTCCGCCACGAAACACCCGGCGTCTGGGTAGCGGCGCGTCAGCAGCGCATGCGCCTGCAAACCGCCTCGCACGGGCTCCCAGTGCGCCCAGTTTTGGGGCTGGAGCTTGATCCATTCGAGCCGCTCTTCCATGCGCCGGGCCACCTCCTCATGCAACCACGGCGATGCGCTAGCCGGCATGTGCTGCCAGCGTCGGGCAGCCTGGGGGTCGATGGTGGGGGGGCGCTGGGTGGACATGGTGGGTGGTGTGGAGGCAAGAGTATATTGACTCGATGTTTCCTGGATTACTCAAAGGGATGTTGGATGCACTGCCCAGCCAGTGCCAGGTGTGCCATGCCTGGCCGGCGCAGCCGGTGTGCGAGGCCTGCGTGAACCGGTTCGCCCAGCCGCAGCCGCGCTGTCAAACCTGTGCCCTGCCAGTACCGACAGGCGTCAGACAATGCGGCGCCTGTCTCAAGAGCCCGCCGCCCTTGGACAGCTGCCTGGCCGCGGTCTCTTACGCCTACCCCTGGTCCGACTTGATCGTGGGCTACAAATTCCACAGCCATCCGGGCCGGGCCGGCGTCTTTGCCCTGTTGCTGCGCAGCACGCCGTGGGTGGAGCCGGCACTGGACGCCGCCGACGCGGTGCTGCCCATGCCGCTGTCAAAGGCGCGCCTGCAGACGCGTGGTTTCAACCAGGCGCTCACGCTCGCCCGGCAACTCGCGCCAGACAAAACCGACCACCGCCTGCTGCTGCGCATCAAGGACACACCACCCCAGAGCGCGCTCAAGCGGACCGAGCGACTGGCCAGCGTGCAGGATGCGTTTGCCGTCGAGCCCTTGCTGCTCAAGCGGCTCCAGGGCGCACGGCTGGTGCTGGTGGACGATGTCATGACCAGCGGCGCCTCGCTCTTTGCCGCCGCGCGGGTGCTGCGGGCGGCGGGCGCCGCGCACATCACGGGACTGGTGATTGCGCGCACCGAATAAGAAGCCCCCACGCTTGTCGCTGCGCGTACTGCGCTGCCCCCCAAGGGGGCCGTGCCTTGCTTGGGGCGGCCCGACGCTGCCGCGGCCACATGCAACACAGGCGACAATCCAGGCATGTTTCATATCGTCCTGGTCGAACCCGAAATCCCGCCCAACACGGGCAACATCATCCGTCTGGCGGCCAACACCGGCTGCACCCTGCATCTGATTGAGCCGCTCGGCTTTTCGATGGATGACAAGCACATGCGCCGCGCCGGGCTGGACTACCACGAGTACGCCGAACTCAAACGCCATGCCAGCTGGCAAGCGTTTCTGGACACCGAGCAGCCGGCGCCGGCGCGCATGTTCGCCCTGACCACCCGCGCCACCCGAGGCGTGCACGACGTGCGCTTTGCGCCGGGCGACTGGCTGGTGTTTGGTTCCGAGACACGCGGACTGTCCGAGCCAGTGCGCCAATCGTTTGCCGCCGCGCAAGGCCTGCGGCTGCCCATGCTGGCGGGCCAGCGCAGCCTGAATTTATCCAACGCGGTGGCTGTCACGGTTTTTGAAGCCTGGCGGCAAAACGGCTTTGGCCCAGCCCTTGCGCCGGATCGCGAGACCAGCGGGTGAACACGGCGCGACGCCGCTACGCTAGGGATAGTGCCGCGCCAACGACTCGGCCACACAGACCGGCTTGATCAAGCCCTCACGCTCCATCGTCACCACCCAGGTCATTTGCACGCCACCGTTGTCGATCGGCTCACTCTGGAGCAACTTCAGGCGGGCGCGCAAGCGGCTGCCCACCGGCACCGGCGCCATGAAGCGCACCTTGTTCAGCCCGTAATTCACGCCCATGCGCGCTTCCATAATTTTCATGGAAGACGCAAAAAACTGCGGGATCAGCGCCAGCGTCAGAAAACCGTGCGCGATGGGGCCGCCAAAGGGCCCGGCCTTGGCTTTCTCAAGGTCCACGTGAATCCACTGCTGGTCGCCGGTGGCGTGGGCAAACTGGTTCACCTGCGCTTGCGTGATGGTGATCCAGTCGCTCACCGCGACCTCGGTGCCTGCCAGGTCGGCCAATTCGGCGAGGGTTTGAAATGTTTTCATGACGCCACTGTAGCGACGCGCTTGCGCGTCGCTTGTCAGCTGAGCGACAAAAGCGGGCGCCTCAGGCCATCCGCCCCGGCGCGATCGGCGCGCCCACGCCACCCCCTCCGCGAATTTATTTACATAAAATAAGCTCTAGCCCTCGTCCATCATGCACAAGCAGCTATTCAATCAATAGCAAGCATCGCAACTATTGCACCGCGCTACGGCAAGCAGCAGAGAAAATGACGTGGCACCGGCAACAGCAAACCGGTATAACTGACGCATGTCCCGCCCCTCTCGCCCCCACACTGCCGGCCCCGCCTCCCGCCGTTGCCCCAAGTGCGGCCACCGCCCCTTGCCGGCCGACCAGGCCTTACCCGCGGCCTGCCCGGCCTGTGGCGTGATCCTGGCCAAAGTGGGACAGGTGGCGCGGCGGGCGCCACCGGATCAAGATGACGAACCGGGGGTGCCAGACGCTGCGCCCGGGTGGACGGCGCTGCTCAGCCCCATCCCGGAGCGGGTGGACGCGATGGACTTCTGGCTGCGCGGGGCCATGCTGGTGGGCTTGGCCATCTGGGCCTGGGGGCTGATCGGGCTCGACTACCGCAGCGGCGAACTGGGGGCTTCCTTCATTCACCGGCCCCTGCTGGTGTTTCACGAGGCCGGCCACGTCATCTTCATGCCGCTGGGGGAGTGGATGACCGTGCTGGGCGGCACGCTGGGCCAGCTGCTCATGCCGCTCATCCTGGGTGGCGCGTTGCTGATCAAAAACCGCGACCCCTTTGGCGCGGCGGTCGGCCTGTGGTTGTTGGGGGTGTCGCTGCTGGACGTCGCCCCCTACATGTATGACGCGCTGCACCCGCAACTGATGCTGCTGTCGGGCGCCACCGGCGAGGCAGGCGGCCACGACTGGATCTATCTTTTCTCCAGCATGGGGCTGCTGCCCAAGGCGCAACTGATTGGCGGCCTGACCCACACGGCCGGTGCCCTGGTGGTGTTGCTGTCGCTGGGCTGGGCCGCCTGGCTGCTGCTGCGGCAGTACCCGCCGATGCAGGCCCATGTCACGCGGCAAGACCACTGACAGGGTCTGATCCATCTAAACCCAAAAACCGAAAGGATCACGATGAACATCACGTCAAAAGATTTCCGGGTGCAGGAAGGCGACAAGGTCAATCTCAAAAAATGGCCGACGCTGGTAAAGCCCGTTTACAAGTCGAAGGAGCAATACCAGGAACTGCTCGCGCAACAGGTCAGTGAGCTCAGCGAGCTGCAACAACTGCACTACGCGTCCGACCGCTATGCGGTGTTGCTGATTTTCCAGGCCATGGATGCGGCCGGGAAAGATGGCGCCATCAAACATGTGATGTCCGGCATCAACCCCCAAGGCTGCCAGGTGTTCAGTTTCAAACACCCGAGCGCCGAGGAGCTGGACCATGATTTTTTGTGGCGCACCACGCAGTCGCTGCCGGAACGCGGCCGCATCGGCATCTTCAACCGCTCCTATTACGAGGAGGTGTTGATCGTGCGTGTGCATCCGGAGATTCTGCTCGCGCAGCGGCTGCCGGATGGACTACACGACGAGAAAACCATCTGGCAGGAGCGCTATCGCTCCATCGTCGGGCTGGAGAAGCACCTCCATGGCAACGGCACCCGGATCGTCAAATTCTTCCTGCACCTGTCAGAGGAAGAGCAACGCAAGCGCTTTCTCGCGCGCATTGATGAGCCCGAAAAAAACTGGAAATTCTGTCTGGCCGACATTGAGGAGCGGAAATTCTGGCCCCAGTACATGCAGGCCTATGAGGACTGCCTGAGCGCCACCAGCACCAAAATTGCGCCCTGGTATGTGGTGCCCGCCGACGACAAGGAGAACGCCCGGCTGATTATTTCCCGGATTGTTCTCGATACTTTTCAGTCGCTCAAAATGAGCTACCCCGAGACTGACGCCAAGCGCCAACAGGAATTGCGGGCGATCCGCCAGCAGCTGATGCAGGAAGACCCGAAGTAGCCACTGCGCTCGAACCATCTGGCCGGGTGCGGGCGCGCCACTGACCTGCACTTGGCTTCACATAATTTATAAGCCAAATATGCCTCTAGCCCGCGTCCAATATTCTAAAGCAGCTATGCATTTAGTAGCATATCAAAAACTTCAAACCACCGCTGGCTGAAAGACCCGGATGCGCGGCGCGATCTTGTCGCGGCTCTCGCGCGTCACGATGCGCATGTCGTACTCGGTTTGCAGGTTCAGCCAGTAACGCTGTCAGCGCCGATTGAATATTGAGCCACCCTGCCGATTTAATATTGAGCCAGG
>DAITMI010000004.1:24612-55173 GCA_036835225.1 Rhodoferax sp. | reverse complement strand
ATGGGCTCGTGCACTTCACTGAAGGTATAGCCTTTTTCCAGCATCTTGCGCTTCAGATCGAACGCATGCACGTCGATCTTGGGACGTTTTTCCAGCGGCTCGCTCTGCAGAAAGCGGTCAATGCCATCGGCCGCAATCGCGCCGTGTCCGATCGCGGTGGTCAGCAAGTGCGGGCGCACTACGTCGCCGCCCACAAAGAAGCCGGGCTGCCCCAGCACCTGGTAGTTCTTGTCGCTGTTGATGGCGCCTTTGCCGTTGTTGAATTCGTCAAGGCCGGTGAAATCCACCGCCTGCCCAATGGCCGAGACGATCAGATCGGCGGGAATGTCCTCTTCCGTCCCTTCAATGTTTTTGATCTCCAGCCGACCGCCCACTATTTTTGCCTCGCAGCGCATCACGCGTAGCGCGGTGGCGCGACCGTCCGGCCCGCGTACCACCGCCACCGGCGTCATTCCACCGCGGATGGCAATGCCTTCCGATAGGGCTTGCTCCACCTCGTGTTTGGTGGCCTGCATCTTGTCCACGGCAAAGATGGAGGTAAGCGTGACTTCCGCGCCCTGGCGGGCCGAAACCTCAGCCACATCGTGGGCCACATGGCCGGCGATGGCGTGTTCGGGTCGATCGGACTCGTTGACCTTGTCAATGTGACCCAGGCGACGTGCGACGGTAGCCACGTCGATGGACGTGTCCCCGCCACCGACCACCACCACGCGCTTACCCACATGGCGCAAGCGACCATCATTGAATGCCTTCAGGAAGGAGGTGGCGGTCACGCAGTTGGGTGCGTCGGCGCCTTCGACCGGCAGGGCACGACCCGCTTGGGCACCCAAGCCGAGGAACACGGCGTCGAATTCAGCGCGAATCTGCGCCATGCTGATGTCGGTACCAATGCGGCAGTTCATGCGGGTTTTCACGCCCAAATCCAGAATGCGCTGGATTTCGGCGTCCAGCACGTCACGCGGCGTGCGAAAACCCGGTATGCCATAGCGCATCATGCCACCGAGCTCGGCACGCTCATCGAACAAGGTGACTTCGTGGCCCTTCAGTGTCAGTTGGTATGCCGTTGACAATCCAGCCGGTCCGCCCCCGATCACCGCTACTTTTTTTCCGGTCAGGGTGGTCGGCTTGGGGTAAGCGAGTTTGTTGGTAATCGCGTAGTCGCCCAGGAAATGCTCGACCGAGTTGATGCCGACGAAGTCTTCCACCTGGTTCCGGTTGCAGCCCGACTCGCAGGGGGCCGGACACACGCGCCCCATGACGGAGGGGAAGGGGTTGGCCTCGGTCAGGCGGCGAAACGCGTATTCCTGCCACACCATGCCAGCGGGCGGCTTCTCAATGCCGCGGACGATGTTGAGGTAGCCCCGAATGTCCTCGCCCGCCGGGCAACTACCCTGGCACGGTGGCGTGCTTTGAATATAGGTCGGACATTTGTGCGAGTGGCCCGCATCAAAAATCTCCTTTTGCCATGAGCTCACCTTGTCGTCACCATCTTTGTAGCGACGGAACGTGAGTGGCTTGGCGGCCATGGATTCGGTGGAAGCAGTCATGTCAAAATCTCCTGATATTTATACTTGCAGCCAGAGTGAGATGGCTACTTGTCCCCCAGGCGGATCGCCTTGCTGACCAACTGGTGGACACCGCCCACCATGCTCATGTTGAAGCCGTAGTAGGGCAGAACCTTGGTGAACTGCGCTTTGCAGATGGCACAAATCGTGGCCATGAAATTCACCCCGTTGTCATCCACCACGTTCTTCAAGGCTTCCATGCGCGGCAATGCACCCTTGACGCGAAGCTCCATCAAATCGTCCGTCAGCAGGCCGCCGCCACCGCCACAGCAGAAGGTGCTTTCGTGGATGGTTTGCGGAGCCATATCATGAAAGTGGTTGGCCACGGATGTGATGATTCTGCGTGGAATGATGAACTGCCCGCCAGGCATGTTGCCCATGCGCGAGGCACGCGCCACGTTGCAGGAATCATGGAAGGTAATGATGCGGTCGTCATTGGCATCTTTGTCAAACTGAAGCGCACCGCGCTGAATCAGGTCGTCAGTGAACTCGCAGATATGTTGCGGCACAGGATAACGCTGATCGAGATAGTCGAACGGGCCGATCAGTGTGTTCCAAAAGCTGTAGGCGACGCGCCACGCGTGGCCACACTCACCCACGACGATGCGCCTGACGCCCAAGTCCAAAGCAGCTTCTCGCACACGCAACGAGATGTTTCGCATCTGCTCGTAGTTGCCGATGAACATGCCGAAGTTCCCCGCCTCAGAGGCATGCGAACTCAGCGTCCAGCTAATACCCGCTGCGTGGAATACTTTGGCGTAGCCGATCAGGCTCTCGACGTGAGGTTCGGAAAAGAAGTCAGCCGAAGGGGTGATGAGCAGTACCTCGGCACCCTTGACGTTGAGTGGAAACTTGATGTCCAGCCCGGTGTCGTCCTTGGTGTCTTCTTCCAGACCTTCGAGCGTGTTTTCCAGCGCCGGGCCTGGGATGCCCAGGTTATTGCCAATACGGTGCACCTTGCCGATGATTTCATTCGAGTATTTTTGCCCCATGCCGATGGAGTCCATGATCTCGCGAGCGGCCATAGTGACCTCGGCAGTGTCGATGCCATAGGGGCAAAACACCGAGCAGCGACGGCATTCCGAGCACTGATTGAAATAGCTGTACCACTCGTCCAGTACTTCGCGCGTGAGATCCACCGCGCCGACCAGCTTGGGAAAATACTTGCCGGCAAACGTGAAGTAGCGCCGGTAGATCTTGCGCATGAGATCCTGGCGTGCCACCGGCATGTTCTTTGGGTCTGCGGTGCCAAGAAAATAGTGACATTTGTCAGAGCAGGCCCCGCAATGCACGCAGGTGTCCATATAGACGAGGAGCGAGCGGTACTTGCCCAGCAACTCGCCCATCTTGGCAATGGCTTTGGCCTGCCAGTCTTCTACGAGTTCTTCCGGAAATCCAAGCGCCTTCTGAATCGGCGCCCCGGCCACGAAAGGTTTGAGGTGCGATACGGCCCCCACCTGCACCAGCGGGATGACCGGGTAGCTCTTGAGCTTTGGGGTTTCAAATGCGGCTGTGGCCATGATGTGTATGGGTGTTCAGGGCCGTTTGTCCAACGCTGCAGCCCAAGCCGAGATATGGCGAGTCTCGCGGGCATTGTCGGCCTGGTTACGGGTCGGGCTGAAAAACAGGCCCGGTGCATGCAGCAGCTTGCTGATAGGAAAAATGATCATGAGGAAAGCCACCAGAGCCAGATGCACCAGCAATACCGGGTCGGTTGGCAAGGGCTGCCAATCAAACCGCATCAGGCCAAGCATAAAAACCTTGACGGCGACGATGTCCGTGTGTGCGACAAAACGCATGGCCAGCCCAGTTAAGCCAATGGCCAGTAGCAACGCCAGCATCAGGTGGTCCGATGGCGTCGAAATATAGCGCACCCGGTCCACCAGCCAACGTCGCGCCCACAAGCCGCCCAAAGCTGCCACCATGGCGAAACCGGCGTAAGTACCAAAGGGCTGGATCAAAGCGACGGGCAGCCACACCGGTTCCTGAAAATAGCGCAAGTGGCGTAATACCACCAGCAACAGCGCCGCATGAAAGGTCCAACCGAAAATCCATGTCCATTTGCTGGACTTGAACAGACTTTCAAAAAACACCACCTCACGGGCCATGCGCCACCCAACGCCGGTGGCGGTCATTGGCGCAGGCGTGGTCGGAATCTTCAGCGGCGCCGGGGTTTTGGCGTAGCTTCGGATTTTCAAGGTCAGTCCCACGACGAACACCAGCGTGGCGACGTAGAACAGGAGCGCATAGAAAATAGTAAGCAGCGACATGGTCAGGACCGGCACGTTATTGGCGTATCAGGGAAGAAGAGACGCGACAGCTGCGGTCAGATACAGCCTGTGGGCTTGGGCAAACCAGCAATTTTGCAGGCCTGCTTGGCCGGACCATAAGGGAACAGGTCATACAGGTACTTGCTGTTGCCCTTTTCTTCACCGAATTGCTTGCCAATGGCCTTGGTCAGTACGCGCACGGCGGGAGCAATTTGGTACTCGTTGTAGTACTCGCGCAGGAAATTGATGACCTCCCAATGGTTGTCCGTCAACTCCACTTTCTCTTCTTCCGCCAGATGGACAGCAGCATCGGTGGTCCAGTCAGCCAAGTTCAGCAGGTAGCCCTCTTCATCAGTTTCGTAGTTCTTGCCGTTGATTTCAAAGCTCATGTATTTCTCCAGATAAAAAAGTATTAGCGAACAGTGTTCATCTCACAGCCAGGAGTGCGAGGTGTTGTATTCAAGGGTCAGGTCCACAAATCCGTTGTAATCGACTAGCGTTACGCCGTCGATCAGCTTGCCCGTCACGCCGCGGGCATCCATGTCAGGTTGCAGGACATAGACCTTGAGCGTGGCGCAGGCCTGGCGCACGCGGGCTTCTGCGACGCTGCCCACGGTGGCGGCGTAAATGCCGTCTTCGATGAGCAGCAGCGCGTTGCCGGGTTGGGCCATACGCAAACAAGTGTCTAACGTGCTGGTTTGAAAGGGCGATTTATTGATGATGTGCAACATGGGGTTTCCTCGTCTTCAAAAGCTCAGGATCACGTCCTGCTGCGCCATTAGCTGACCCATTTGCTGCGCATCGAGCACCTCCACAGGGACCAACAGATCTTTTTCGGTCAGGCCGCGCTGTTCCAACGAGATCTGATCCACATAGAGCTTTTCTACGTCGTAGCCGTCCAGTGCGCGGTAGCTCGGGGAGAAGTTTTTAATGCCGATACCTTTGGTTTGCTGGCCCTTGACCAACTCATAGACGCCATCGTCGATGAATACCAAGCTTACGTCCTGATCGAAGGTGGCGGTAATCAACACCACCTCAAGGCTTTCCAGTGCGTAGATGGTGCCGTAAGGCGCCTTGCGGTTCACAAACATGAATTTCTTCACTTTGGGACCACTGGTCGGAGTCGCTTCCTGTTCGCTCATTTCAGTGTCTTTCTTGTTCAATCGCCAAACGTGACCAGGCGATCGGCCTTGATCCCGCTATCCACCAACTGGCCCAAACCCGAGATGCGAAAACCCGGCGCCAGCACTTCTTCCTTGATGCCACGGCGCAATGCCGCCGCCACACACACCACCAAATCCACCTTGTGCTCGGCGGCCAGGGCCGACCAGCGGTTCACCACATGACGGTCGTCCTGCGGGGGCTCGGTGAGTCGACTCGCATTGTTGACACCGTCGTGGTAGAAAAAAACACGCTGGATCTCGTGGCCTTTGGCCAATGCCGCTACCACAAACTGGTAGGCACTGTCGGACGCCTGGTGCGTGTAAGGGCCTTCACTAACAAGTAAGCCAAATTTCATGGGGGTCAATTCCGGTGTCGATCAAAATGGAGCTTCAGTGAAGACTAACTTGTACTCAAGTTATGTCGTAACTAAAAACGGATATGAGTAGAGGCATTCAAGCTGGACCGAGAACCACGCCAGTCGTCAATCAGATACTTGGTAAAGGGAAGGTCGCATTTCTCGAAGAATTGCGGCCAGCCAATACGTTCGATCCAGTCCGAAACCCGTTCCCAAGAACGCGCGTCTTCTTTGTACGTGTACAGGATTTTCTTTACCATGGCCGAAACCTCGGGCCAGCGCGGTGGGTTGTTCGGCAGACCCGAAGCCACCATTTTCATGAAGGTGGGCTTGCCTCGGGCGTTGGAGTTTTTGCCGCCGACCCAAATGGCCAGCTTGCTGTGCTCGGGGTCATTGATCTGCATGGGGGGGCAGGGTGGGTAGCAGGCACCGCAGCACATGCATTTAGCTTCATCGATTTCCAGCGACGGCTTGCCGTTGACCATGGCGGGCCGGATGGCAGCCACTGGGCAACGCGCCACCACAGTGGGCCGCTCGCACATATTCGCCACCAGATCGTGGTTGATCTTGGGCGGCTTGGTGTGCTGGATGATGATGGCAATGTCGGCTTGGCCACCACAGTTAATCTCGCAGCAGGAGGTGGACAAGTGAACACGGTTGGGCATTTCTTCCTTGATGAACTCCGCGTGCAGATCATCCATCAAGGCCTTGACTGCGCCCGAGGCGTCGGTGCCGGGAATGTCGCAGTGCAGCCAGCCCTGGGTATGCGCGATGGCGGAGACGGAGTTGCCGGTTCCGCCCACAGGAAAACCATTGTTGGTGAGCGCTTCGACCAGTGGAGCCACGCGCCCGGGGTCTGTCACCATGTACTCGATGTTGCTGCGAATGGTGAAGCGCACATGACCGTCGGCATAGGTGTCGGCAATGTCGCACAACTTGCGGATGGTGAACAGGTCCATCTGCCGCTGCGTGCCGGCGCGCACTGTCCAGATCTCGTCGCCGCTGTGCGACACATGGTGCAGCACGCCCGGGCGGGGCCGGTCGTGGTACTTCCAGTTGCCGTAGTTCTTGAGCATCAGCGGATGCAGATACTGTTTGTTATCGGGTACGCCGCTTTCGATGGGGGTGCGCATGGTTGCCATGTTGGTCTTTCTAATCAGTTGAGGACAGCGCTTGTTCGCTTCGCATAGCTACAGTCTGTCCCGCAAAGTTTTATGAAAATGTCAGGCCGCCGCTTTGCGGGCATTGATTTTTGCCACTTCATCATCCCAGCCGTCAGTGCGAACATAAGGGTTGGTACGGGGCGTTGAGACCATATTGGGATCGATCTCCAGTCCGATGCCTTCCAGGAAATTAACCAGGCCGATGCGCTCAATCATCTCGCCGGTGCGTTCGTGTTCCAATGCGTTTTCAGCAAAAAAGTCGATCGACTTCTGCGCCAGCTCCACCAAGGCCTGGTAATCCTCATCAGTCTTCATCGGCATGAAGGGTGTCACCACGGTCCCCATGAGGTCGCCGATCTTGAGCGTGCGTTTGCCACCCATCAGCACCGTGACGCCCTTGTCAGTACCGGTCGCCAAGGCCCCGGTCATGACATTAATGCAATGCATGCAGCGGACGCAGTTGGCGTTGTCGATTTCCAGCGACTGGGTATCGTTAATGGCAACGCTGGAAATTTTTGGACCCTTAGAGACATGCTTGGTCTCCTTGAGCATGATGGTTTTGGTGGGGCAGCGGCTGACCACATCGTTCACCAGCTCGGTCATGCCATGCTTGGCATACCACTTGCGCGCCAAGGTTTCATCGGTGCGCATGTTGTCGCGCCAAGTGCCGATGACCGCCATGTCAGCGCGCTGGATGGAATTCATGCAGTCATTCGGGCAACCTGAAAACTTGAACTTGAACTTGTACGGCAGCGCCGGACGATGCATGTCATCCAGAAAGGTGTTGACCACCTGACGGTGCGCCCGTGCCTCGTCAAAGCAGGATTGTTCGCAGCGCGCCGCACCGACGCAGGACATGCTGGTACGCACCGCCGGGCCAGCGCCACCCAAGTCAAAACCCAGTTCGTTCAGTTCATCGAATGCGCCCTGAACGTTAGCCGTGCTGGCGCCCTGAAACATGATGTCGCCCGACTGCCCGTGAAAGGCGATCAGGCCTGAGCCGTGACGCTCCCAGATGTCGCACATCTTGCGCAGCACATCCGTGTTGTAGTGCATGCCTGCTGGTGGTTGCACGCGCAGGGTGTGAAACTCCTTGGAGGCCGGGAACATTTCGGCCACCTCAGAAAACCGCGGAATCACGCCGCCGCCATAGCCAAAAACCCCCACTGTTCCCCCCTTCCAATAACCCTTGCGGGTTTTGTAGGAGTGCTCCAGTTGTCCCATCAGATCGGTCATGTAATCATTGTCTTTGGCCAGACGTTTCAGACCAGTGACAAAGCTGGGCCATGGACCGGCCTCTAGCTGGTCGAGCATGGGAGTGTCGTGCGGTTTTTTGCTCATGATGTGTCTCCTGTCAGGGGGCGAACGGGGTGGGCCGATCGGTCAATGGGGCCATGTTGACGTCTGCCTCTTCGGGCCGGTTCACAGTCAACTCTGGATCGAATAATACGTGTGCCTGCCGAGCGGCCGCTATCACCCTCGTTGATTATTCTGTGCTACCCATTAGGGCTATATTCCCCCACCCGTCCCGGTTATAGACGGCACGCCCCGACATTCCGCCAAATAGCGCTACTTGCGGCTGATCCTGACAGGCGGCGTCGACTCTCACGGCACGGCTTCACTTTGACAGCCAGTAAAGAACAGAAGACAGGCAATATGACGACCATTACTCCGCTTGACAAGCTGACCAGTCCCTTGGGCGGGCAGGTCATCGAATTGCAGCAATTGGACTATGCCGCGGGTGGCATGAGCTTGCTGCGCACGCGCATCCGCGAGAAAAGTCGTTTCACGGTGTTTGAGATCGACCCCGAGACGGCGCGTCTTTGGGGCGCGGCCTTACTGCGCTGGGCGCAGACGCAGCCCCAGCCGGACCCCCAATCGCAGGAGCCGATATGACATCTCTGCACGCATTGGGTGACGCGGCGGTGGACATGGTGTTCCCCATGCAAGGCCAGACCTTGCCGCGTGACCATGCACAGGCGCTGCAACAGGCTCTGTGCGCGCAGTGGCCTTGGCTGGGCACCGATCCCCTGGCAGGGATACATCCCGTCAAGGTGGTGCCAGGCAGTGACGAGCAGGCTTTGCTGTCGCAGCGTGCCCGCTTATTGCTGCGGGTATCGGTCCGACGTGTGGACGAGTTGATGGCACTGAGTGGTCTTGACCTGGTCGTGGATGGCCATCCCCTGCGCTTGGGCGTGCCACACCTTCGCGAATTGCAGCCGCATTCCACTTTGTATGCGTACAAGGTAGCTGCCGACAGTGCGGATGAGGTGACGTTCGTGGCAGCAATGGGTCGTGAATTGGCGGAGTTGGCCATTGATGGCGAGCGGGTGTGCGGCAAGCGCCAGCGTTTGATGGTTTCGGGCTGCGTAGTGGATACTTTCAGTCTGATGCTGCACGCGCTGCCTCCGGAGCAATCGCTGCACCTGCAGCAGCATGGTCTGGGGCCGCATCGCCTACTCGGCTGTGGGATATTTGTGCCGCACAAGTCGGCTGCTGCGGTGTAGTGATTTCTTGACAATCGAAAAAATAGGAACGAAAAATGGGCTACAACATCAATGGCGCGGAGCATGAGACCGACGATCAGGGCTTCCTTCTGGAGCCGGTTTTTGACGACGAGGCAGTGCGCGTCATTGCCGCAGCGGAAAACATCGAATTGACCGATGCACACTGGGAGGTCGTCAACTACCTGCGCGACGAGTACCGCGAACATGGCCACACGCCGAATTTCCGCGCCATGCTAAAAGGCATGGCAGAGATACGCCCTGAAGTGGACAGCAAGTATCTATACGACCTGTTTCCGATCGGACCCGCCAAGCAGGGCCCCAAAGTGGCTGCATTGCCGCAGCCGCTCGGCAAAGGCGGATACTGATCACTGACTGCTGACTGTGGCCAACATCAGAATCAAGAGTCAGTGGTTTCGCTCCGGAACCGCCAAGACCCCGCAGCAAACCGCCAGTGCGATGGCCTTTATTGCCTGGCGCGTGGCGCAAAACATGCTCAAGCAGATGCGCTCGGCGCACTTTGACATCGAGATCGGCCCGCAGTACTTTGCCTTCACGCGTGAAGTGCTGGTGTTCTTGACCCAGGTGTTGGATCGCATGGCTTTTGAGCGCATGGGCATCGAGGGGCGTGGCGAGTTCATCACTGCGCTGGTCAAGCGGGTGGCTGAGGTGTTGCAGGAGAATGAGGACAACCTGTTGGGCGAGCCACCTGCGGGCCAGCCCAGTCACTATGACGAATTCATTGACCTGTTCAACGAGTTGGCTGACCATTACGCTGAGTTTTCTTATGGCTCTGATGGGCCGGACTTTGCCTTTGTGCGTTATCTGGGACATCGCATTGAGGCGCTCATGCCGCAAAAGGATCAGCGCTGGGTCGTTGATCAGATCATGGCCACCGAAGTGCCTGAGGCGGTGCAAATGATTCAACGTGCCATGCAGGATGTGTTGTCCACCGAAGCGCGAGCGCCGCGAGCCGCGCGAGCGGCCACATCCGGCGACTGAACGAAGCGCCATAATGAGAACGCCTTTTGACCTCGATGCGCGAGCCGCCTACCAGCGCTGGCGTGATGCCAAGCGCGCCAGCCATCCGTTGCGGGCGCAGGACCTGGTGGTGGATGTGGCCGACCCCCGTGTCTTAAGCGACGCTGAACAGCAAGCGCTGCTGCAACGCTGCGCCACGGCCAATATGGCTATCTACCGCAGCCCCGTGCGTGCACCGGACAAGAACATTCCGCGCCTGTTGGCGCAGCAGTTGGGCTTGCACCGGCTGGACGGCAATTGGCTTGCCGACGAAGACGGAATTTCGCAGATTGCGGTGGCGGACCCGGTGGGTGATCGCACCGCTTTCATTCCCTACACCAATCGGCCTATCAAATGGCATACCGATGGCTACTACCACCCGGAATCGCGCCACATCCGGGCCATGATTCTGCATTGCGTGCGTGCGGCAAGTGCTGGCGGTCAGAATGCCCTGATGGACCATGAGATGGCTTATATTGCCGTGCGTGAAGCCAACCCCGACTGGGTGCGCGCCCTGATGGCACCCGATGCCATGACCATTCCCGAACGACTGGATGAAGACGGGGTGGCGCGCGCCGAGCAGGCCGGCCCTGTGTTCTCGATTGATCAACTCAATGGCGCGCTGCACATGCGCTACACGGCGCGAACGCGCAGTGTGCAGTGGAAGGACGATGCGCCAACGCGCGCAGCCGCGGCGTTTCTGGAGCAGTTGCTGGCCAGCGACGGACCTCACTTGTTTCGCTTGACGCTCGAGCCCGGCATGGGGCTGGTGTGCAACAACGTGTTGCACGACCGCTCGGGCTTTGTGGACGATCCCCAGCAACCCCGGCTGCTGTACCGTGCCCGCTATCTGGATCGCATCCGTGCACCAGTGCAAACGGCACAATTAACTGCATAGCAGATAAGCACCATGTCACATCAACTCAGCGTTTGGCGTGCTGCCCAGTTGGTGGGCGTGGCACGCGGTGTGTTACAGCAGCATGTGCGCGACGGCTCTCTGGTCTTGAGCGACGGGTTGGTGTCCACCGATGCCTTGTTGCGCCTTTACCCCGGCGCACAACTTGAGGAATCCGGTTTGCTGGAGCGCGTGGCGCAAATCCGGGACGAAGCCTTCGGCAGGCGGGTTCGCGAGCGCATGCTGCCGAGCCAGGAAGTCCTGGCGCAGCGCTTGTTTGCACAAAGTCAGGAACTGGCTGATGTGCGCAAACACTTGCAGCGTTACCACGGCCTGGTGATCGCGCTGCAAAAGCGTATTCGTGAACTGGCCGAACAGCGTCATGGGGACGCCGCATGGCTGGAATTGGAAAACCAAATCACGCGGGGTCTGGCGCAGGCGCTGGCCACGGAGTCGGTCGATTTGCTGGAGGTGATGGACGATATGCTCAAGGTCATGACGGCACAGGTTACGGTACGCCCCAGTGGGCATGAGTTCTCCGTGGAGGGCCACGCCAACCTGCTGCAGGCCGGTCTTCGCGCCGGGCTCAAACTTAACTACGGCTGTGGCAATGGCAGTTGTGGTATGTGCAAAGTGCGCGTGATTTCCGGTGGCGTGGTGAAAACACAGCACTCGGATTACGCACTGTCAGAAACGGAAAAAGCCCAGGGCTACACCCTGATGTGCTGTCACACTGCTGCCAGCAGCGAACTCACGCTGGAGATGCTGGAGGCGAGCGGCCCGCAGGACATCCCCGAGCAGCAAATCGTGACCCAGGTGCGGGCGGTCACCGAATTGGCGCCTGATACGCGGTTGCTGCATTTGCAGACCCCGCGCAGCCACCGCCTGCGCTTTCTGGCTGGGCAATCGGTGCTGCTGGGCTGGACGATGCCGGGACAGGGCGATGCGCACACGACTTACCCGGTAGCCAGTTGCCCCTGCGATGACCGAAACCTGCACTTTTTCATTGCGCGCGATGAATCCGATGCGCTGGCGCGGCACCTGTTTGCCGATGACATCAAGCCCGGCGCTGCCGTCACGGTGCTCGGGCCCGCGGGCGAGTTTGTGCTTGCGGACGGACACCGTCCCTTGGTGTTTGCGGCCTGCGACACCGGTTTCGCACCCATCAAAAGCCTGATCGAACACGCGCTGGCATTGGACGCGGCACCTTCGCTCTCATTGTTTTGGCTGGCCACGCGCCGCGACGGACACTTCCAGAGCAACCAGTGCCGCGCCTGGTCAGAGGCGCTCGATCAGTTTGAATACGAGTTGGTGTCGCATGCGGATGTCATGATCGGCGCCCAGCAGATCGCCCGGGCCATACGGGCCGATTTGTTTGACATTGACTGTGATTTTTATCTCGCCGGGCCACAGGGTTTTGTCAGCACACTGCACGACGAACTGCGCGCGATGGGCGTGGCGGCGGCACAAATATTCACCCAGGAGCTGTAAGCCAGCATCACCATTAGTAACCACACATGCTCCCTCCCACGAACCTACCAGCGCCGCACGGGGTCACCTATGCGACCGCCTTACCCCCAACGGTAGATGCTGCCGTGTCCGACTGTGGAGGTGGCGAGTCCTTTGCCCTGATGGTATTGGGCCACAGCATGGCGCCCGAGTTCCTTGAGGGCGAAATCATCATCATCGAGCCCGAGGGCCTGGCCCAGGACGGCTCCTATGTGCTGGCTTGGCATAACGAAGAGTGGACCTTCAGGCAACTACTGCGTGCAGGCACGGGTTGGCTGCTGCACCCGCTGAACCCGACCTTTGCGGATGCGCCACTGATGAGCCTGGCCGCCGTGCGCGGCGTCATTATCCAGAAGGCGCTCCCGGGCCGCCGTCGCGCTTCCAAGCGCTATGTCTGAAGCCGTTCTCCCAACGCATCAACGCAAACACCATGCCCTACTACATCTATCGGATAAAACCCTTGGCACAGCTGGAAAAGCTGTCCGAGTTTGAAACCTTCAACGACGCGTCAGCCCAGGCCAAGGCACTGCGCGCCCAGCAGGCGGCTGACTCGCCGGGGAAAATCAAGGTCATGTTTGCCGACAATGAACTACAAGCCGAAGACCTGCTGTGCCAGGTTCGCACGGCAGGACCGAAGGGCGACGACTGAGGTCCACGCTATCCTTTCAGCGCTGCTGCCACTTCATGGTTGCTGCCGCGCCGCCGACGATGCCGGTCAACGCGAGGAATGAGCCCAATGCCAGGGTTGATACGCCCGAGAGGCCCTGGCCAACCGTGCAGCCGCTGGCGGTGACGCCGCCAAAACCCATGAGCACCGCGCCGATCAACTGGGTACGCAGATCCTCCAGCGAGGCAAAACCTTCCCAGCGAAATTGCCGGGTGCTGATGGCGTAGGCAAAAGAGCCGAGCACCACGCCGATCACCGTGGCAATGCCAAACGTGACCCGCATTGACTTGTCCGTCCACAGCATCAGCAGCTCCAGACTGTAGGCGGTCGGGGCTACAAAACTCATGGACTCCAGCGTTCGCGTGTTGGTGGCGAAATACACTGTTTCCAGCGTATCGGGGTTTTCGCCATGACCGATGTTGCCCGTCAGGTACCAGGCCGCGACGATCAGCAACCCGAGCACAATCGATCCAATCACGTGGGACAAATTACCGCGAAAGCGCTTGTCCTTGAAGACGAACGCCAGCAGACTCAGTCCAAGGACCACCACCGTGACGAGCATGGCCGTCTTTTCTGGCAGGCCGGTCAGCTTGGCCAGGATGTGCGGCAGCCCTTGCGTAGATAGACCCAAGGCAGCCAAATCGATGGCCACCGGGTCCAGATAGCTGGCGCGCCACTGGCCGAACAGTCCCTTGAGTGTCATGTAAGCCGAAATCGCCAGAAATACCAGTACCACCAGCGAGCGCACACTGCCCCCCCCCAAGCGCACCAGGTTCTTGTTGGTGCAGCCCGCCGCGATCGTCATGCCCACGCCAAACAGCGCGCCCCCCAGCAGCAAGGACAGCCAGGGCAAAGTGGGGCGGTAATAGACCGACTTGGATAGATCAATCAGCCCAAAGTAGTACAACAGGTTGGCGCCGATCAGGGCCACCGCGATGGTGAGCAGCCACATCCGCATGCGCCCCCAGTGGCTCATGTTCACTACATCCGAGATGGCCCCCATGGTACAGAAGTTGGTCTTGTTGGCAACTGCACCAAAGATGAAGGCCAGCACGAAGCCGCCCCAGACGACCAAGGTGCCTGGACTGATTGCATCGGTCATATCAAATTACTCCAGACAAGATAAATTCTAGTTGCGCTGCTCGGTGCCGCCCGCGACGCGGGCAAGCGTGGCACGTATGGCATCGGGGGTAGTCATGATGCCCATGAACTGACCCATGCCTAAAGCGGGCCAGGCCAGCGCAATGCGGTAACGGGCATACAGTGCATAAACCTTGTTGTCCACGATGAACAGTTCATAGGGCAAGCCTGCCATGTGGTCCGCTCCGATCTTGTTCACCCACCAGCCCTCGCCGTCGCCGGGGTCGCTCATGGCCACACCGAACACCGCCATCCGGCTCTCTGGCATCACCACTTCATAGACACGGCTGGTGGTACCCACGCCTTTGGACAGGTTGTCGCGCACAGTCTTGAGCGCCTCTTCGAAGCTGGCGTGGGTGCTCAGCTCGCTGTTGGGTGAATCGAATCGCTCCATCGGAAACATGTAGCGGTAATCACTTAAATCCGCCTCCGGTACGTCCCCGCCAAAGCTGCTGCCCTCGCCCAAAGCTTTTGCCAGACGCATTTGCACCGACTTGACGGCGGTTTGCGCCTTTTTGTATTGGCCACGCAGATAAGCGCGATACCAGTAGTCCGGATTCATGTACGACACAGTGCCGTCACTTTGCACGCCTACGCGTATGCCGGATGCGACGATGGTCGAACCGCCGATGGTGCGAATGGCCGCCAACATCGCCCGGTCGGTGACCACCAGGCTGGCGTGTCCGGGCAGTCCTCTGGGCGTGTGTCGCCCAATCACCGTGAATCCCTCGGCCTGCAGCTTCTTCTCGATCTGTGTCAGTTGTGTGGGCAGGTCCACGCCGGGCAGCTTGTCCCCGTGCACGTAGGGTGCGAGTGCCAGGCAAACCTGCGACGAGCACAGCAGGACACACCACAGGATCAGATTCTTCATAGCAGTTCTTTCTCTCGGTTGTGCCGTGCTGATATGCAGCCTATTCTTTGAGAATGACCACACAGCGTTGGGCGCTGGCACCGGTTAGACCGGCAAAGGATGTTCTTAAATGAACAGGCAGACGTCGGATTCGCCGGCGAACTTCATGAAGGTGGCGGCCCCGCCGTACTCCACATCCTTGATGAACTCGCTGGTCTCAAATTCAAACAAGTCCACCGTCATCTGACAAGCGACAAACTTGACGTCCGCCTCCAGACAGATGTCGCGCAGTTCCTGCAACGATGCCACACCCTTGGACTTCATCTTGTTCTTCATCATCATCGTGGCCATGGATTCCATGCCCGGCAGCATCTGCACCAGTACCGGCATGGGCACGGGCATGGGCATGGCGGGATTTGCCAGCGGGCTGATTTTGATGCCATCCAGGTTCTTGCGCAGCAATTGCAGGCCGTAGAAGGTAAAGAAGATCTGGACGTCCCAGCCCAGCGCTGCGGCGGTGGAGGCCAGGATGAACGGTGGATACGCCATGTCCAGCGTTCCCTTGGTAGCGATCAGCGCCATTTTTTTGGTTGCCATGCGTCTCTTCCAGTGTGTCGGGGTAGGTCGGAGGGTTCTAACTCAAGCCTTCTTGAGATAGAAGACGTGCTTGCTGTTTTCGGTGCCTTGTTCCAGCAGCGTGTTACCGGTCTGCTCGGCAAAGGCTGCCATGTCGCACACCGAACCCGGATCGGTGGAGATCACGCGCAGCACCTGCCCGGAGATCATGTCGGCCAGCGCCTTTTTGGTTTTTACGATGGGCAGCGGGCAGGCCAGGCCAGATGCGTCAAATTCCTTGTTGAATTCCATGTCTTGTCTCCGTTAATTGACTGATTGCAGGCGGCTATTGTGGGGGAACACAATCATCCCTACGCAACAGGCACTATGCCCATTGCACATGTTGATTCTTGAGGAGGTGTCACGGTGCGTCTATTACCGCAAAGGGTAATGTTGGGTAGCCCATATGGGTAATGGGGTTTTTTCCCTTGTCGGGGAAACTGGACTCACCTTTGTCTGCCTGTTTTATGGGCTGCCGCATGCTGCGCACTCCCTGTCTGGCTGCCACTCTGCTCTGTTGGGTTCGCGTTGACAAATCTCAAGTGGTTTGCCATGGTGCCGCCCCAGAATGAACTCCTATGCCAGCAAAGGAGTGACGATGAAGCTTCCCGTTCACATTCGGTTTCAAGGGATGGAGCCTTCCGATGCGCTTGAGACCAGTGCGCGTGAACATGCGCACAAGCTTGAGACATTTGCACCCGACATCATGGCTTGCCGTGTCGATATCGACCTGGAGCAGAAGCACAAGCATCAGGGGCGTCCCTACGGCGTGCGCATTGATCTTACGCTGCCGGGCCATGAACTTGTGGTGAACCGGGTCCAGAACGAAGACGTGTACGTCGCGTTGCGCGATGCGTTTGACAACATGAAGCGCCAGGTGGAGGAGGTTGTGCGCAAGCGCCGGGGGCAGGAGAAGCAACATCCCATACCGCTGCATGGTGAGCTTGTACGCCTGGACGACTTGGGCGGTTTTGGTTTCATTCGCACGCCTGACGGTGATGAGTACTACTTCAGCCGCGACAACGTCAGCGGCATGCCGTTTGAGCACTTGCAAACCGGCAGTGCTGTGCAGTTCATTCCCGAGGTCGGCGGCGAAGGATTGCAGGCCAAGCGAGTCAGCGTTGGCAAACACGGGATGGGGTGAGCGCCCAAACGCCAGATCAGCAGCATGTCACACGCGTTAGAACAGGGAAAAATACATGGGTGAACGTTTGACCAGCGGCGAAATCTGCACACGTAGCGTGACCATCGCCTTTAAACAGACGACCTTGAACGGCGCGGCGCGGCTGATGCGCGAGAACCATATTGGTTGCCTCGTCGTGGTGGATGAAGTGGGCGGCCAACGCATCGTGGTGGGTGTGTTGACCGACCGCGATATCGTGACCGCTGTGGTTGCCGAAGACCTCGACCCCCGCACCTTGAGGGTGGAGGATGTGATGACCACTGACCTGGTGACGGCGCGTGAGGAAGACTCACTGATTGACCTGATGCGCACCATGCGCCGCAAGGGGGTGCGGCGCATTCCGGTCGTGGGCGGGCAGGGTGAGTTGATCGGTATGGTGACGCTCGATGATGTACTGGATATCTTGGCGCAGGAACTAGGTTTGCTGGTGGCCGCCATCGACAGCGAGGGCAAACGCGAACGCCAGATGCGGAAGTGAGCCTGTCGCAGCAAGCTGGTGCATGCATTACCAGCGTAGTTGCCAACTGCCATTCGCTTGTGCTTGCACGCCCGTGTTGTAGTGTCGGTCTTCGGTCTCGAACAGCGACTGCAGGCTGCGGCGCGCGGACGCATGGGCATGTCTCAGTTGCAGCCGGCGCAGCTGCATCGGCACGATCTCAAGCTGTTGCAGTGCGCCGGTCGCGCGCGAGAGTTTGGCAAAATACAGGCACACGGCACTCGGGTCAAAGTGCTCTTGTGACCCGATGCCTTCATAGTCATTGATCAGATCGCCGCAGCCATACAAGATGAGTCGCCCGCGGTACACCTCAATCGGTCGTGGATGGTGTGACGAATGGCCATGCACCAGGTCAGCCGCGTCCAGCTCAATCAGGCGCTGCGCAAAACGACGATGCAGTTGCGGCACTTCGACGCCCCAGTTGCCACCCCAGTGCAGCGAGACCATGACCCGATCACCGGCTTGTCGTTGCGCAGCAACCAGCGCGGCCACCTGCTGCGCGCTGGCTTCTGTCAGGTCCGGCAATAGCGCCACGCCGGCCTGCTTTGATGTGGCCGCCCAGGCCGGTGGCACGCCGCTGTCCGGGGTCGCCCAGGAGAACACCCGCAAGCGCGTGCCACCGCTGAGCGCCAGGGTGGCCGGTGCACAGGCGGCCGTCAGATTGTTGCCGGCACCGGCGCTGTGAATGCCGGCTTGCTGCAGCATCTGCAGGGTTTGGGCCAGTCCCGCCTGCCCCCAGTCCAGCACATGGTTATTGGCCAGCGCACAACAGTCGATGCGCGCCGCCGTCAGGCAGCCGATGTTGGCCGGATGCATGCGGTAGTGAATGCCCTTGTGGGGCCAGGCTTGGTCCGAGGTCGTGATGGCGGTTTCCAGATTGACCAGGCGCAGCTCGGGCTGGCGTCTGTCAATCTCCGCCAGCGCGTCACCCCAGATGTAATCCGGCGCCACCGGGGCCGGCACCGGCCCGTTGACGCGCTCGGCCAGCCGCACGTAGTCGCGCGCATCGCGCACCCAACTTTCATACAGCACCGGCGCCACGGAGTGGGCCTGAATCTGGTCAATGCCACGCCCGGTCATCACGTCGCCGGCCAGCCAGAGTGTCAGTGTGTCCACGGCCCTGCTGACGTGTCAGCCCTTGACGCACACCAGTGGCTCCAGTCGCGCCACCTTGCGCGCCAGGCCAGCCGCATCGGCGGCATCGACCACCGCGCTCACATCTTTGTAGGCGTCGGGCGCCTCTTCGGCCACGCCGCGCATGGAGGGACTGCGCACCAGGATGCCGCGCTGGGCCAGCTCATCGACCACCGCGCGCCCGTTCCAGGTCTTGAGCGCCTGATGCCGGCTCATGGCCCGCCCGGCGCCGTGGCAGGCCGACGAAAACGCCAGTGACTCCGACGCTGTGGTACCCGCCAGCACATACGAACCAGTGCCCATCGAGCCGCCAATCAGCACCGGCTGGCCCGAGGAGCGCAAAGCCTGCGGCAGCTCGGGATGGCCCGGACCCCAGGCCCGTGTCGCGCCCTTACGGTGCACATAGAGTTCGCGCAGTTTCCCATCGACTTTGTGCGTCTCCAGCTTGCAGGTGTTGTGCGACACGTCATACAGTACCGGCAGCCGCGCCGAGGGCAGCAGGTCGGCAAACACCTCGCGCACCAGGTGGGTCAGGATCTGGCGATTGGCCAGCGCGCAGTTGATGGCCGCGCGCATCGCGCCCAGGTATTCCTGGCCCAGGTCGGAGTGGATCGGCGCGCAGGCCAGCTCGCGGTCGGGCAGGATGAGGCCGTGGCTTGGTGCTGCCTCCACCATGCGGCGCAGGAATTCGGTGCCAATCTGGTGCCCCAGCCCGCGCGAGCCGCAGTGGATCATCAGCACGACGTCGCCGGGGTGCAGGCCGTAGGCGCTGGCAATGGCGTCATCAAATACTTCGGTCACCTCCTGCACCTCCAGATAATGGTTGCCGCTGCCCAGCGTGCCCATCTCTTCGCGTTGGCGCTTCTTGGCCTGCTCCGAGACGTATTTCGGTTTGGCGTGCAGCATCTGGCCCTGCTCTTCGATGCGTTCCAGGTCGGCGCTCGTGCCCCAGCCCCGCCCGACTGCCCACTTGGCGCCGCCGCTGAGCATGGCGTCCATTTGCGCGGCGTTGAGCCGGATTGCCCCGGTGCTGCCCACGCCGGCCGGAATGCGCTCGAACAGCGCCTCGGCCAGGGCATGCTGCACGGCCATGATGTCTTGGCGGCGCAGCCCGGTGTGCAGGCAGCGCACCCCGCACGAGACGTCAAAGCCGACACCGCCGGCCGACACCACACCACCGGCATCGGCGTCGAAGGCGGCCACGCCGCCAATCGGGAAGCCATAGCCCCAGTGAGCGTCGGGCATCACGTAGGAGGCGCCCACGATGCCCGGCAGCATGGCCACGTTGACTGCCTGCTCGTACACCTTGTGATCCATCGCGCTTACCAGTTCTTTGCTGGCGTAGATCATGCCCGGCACGCGCATCTGGCCCTGCACCGGAATCTCCCAGGCACAGGGGCCGTGTTGTTTCAGGAGCGTCAGATCCATGGCTCAGACATCGACCACGGTTTGCGCCAGCCAGCCGCCTTCGACCGGGGCGACGCGCAAGGCGGTGTAGGTGGCGCCCTTGACCTCCACCGCCGGCTGGTGGCGCTGCACCGAGGTCGGCTCGCCCGCCGCCTGCGCGTCCAAATGCGTGCCATTGAGTTCGACTTGGAAACGGCCAAACAGCATGCGCCGCACCGCCATCTCATACACCAGCGCATTGAGCCAGGCAGCCAGCAGCAGCTCGTCATCCGGCGCCTCGCAGGCGATGTGCACGGTTTCAACGGCGGCGACGCGCTGCAGGTCGGTGATCACCGCCGTCAGCGCCAGCGCCGCCTGCTCAAAGGCCTCGGCCTTGGTGGCGCCGACGCCGCGCACGCCGATGTCGGCGCCGTGCTCGAAATGTTCCCAGTGCTTATGCATGGCGGTGGTGTGCGGGGAAAGCGTTGCAGGCCTCATGGGTTCTCTTGTGCCCCGCTTTGTAGTTTGAGCGTTTGACAATCCGCAAATGCCCTGCCGTTTTGGTGTCAATCCCAGGTGTTTTGTTTGCAGGGGGGGCAGTCGGCATCGCTTCAATAGGATCCGGTTTGATTTTCGTCAAACCGAATCTTCCAGCCTCTTGAATAATATTTTGCTGATGCTCATATCGAGCCGTGGTGTCCGTGCTCATTGGGGGCACGGAGAGGCATCACATCGATTCATATACAGGAGAAAAAATGAACTCACTGATGACACGCGGCAGTCTTCTGAATGAATTTTTCAAGGATATATCGCCTGGCTTCTACGTCAGGCCGCTGCACGGCGAGCCCTTGCCGGACCCCGCGCAGATCAAGATCGACGTGAAGGAAAACGACCAGGCTTACACCATCCAGGCGGAAGTACCGGGTGTGGGCAAGGAAGATATTCAAGTCTCCCTGGATGGCGATGTGGTCTCGCTGCGGGCCGAAGTCAAGCAGCAAGATGTGCAGACCAAGGACGACAAGGTTCTGCGCAGCGAGCGCTATTTCGGTTCGATCGTCCGCAGCTTTCAGTTGCCGCAGGAGATTGACCAGGCACAAGCCAAGGCGAAGTACGACAACGGCATTCTCACGCTCACCTTGCCAAAAAAGAAGGGCGGTGGTGGCGCGCAGCAACTGAAGATTGAGTGAATGTTGCTACGGCGCTGCGCAACGCCGCGCACGCGCCGTGTCCTCAGTCGTCGAGGCCTATAAGCCCTTGCGCTGATAGCTTCAGCACCCGGTCCGCCCGCGCGCTAGCCGCTGGTGAATGGGTAATCAGCACCAGTGCGGCATGGTGTTCGCGGGTTTGTGTGATCAGCGCCTCCATCACCCGGGCGGCAGTGCTGGGGTCAAGGTTGCCAGTCGGCTCGTCGGCCAGCAGCAGGGTGGGGCGGTGCACCAGCGCACGCGCAATCGCCACGCGCTGCAGCTGGCCGCCACTGAGTTGCTGGGGCAGCCGTGCGCCCAAGCCGGACAGACCGACGGCATCGAGCATGGCCTGCACGCGGGCGTTGTCGTGCTGTCCCAGCAGCAGCAGCGGCAGTGCTACGTTCTGCGCTACGTCCAGGTGCGGCAGCACGTGAAAGGCCTGGAACACAAAACCGGTTTTTTCCCGGCGCAGGCGCGCTTTCTGGTCGTCGTTCAAGCGACCCAGATCAATCCCGTCCAGCACCACCGAACCGCTGTCCCAGCTGTCGAGCCCGGCCATGCAATTGAGCAGTGTGGACTTGCCGACCCCGGACTCGCCCACGATGGCGACAAACTCACCCGCTGCCACGGTCAGTGACACTTTATCGAACACGGCTATCTCGCCGTAGTGCTTGCTCAAATTTGTGACGACGAGACTCATGCGCGGCTGACGACGAAAGCCCGGGCGATGGCCAGCACCTGTTGCAGGGCAGTGGGCTCGTCGCAAGCCACGACGCGGCGCTGCGGCATGGAGCGCAGCCAGGTCAGTTGCCGCTTGGCGAGCTGGCGGGTGGCGAAGATGCCTTTGTCGCGCAGCTCGTTCATCGGCCACAGGCCATCAAGCGCCTCCCAGGCTTGGCGGTAGCCGACGCAGCGCATGGATGGCAAATCGGCGTTCAGGTCGCCCCGCGCGCGCAGGGCCTTGACTTCATCCAGAAAACCACTCGCAAGCATGGCGTCAAAACGCGCGGCGATGCGCTGGTGTAGCCAGGCCCGGTCTTGTGGCTCCAGCGATATCAGCAGCACCTCATCCTCCAACAATTCAGAGTCTTTTTGGCCTCTAGCCCTCGTGGAATATGCGTTAGAAGCTATTGTTTTTGTAGTATGAAAGAACGACAAGGGTTGCCCCGACAGCCGAAACACCTCCAACGCGCGCTGTATGCGTTGCGAATCAAAGGGGCTCAGACGCGCCGCCGTGACCGGGTCCACCTGCGCCAGGGCCGCGTGCATCGCCGGCCAGCCTTGTTGGCGGGCCTCTGCCGCCAGTTCGGCGCGAATGGCCGGGTCGGCCTTGGGCATGTCATCCAGTCCCTCCAGCAGGGCCTTGAAGTACAGCATGGTGCCACCCACCAGCAGGGGCAGTCGGCCGCGCGCGCTGATTTCGCCGATCAGACGCTGGGCATCGGCCACGAACTCGGCGGCGCTGTAGGCCTGTAGCGGGTCGCGGATGTTGATCAGGTGGTGCGGCGCCGCCGCCAGTTCTGCGGCAGAGGGTTTGGCCGTGCCGATGTCCATGCCGCGGTACACCAGCGCCGAGTCCACGCTGATGATCTCTGTGTCGTGTTCCCGGGCGATGGCCAAGGCGGCAGCCGTCTTGCCCGAGGCCGTCGGGCCGGCCAGCGCCAGGTAGGCCCCCACGCTTGCCACCCTGTGTGCTGCGCTGCCCCCCGGGGGGGCTTTCGCGCCTTGGGACGGCCCGGCGTCGCTCAGGGCTTCATGGTTTTGCATGTCAGTGTTCACCGGTTTTTCCATGCTTTTGCACCAGTGTCCACGCCGTCAGCGCGATCAGCGCGCTCCAGAACCAGATCCCCAAGACCAGCGGGTACACCGTGCCGTCCATGTGGGTGCCAAGCCAGCCGCCCGTGGCAAAGGCGGCCACCATCATCAAAAAACCGTTGAGCGCCGACGCGGCACCGGCGGCTTGCGGGAAGGGCCCCACGGCGCCACTTTGGCTGCAGGGCTGGTGTATGCCGTGGCCCAGCATGAACAGGTACTGGGGCAGCATGATGGCCCAGCCCGTGTGCAGGCCGGTCAGTGCCAGCACGCCCATCAGGGTGCCACCGCTGAGCGACAGCCCACCCGCGATGGCGACCGAGCGGCGCACGCCATAATGCGGCAGCAAGCGCCGGCACATGAAGGTGCCCAGGATGTAGGCGAATGAATTGGAGAACATTACCAGACCGTACTGCGTTTTAGTCAGACCCAGCACCTTGATGAAAATAAACGACGAAGCAGCCAGAAACGTGAACAGGCCGCCATACGAGGCGGCAGACAGGGCCGAGAACGACAGAAAGGTCGGGTTGCGCAGAATGGTGAGCCAGGTATGTACCAGGGTGGCGGGCTGTAGCGCCTGCCTGTTTTTTTGCGGCACGGTTTCGGTCAAGCGCAGCGCCACCATGGCCAGACAAGCAGCGCCAAAAATGGCCAGTGCAAGCAGGGCCACACGCCAGTTAAACAGGTCGGACAGCAGACCGCCCAGCGGTGCGCTCAGACAGGCAATCACGCCCAGGCCGCTCAAGGCTTTGGACATCACACGCGCCCCCTGCAGCGGTGTGTACAGGTCGCGCACGATGGCGCGCGCGCACATCACCCCGGCGCCCATGGCGGCACCCTGTACGGTACGCCAGACAATCAGCTGCTCCATGCTGGGTGAGAGTGTGCTGGCGATCGAGGCGAGCACGTAGGCCGTCAAACCGATCAGCAGGATCGGGCGCCGACCAAAGCGGTCCGACAGCGGACCCCAGATCAGTTGCGACAGGCCAAACGCCAGCAGCAGGGCTGTGAGGGTGAGTTGTGCCTGCGCCATCGGCGCGCCAAAGCCCTCGGTGAGTGCGGGCAGCGCCGGCAGGTACAAATCCGTGGTGATAGGTTGCAGGCCCAGCAGCAGTGACAGGATCAAAACGGTGAGGCCAGGTTGCATAACTGGCATGACAGTGAGGGGAGGGCGGAAAGACATCCGCCTGAGGGTATCAGATCAAAACCAGAGCGCCTGCCCTGCGGGACCCGTAAATGGGTACGAACCGGACGGTTCTGAGCTGACGGAGCGCAACTATCGAGGCTATTCAAGGCACAAGCCCCGGAATTGATAACTCGCAAACCTGCACCAGTTAGCATGGAGCGTTGCTGAATTGATAGGCGGGCAGCTATTTACGCTCTACCCGGTCTCCTGTAAGATTTTCTCCATTACAAGCTATTCATTCAATCCATCATGATCGCCTGCAACAGCGTCAGTCATCACTGAAAAACCTCGTATGCAGACTCTTACTGGAGACGTGGCCCACAAACTTGAGGTCAGCTATCGGCTGCTTTTTGAGCGAAATCCGCTGCCGATGTGGGTGTATGACGTCAAGACGCTGTGCATGCTGACCGTGAACGAAGCCGCTGTTGCCCGGTACGGTTACAGCAAGCAGGAGTTTGTCGGGTTGACGTTGTTGGACCTGCACCACGATGACGATGCAGTGCAGCTGCAGGAACACCTCCAACTGGCGTCCAGCGAGCCGTCCGTGCCCGAACTGTGGCGGCACAAGCATCGCAACGGCGATTTCGTCGAGGTCGAGGTCGTGACCGAGGAGCTTGAGCGGGATGGCATTCGCGCGCGGATGGCAGTGATCAGAGACATGACCGAGCAGCGTCGGGCGGAGCAGGCGCAGCAGGATCTGGCGCATCGGCTGACGACCACGCTGGAGAGCATCACCGACGCCTTCTTCACACTGGACCGCGATTGGCGTTTTACTTACATCAATGCGCGCGCCGAAGATTTGTTGGGCCGCCCGCGCGATGAGTTGCTGGGGTTCACCGTGTGGGACAGGTTTCCCGAGTCCGTCGGAACCATTGTTCAGAGCGAATACGAGCGCGCCATGGCTGAGGGCAAGGCGGCAAGCTTTGAGACTTACTATGCGCCCTTGGGGGCCTGGCGCAAAGTGCATCTTTATCCTTCGGCGCAGGGCTTGGCGGTGTACTTTCGCGAGGTGACCGAGAGCCGCGTGCCAGAGCAGCGGCTGCTGGAGGAGCGGGAGGCACTCGCTGCCGTGGTCAACTCGACCGCCGATGCGATCATCAGCACCGATATCGACGGACTGATCAAGATGTTCAACCCGGGCGCTGAGCGCATTTTTCTCCGCACCGGGGTGAGTCTGCAGGGGCAAAGCATGGAGCTGCTCCTGCCCGAGCGTTTCCGGGCGATGCACCGGCAGCACCTGCGCCGATTCGCCGAATCCGAGGCGGTGAGCCGCATGATGGGCTTGGGTCTGGTGAAGGGGCTTCGTTCGGATGGCCAGGAGCTTGACCTGGAAGGCACCATCTCCAAAGTGACCGTTCATCAGCAGCAGGTGTTGATTGTCAGTCTGCGCGATGTGACCAAGCGGCTGCAGGCCGAGGCCGAATTTACCCAGTCCCGGGCGCAACTCTCTGAGCTGACGCAAAGACTGATGACGCAGGAGAAGACCCTCGTCAAGCGCCTGGCGCTGGCGCTGCATGACCAGCTGGGCCAGACCATGGCGGCCATTCGCATGGCGCATGAAACAATCATTGCAATGCAGGGAAACACGGCTTCATCTGACATCGTGCGACGCCAGGCGCAAATGGGCACGCTCATCGGTCAGGCCGTTCGTCAGGTCAGGCAAGTCCTGGTTGACCTGCGTCCGCCCTTGCTTGATGAGCATGGGCTCGCGGCAGCGCTCGACAACGAGCTTCGCAACCGCTCGCTGACACAGCCGCAGGTCGATATTTCCATTGACGTACCGCCAGAAATCGCCTCGATACGCTGGCCGACCGATGTTGAATATGCCGCCTTCATGGTGGCCCGGGAAGCGGTCGAAAATGCCTTGCGTCACTCGGGTGCATCTTACGTGTCGGTTCGCCTGATGGGCGCGCCCACGTCGTTGCAGTTGGAGGTGGCCGACAACGGTGTCGGGATCATGGTCGGTGCGCCCCAGAAGACCGGTCATCTTGGCATCCTCGGGATGCATGAACGGGCACAGGCGATTGGCGCGACTGTCTCGGTCGATCCCGGCGAATCCCAAGGAGCGCGTGTGAATTTCAGCTGGCGGATCGCATCATGACCCGTCTGTACCTGGTTGACGACCACCAGCTCATGCGCGAAGGTTTGCGTGCGCTGCTGGAGGCGAGAGGGCACACGGTGGTAGGGGAGTCGGCCGATCCGACCGAGGCGCTGGCCGACTTGCTGCGGCTGCGCCCCGAGGTCTTGCTGCTTGACCTCAATCTTGGCGGGCGATCCGGATTCGAGTTGATGGCTGAGCTGCAACGTCGTCGCCTGCCAACCCGCTGCGTTGTCTTGACCATGTCAGCGCAGCCGCGCCATGTGGCAGAGGCGCTGCGCATGGGTGCGAGCGCCTATGTGCTCAAAGGTTCTGCGGGGAGTGATCTCATGAGTGCCATTGACGCGGCGGTTCAGGGGAAAAGACACCTCGGTGCTGAAGTGGCTGACCTTGCGCTGCAGGTCTTTACGCAACAAGAGGAAGACGACCCCTTGAGCGCGCTGTCCCCGCGTGAGCGACAAATCATCACCATGGTGGTCAACGGCCAGTCCAGCGCCAAAATTGGCCTGGAACTCCATTTGTCGCCCAAGACCGTCGCCACCTACCGCAGTCGGCTGATGGCCAAGCTGGGTGTGAGCGACGTCCCGGGACTGGTGCGACTGGCCATTCGCTACAAGTTGATCGACTCCGACGAGCAGGCCGTCAGGGGTCGCCGTTTTGGCGATCTTTCGCCCCAGTTGTCGCTGTTTGCTGGCGCGACGCGTCAAGATCTCCCTACAGACGAGACGCCACGCGCGAAATAAAGTTGTCTTGGGAATTTGCTTAAGCGCCCACCGGGTGCGGCATCCAGCAAGAGAGCAACACCATGATGAACGTTCAGACACTATCGAGCGCAGCCCGTTGGCAGTCCTCGGCCCCTCAACCTGCGCTGAAGCTGGAGAGCGACGAGCGCTGGTCGGACTTCCAGGAGATTTTGAATTTATTGCGGTTTGATGGCCATGTGCACGAAATGAATGACACCAGTCTTTTCAGGCGTCGGCGCCTTAAGGCGGGCCAATCGGCCTTGAGTATGGGGCAGCCGTTTGATGGGCTTTATGTGGTTCGCCTCGGTGCCCTCAAGACGTCGATGACCCATGTTGATGGCGCTGAGCATGTGCTGGCCTTTCCGATGAAAGGTGACCTGCTGGGTTTTGACGGTATTTGCAAGAACAAGTATTTGAGTGAGGTCGTCGCCCTGACGGACTGCGACTTGATCAAGATACCTGCCGGGGAATTGTTTTCGCCAGGCCGGGGTTGCAACGATATTGAGCGCATGGCCTATTGGGCGATCAGCCGCGAGATCGTTCAGGAGCAAACTGCCTACGCCTTGTCCCACTCGGCCAAATCGGAAGCGCGGGTGGCGCGTTTTCTGCGTATTCAGTCGGAACGTTTTACGGCCATGGGTTACTCGCCCAACCGGTTCACGCTGCCCATGACCCGACGCGACATTGGCAATCATTTGAACGTCACGCTGGAGACCGTTAGCCGTGCCTTCTCGGCACTGGATCATCTGGGCATCATCTCGGTCGAACGGCGTGAAATCAAAATTCTCTCGATGGATGCATTGCGTGAATTTGAGAACTAGAGGTCATGGCTTCTGGTAATGTGGTGCCGCTTCAAAGGAGCAGCCCCAGGTTCGAAAACATTCTGGTTCCCACAGACGGCTCTGCTCTGTCCCTTGCTGCCGCACTCAAGGCCGTGGACTTTGCGAAGCGTTTGGAGGCACGGGTTGTTGCCTTTCATTCGATACCTGTTTACCAGTACCCGGTTTACGTGGGAGGCATACCGTTTGAGTACCCGTCAGAGGCAGATTATGAGACGCAATGCCGTGCCATTGCGGATCGCTATCTTGCGTTGGTTGTGAATGCAGCAAGCGCGCAGGGCGTGTCCGTCAGCACGCGCATCGAATTCAACTCAGGCCCGGCACAAGCCATTGTGGAGGCCGCAAAACGCGAGAATTGCAGCCTGATTTTCATGGGATCACACGGACGTGGCGGCTTGTCAAAAGTCTTTCTTGGCAGCGTCACACTCAAGACTCTGACCCTGGCCCACATACCGGTCATGGTGGACCGGCCGACACCCGAGGAAATCGCCCACGCTGAAGAATTGATGAGACAAAGTGCCATTGAGCCATGACCAGCATGACAGCATGGTCACCCGGAGGGCGTCCACATGACTGAGTAACAGCAGTTACGAATTGTCAACAAGGTGCAAGTGTCCGTGTTTACACTGCCGCCGTAGGGAGTTACAGTCTGCCCGGTCAGACTGTGCTTACAAAGACCAAGCGGAGGTTGATTGAAAAGAAATAATGATGCACCCCTGGCGCGCGCGCCCTTTCCCATTGTGGGCATTGGTGCCTCTGCCGGCGGGTTGGTAGCGCTGGAGCAATTTTTGTCACATGTGCCGCCGCAAAGTGGCATCGCCTTTGTGATCGTGCAGCACCTGGATCCCCACCGTGAGGGCATGCTGGTGGAGTTGTTGCAACGCAATACCCTGATGCCGATTGTCGAGGCGAAGGATCAGATGCCGGTCCAGCCCGATCATGTTTATGTGATTCCGCCAGGCCGTGACCTCTCCGTCCTGCAAGGTGAGCTGCATTTGCTGGAGCCGCCAGAGCCGCGTGGTCTGCGCCTGCCGATCGATTTCTTTTTCAAGTCCCTCGCGGATGACCGGCAACAACACAGCGTCGGCGTCATCCTCTCCGGTATGGGCTCGGACGGAACACTGGGCCTGCGCGCCATCCGGCAAGCCGCCGGCGCGTGTTTTGTGCAAACCCCGGCGGACGCCCAGTTCGACAGCATGCCGCGCAGTGCGATCGACGCCGGTGTGGCCGATGTCATCGCCCCGGCCGACGAGTTGCCCGGCAAGATCCTGGCCTATGTCGGTCGCATCCAGCTCGGTGCCCACGCTGACACGGAAGCCACGGCTGATCAAAAAGACCCCGAATTTCTCGATAAAGTAATTACTGTGCTGCGCACCCAGACCGGGCATGATTTTTCGCTTTACAAAAAGAGCACTATTTCACGGCGAATCGAGCGGCGCATGGCCCTGCACCAACTGGCGCGCTTGGCCGACTATCTGCGCTATCTGCGCGAGAACCCGCAGGAATCGGAGTTGTTGTTCAATGAGCTGTTGATCGGGGTCACCAGCTTCTTTCGGGATTCCGCTGTGTGGGAGCAGGTCAAGACCGAAGTCATCCCGGCGCTGTTGACCAGCCATCCGGATGGCGTGGTGCTGCGGGCCTGGGTGCCAGGTTGCTCGACCGGGGAGGAGGCTTATTCGCTGGCCATGATTTTCAAGGAGGCACTGGACGAGGCCAATCCGACGCAGCGGTTTTCGCTCCAGATCTTTGCCTCGGATCTGGACAAAGATGCCATCGCCACCGGCCGCGCGGGCATCTATTCCCGCAGCATTACGACCGATGTGTCGGAAAAGCGCTTAAACCGGTTTTTTGTGGAGGATGCGGGCGGCTACCGGGTCTGCAACGAAATTCGCGAGATGGTGATCTTTGCCGAACAAAATATCATCGTCGATCCGCCCTTTACCAAACTTGACCTGTTGAGTTGCCGCAACCTGCTGATTTACCTGGAATCAGAGTTGCAGGCCAAACTGATTCAGTTGTTTCACTACAGCCTTGTTTCCGGGGGGGTTCTGGTGCTGGGCAGCGCAGAGTCCATCGGCACCGCCAGCGGACTGTTCTCCCCATTGCCGGGTAAGTGCCGGATTTACCGGCGGCTGGATTCGCCCGCACGGGTGCTGCCCGTTGGCTTCCCTGCGGCGTTTGTGCACGCCCATGCCAAGTCGGGCGAGGGTGCAATTGTTCTTCAGGGCGGGGCTTTGCCAACTCCCAATCTTCAGTTGTTGGTGGAAAAGCTGGTTTTGCAGCGCTACGCGCCCGCTGCGGTTCTGGTCACGAGCCAGGGGGATATGCTGTATTTCAGCGGTAAAACCGGGAAATACCTTGAGCCTGCCACCGGCAAGCCCAGCCTGAACCTGTTTGCGATGGCCCGTGAGGGGCTCAACCAGGCCCTGAGCGAAGCGTTTCACCGGGCGGTTCGGGAAAAAACCGTGACCAATCTCAAAAATGTGAAGGTCGTCGGAGACGGCCCCACGCAGTATGTGGACGTGGTTGTCCAGCCGCTGGAAGAGCCCCCGGCCCTGCGCGGCATGGCCCTGATTATCTTCAAGGATGTGGCCATGCCCCGCCGCAGGAAGTCGCGCAGTCCGGTGGACGACGGGGCGGGCGGCAGTGCCCAACTGGAGGCACTGGTGCAAGAGCTGCAACAGTCGCGGGAAGAGGCCAAGTCCACCCGGGAAGAAATGCAGACCTCGCAGGAGGAGCTGAAATCAACCAATGAGGAGTTGCAGTCCACCAATGAGGAG
>DAITMI010000004.1:0-24512 GCA_036835225.1 Rhodoferax sp. | reverse complement strand
ACCAATGAGGAGTTGCAGTCCACCAATGAGGAGCTGACCACGTCCAAGGAAGAAATGCAATCCATGAACGAAGAGCTGCAGACGGTCAACCATGAATTGCAGGCCAAGGTGACCGAGTTGTCGCGCGCCAGCAATGACATGAAAAACCTGCTCGACAGTACCGAAATTGCCACCCTGTTTCTTGATGCGGCGCTCAATGTACGGCGCTTCACCGCCCAGGCCACCCGCATCATCAAGCTGATTCCAGGGGACACGGGCCGCCCGATTACCGACATCGTGACCGACTTGAATTACCCCGACATGGTGCAGGACGCACGCGAAGTTCTGCGTACCCTGGTGTTCCGGGAGCGGGATGTACCAACGGCCGACGGGCGCTGGTTCAAGGTTCGCACCATGCCCTATCGCACACAGGAGAACCGGATCGACGGCTTGGTCATCACTTTCCTGGATGTCAGCGTGCGCAAGAAGCTGGAAACCGAATTGGCCGCGGCGCAAGCCCGGCTGGCGACGCTGATGGAGAATTCAAAACAGGGTGTTGCTGATGGGTTATCGTAAAAACCCGGTCAGCCTGGAGGAGTTGCGTCGCTTGGCGAAACAGCGCTTGCTGGGTCAGAGCGCAGATGCCGCCACGGGCCTGACCTTGGCGGAAGCGCAGCGCTTATTTGAAGAGCTGGAAATCCACCAAATTGAGCTGGAGCTGCAAAACGAGCACCTGAACGCAGCCAGAGCGCAACTTGAGACGGCGCTCAATCAAAGCAGCGAGCTGTATGACTTTGCGCCGGTGGGCATTGTCTCGCTTGATCCAACGGGCACCATTGTCAAGTTGAACCTGGCCGGTGCCAATCTGCTGGGGGGGGAGCGCGCCCGGCTGCTGGGCAGCAGATTCGGGCTGTATGTATCTGATGCAGAACGTCCGGCGCTGAATGCCTTGCTGGAGCGGGCTACGGATTCCGGTGATGTGCAGTGCAGCGAAATGGCGCTGAAAAAAAAAGGACTGCTCGCAACGCATGTGCAAGTCAGCGTTGCACCGCTGCCGGAGGCCTTGGGGTGGCAGGTTATCCTGGTGGACATCACTGAGCGCAAACAGATTGAGGAGCGCTTGCGCGAGAGCGAGGAGCGCTGGAAGCTGGCGCTGGAGGCGGCCGGGGACGGCGTGTGGGACTGGAATATGCAAACCGGGGAGGTGCTTTTTTCAAAGCGGTTTGAGCAGCTCTTCGGTTTTGCTGAAAATGAGTACGGCCACCACATGGAGGACAAGAATGCCCGCATCCACCCCGAGGACAAGCCGCGCGTGATGGCCAATATGCAAGCGCACCTGAGCGGCAAGACGGCCACCTATTCCAGTGAGCACCGGAGCCAATGCAAAGACGGCAGCTGGAAATGGGTGCTCTCCCGGGGCGCCATCGTCAGCCGCGCTGCAGACGGCAAGCCATTGCGGATGATTGGCACACATGTCGATATCACGAACAGAAAGCAGACAGAGCAGGCATTGCTGGTTGCCAGTAGGTTCCAGCAGGCCGTGTTTGATTCCCTGTCGGCCCAAATCGCGGTACTGGATCGTCACGGCACGATCATGCAAACCAATGCGGCATGGCGCAAATATGCTGTCGATAGCGGCTTGTCAGTGACCCCCAGTTTTGTGGGCGGTAACTACCTGGAAATCCTGGATTGCCTGACCGGAAAGGACCCTGAGACAGTCCTGGCCGCCTCGGCCGGTATCGCATCCGTCGTCTCCGGCGAGCTTGCTCATTTCCAACTTCAGCATCCCTTTTTTGCACTCTTGGGCAAGCGTTGGTTCACCATGAAAGTGACGCCCGTGCACGATGCCGCCGAACGGATTGTTGTCAGCCACGAAGATGTCAGTAATCTCAAAGTGGCCGAACTCGCCAGTTTGACCCTCGCTAACCTGGATGCCTTGACGGGCGCCCTCAGTCGGCGCCATTTTCTGAATTTGGCCGAACAGGAGCTGGCCCGGTCAACGCGCTATGAACTGCCGCTCATGGTGTTGATGCTGGATCTGGATCATTTCAAGCGGATCAACGACCGCCATGGCCATGCGGTGGGCGATGCGGTGCTTCAGGGGTTTGTACAGACTGTGACGGGTGTTTTGAGAGAGTCGGACTTGATTGGCCGCATCGGCGGCGAGGAATTTGCGGTGTTGTTGCCCAACACGACGCTGGAAGGCGGGCGCGCGCTGGCGCAGCGAATTATTGAAAATGTTCGGACCAGCCCAGTGGAAGTGGCGGGTGAATGCATCCCTTACACGGTCAGCATCGGGGCGAGCTGTCTGTCCGCCGAAACTTCCTTTTCTGCTTTGCTGGGCATGGCCGACAAGGCGCTTTACCGGGCCAAAAACGGTGGTCGAAATCGCCTTGAAGTGGGGCCGGCTTAGCCTGGGACGTGCAGTGGACAAGAAGCACAGCTGGAACCTCGGCTACTGGATCATGGCACTGGTTCTGCTGTTGCTGCTTCAGGACATCTGGCAAAGCGCCAGCCAGGCGCAGGCCGTGCCCTACAGTGAATTTGAAAAAGCCCTGCGCGAAGGCCGCATCGCCGACATCACGATTTCTGAGCGCACAATTATGGGTCGGCTGAAAACGGCGGACGGAAACAAGACCACGCTGGTCGCGGTGCGGGTGGAGCCAGACTTGGCAGCACGATTGGAAAAATATGACGTGCCTTACACCCGGGTCGTGGAGAGCACGCTGTTGACCAACCTGTTGTCGTGGATCGTGCCGGCGTTGGTGTTCTTTGGGCTGTGGTTCTTCCTGTTTCGCCGCTTTGCCGACAAGCAAGGCATGGGTGGCTTCCTGTCGATTGGCAAGAGTCGCGCCAAAATCTACGCCCAGACCGATACCGGCGTCACCTTTGCTGATGTAGCCGGCGTCGATGAAGCCAAGCACGAACTTGAAGAGGTGGTGGATTTTCTCAAACACCCGCAGGAATACGGACGCCTCGGTGCCCACATTCCCAAAGGTGTGCTCCTGGTGGGGCCGCCCGGCACTGGCAAGACACTGTTGGCCAAGGCTGTAGCGGGCGAAGCCGGCGTGCCGTTTTTTTCCATCTCGGGCAGCGAATTCGTTGAGATGTTCGTCGGCGTCGGCGCCGCACGGGTGCGCGATCTGTTCGAGCAAGCACGATTGAGGGCGCCCGCCATCATCTTCATCGACGAACTGGACGCGTTGGGGCGCGCCCGTGGCGCCTTTCCCGGCCTGGGTGGGCACGATGAGAAGGAGCAGACGCTGAACCAGTTGCTCTCGGAGATGGATGGTTTTGATTCGTCGGTCGGGTTGATCATCCTGTCGGCGACCAACCGGCCCGAGATCCTGGACCCCGCTCTGTTGCGGGCAGGTCGTTTCGATCGCCAGGTGCTGGTGGATCGGCCCGACCGAAAAGGTCGCACTGACATCCTGAAGGTGCATGTGCGCAAGGTGAAGCTCGATTCGACGCTCAATCTGGAAGACGTGGCGGCCCTCACGCCAGGCTTTAGTGGCGCCGATCTGGCCAACCTCGTGAACGAGGCCGCGTTGGTGGCGACCCGGCGCAAGGCGGAGCAGGTGACGCTGCCAGACTTCACCGCGGCGGTGGAGCGCATCGTCGCCGGCCTGGAGCGAAGGAGTCGCGTGCTCAATCCCAAGGAGCGCGAGGCGGTGGCGTTTCACGAGATGGGCCACGCACTGGTGGCGCTGGCGCAGACAGGCGCAGACCCGGTGCACAAGGTATCGATCATTCCGCGCGGCATTGGCGCACTGGGCTACACCATCCAGCGCCCCACCGAAGACCGCTATCTGAGGACGCGTCCCGAGCTGGAGCAGAAAATCGCCGTTTTGCTGGGCGGACGGGCGGCCGAGAAGCTGGTGTTTGATGTGCTTTCCACCGGTGCGGCTGACGACCTTGCCAAAGCCACTGACATTGCCCGCGACATGGTGACCCGCTACGGCATGGATGAGGACCTGGGTTACGTCGTCTTTGAGCCACAGCGTCAGCAGATGTTCGATCTGCCGGCAGGCATGCTGCCCAGTGGCAGTGCGGCGTCGGAAGAGACGCAACGGCGCATAGACGAGGCGATCCGGGGCATCGTGATGAGCGGCTTCAACCATGCGACCGCCATTTTGAGCGCCAATCGTGCTGTGCTCGATCGCGGCGCGCATGCACTGCTGGAAAAAGAAACGCTGGATGAAGCGGCGATTCGTGTGCTCGCGACGGACCTGCGGCGAGACCCTTGCGATTAATCAAGCGTTCACCGTAGCGGCTGGTTACGCTAAAACCATCTATGAATCAGGATGGCGGATCATGCAGACGACTCCCTTTAACGAGAAAATCTCAGACCATGTCTGGCGTACCAAATACCAATGGTCGGAAGGAGGCCACATGCAGGAGCCTTCCATTGAGGCCACTTGGGCGCGGGTGGCGCTGGCGATCTCGGGCGCAGAGGCGCATCACCAGAATGAATGGCGCGAGCGCTTCCAGGCGCTCCTGAGTGACTTTTGTTTCTTGCCAGGCGGGCGGATATTGGCCGCTGCAGGCACGTCACGCCGTGCCACACTGTTCAATTGTTTTGCAATGGGCCCGATTGAGGACTCGATACAGGGTATTTTCAATGCCCTGCGCGAAGCAATGGTGACCCTGCAGGCCGGAGGCGGGGTAGGGGTTGACTTCTCCACTTTGCGGCCAGCGGGTGCATTGGCCGTAGCCAGCGGTGGCATTGCCTGCGGGCCGGTCGCTTTCATGAAAATCTGGGAGACGGCGAACACGGTGCTGGAGTCGAGCAACCTGCGCCGGGGTGCCATGATGGCAAGCTTGCGTTGCGACCATCCGGATATTGAGTCCTTCGTAGAAGAAAAAATTGCCTGCGGAACATTGCCGCACTTCAATCTGTCGGTCTTGCTCACGGACGAATTCATGCGTACGGTCGAAGAAGACGGCGCATGGCCGCTGGTCTTCCCCCTGGGTGAACATCCGATCCCGGTCGGTGGCGAAGTGTGCGAACGGGTATGGTCCGGGGGCATCACCCCGCAGCTCTGCCTGGTGCACCGGCGCATCCCGGCGCGCGCCTTGTGGGACAAACTGATAGCGGCGGAACATGCCAGTGCTGAACCAGGTGTTTTGTTCATTGACCAGATCAACCGCGCCAACAATCTTTGGTATTGCGAGCGTCTGTCCACAGCCAACCCCTGCGGCGAGGTTCCCCTGCCACCGTACGGCGCCTGTAATCTGGGGTCCATCAACCTGACCCGGTTTGTAAAACACCCCTTTGCCGAACATCCCAGCGTGGATTTCGGCGGTCTGAAGGCCGTGGCCGCTGTCGCCACGCGGTTTCTTGACAATGTTCACGACATCTCCTTGTTCCCGCTCAAGGCCCAGGAAAAAGCGGCGGGCGCCAGCCGACGAATCGGATTGGGAATTACCGGCTTGGCCGATATGCTGGCCATGCTGGGCTTGCGCTACGGTTCGCAGGCGAGTCGTGACCTGACCTACGAGATCATGAGCACGATCCGCGACACGGCTTATCGCACGTCCATCGAAATGGCGCAGGAAAAAGGGGCCTTCCCCGAGTTTGACAAGATCAAATACGGTGCGAGTCCGTTTGTGCTGGACCTGCCGCGCGACATTCAGGACGCGATTGCCCAGCATGGCATTCGCAACAGCCACTTGCTGGCGGTGGCTCCCACCGGCTCCATCAGCTTGCTCGCCAACAATGTTTCCAGCGGTATCGAACCAGTCATTGCCTTCAAGGGTACGCGTCGGGTGCGAGGCGCCGATGGCCAAGCTGTGACTTTTGATGTTGAAGACGCCGCATGGCACCGGTACAAGGCCTTGCACGGACCGCAGGCATCATTGCCGGCGCACTTTGTGCAGGCCGCAGATGTGAGCTCAGAAGATCAGTTGCGCATGATGGCGACCGTGCAGTCCTGTGTGGATAACGCAATCTCCAAGACGGTGCGGCTGCCGCAAAGCGCGAATCCGCAGGAGTTTGGCGTCGTCTTGCGGCGAGCCTGGGAGCTTGGACTCAAAGGGTGCGCTGTTTACCGCGAGGGTAGCCGGGCTGGCGAGGAGATGGTGGTTCGGTCGCAGCAGCCCCGCAGGCTCGGGGCGGCAAGCGACGGGCAGCGCGCGCTTATTTGACCAGCAGTACCGGTACCGGCGACTGATGGATGACCCGTTGAGCAACTGAGCCCAGGAACATGTTGCCGACGGCGCCCATGCCGCGTGTGCCCATCGCAAGCTGGTCAACCTGCAGCTCCTTTGCGATGCGTACGATTTCATTGGCAATGACGCCATAGGCCCGCGCTGGCTCACCCAGCTTGAGTCCCTGTGCCCGGGCAAGTTCCATGGCTTTGGACAGGATGGTGTTTTGCTGCTGTTTTTGGTCCTCTTCAATTTTCTGGATCGTGGCGACGGTGTAGTCACCATAAAAGATCGGTTCAGGACTGACACAAAGCAGGGTGGCTTCGAGGTCGAGTGAAGACCGGGCCATTTTGCCCACCGCCTCAATGGCCCGGTTAGCGTGTTCAGATCCATCCACCGCGATCAAAATTTTCAACATGGTTGACTCCTCATTTTTTTGCCACCTGGCACGTGAACCCCTGCTCTCACCCTTCAGTCCGGCAGTCGCAAGGCATGATTGATGCGCTCCTTCAACTCGGCAAGCCCGTAGTGGGTCAGGTCGCTGGTAACAGAGCTCTGCACCGCCTTCTCGGCCGCGCTGCTCAACAAGGGTCGGAGTTCGCCCAGCATCGGGCTGGTGGCAATCAGCACGAGCGCATTGCAGCGGTGCTCCTCCACCCCTTTGTTGAGGTAATCCGCCAGTTGTCGGGCAAAGGTGCCTCGCTCTTTGGCGTGCGCCTCGGTGTGCGGCTCAAATTGAGTACCAGCGTGCCCGGTGCGACCGTGGCCCTTGCCCGCCGCACCAGTTTTGTCGCCCACACTGGTATCGCTGTTGATGTCTGTGTCGGGGTGCACGAAATCGGTCAGCTCGGTGAGAGAGTGATCCGTGGCATCACGCTCGAAGCAGCGTGCACGCTCGGCATTCGCTGCCAAAACCCAGGTTTTTTGCATAATATTCCTCTTGTCTCGGGTCTGTTAAAACATGGGTGCGCCGCCCGCTGGACTCAGCGCACCCTCATCGGGAGACTGCTTGGGCGCCGTGGCAATCATGCAGTCGGTGGTCAGAATCAGGCTGGCGATGGAGGCCGCGTTCTGCAATGCCAGCCGTGTGACTTTGGCCGGGTCGATCACACCCATCTGCAGCAGGTCGCCGTAGGTTCGTGTGGCTGCGTTGTAGCCAAAAGCGGGATCCGGCGATTCATCCACCCGGTTGAGAATCACCGAAGGTTCATCGCCCGCGTTGCTCACGATGCGACGCAATGGCTCTTCGAGCGCGCGTGCAACCAGGCGAATACCGGACGTTTCATCGAGCGTACTGCCGGTTAATCCGGCCAGGGCGCGTCGCGCCCGCAACAAGGCCACGCCGCCACCGGGGACAATGCCTTCTTCCACCGCTGCACGGGTGGCATGCAATGCATCTTCAACCCGCAGCTTGCGCTCCTTCAATTCGGTTTCAGTGGCGGCACCGACCTTGATCAGGGCAACACCGCCAGCCAATTTGGCGGCGCGCTCGTCGAGCTTCTCGCGGTCGTAGTCGCTGGTGACCAGCTCGCGCTCCTTGCGGATGGTGGCAATGCGTTCCTTGATGGCCTGAGGCTGGCCGGCACCACCAATCAAAGTAGTGTTTTCCTTGGTGATTTCAGCGCGGCTGGCGCGCCCCAGATCGGACAGCTTGACCTTAGCCAAGGTTAGCCCGACCTCATCGCTGACCACCGTGCCGCCGGTCAGAATGGCAATGTCCTGCACCATTGCCTTGCGTCGGTCGCCGAACCCCGGCGCCTTGACCGCGCAAGTTCGCAAGGTGCCCCGAATCGTATTGATCACCAGCGCCGCCAGCGAATCGTTGTCCACCTCCTCGGCGATCACCAGCAAGGGCCGACCCTCCTTCACGATTTCTTCGAGCAGTGGCAGCAGATCCTTCAGCGAAGTCAGCCGGCCTTCACATAGCAGGATGGACACGTCTTCGAGAACGGCGCTTTGCCGCTCTGCATTGTTGATGAAGTAGGGCGACAGAAAGCCGCGGTCAAACTGCATGCCTTCCACCACGTCGAGCACACTGACCAGCCCGGAGCCATCCTCGATCGAGATAGCGCCTTCGCGACCGACCTTGTCAATGGCACTGGCCAGCAGGTCGCCGATGGAGCGGTCATTGTTGGCCGAGATGGCCGCGACGTGCGCAATCTCCTGGGAGGTGGCGCAGGGTTTGGCCATCTGCTTGAGCTCGGCGACCACTGTCTCGATGGCCGACTCAATACCACGCTTGAGATCCATCGGATTCATGCCGCCCGCCAGATAGCGCAGACCCTCCTGAATCATGCCGTGCGCCAGCACCGTGGCAGTGGTGGTGCCGTCGCCCGCCATCTCACTGGTACGGGCGGCGACTTCGCGCAGCAACTGCGCACCCATGTTTTCAAAGCGGTCTTCAAGCTCTATTGATTTGGCCACCAGGACGCCTGAGTTCACGATCTGCGGGGGGCCGAAGTCGCGCTCCAAAATGACGGTTCTTCCGCGTGGCCCGAGTGTGACTTTGACGGCCTCCGCCAGCGCATCCACGCCGAGCCGGATTTTCTCGCGGGCCGCATCGTGAAAAATGAGTTGCTTCGGTTTCATGGTCGGAACTATTGCGTCAAGTCTATGCAAATACTAGAGTTGATGCCGCGCTGCCCGGTTGACAAATCGCAACGGCACCGGCGGTAGGCCTCGCATGGGGCATCCCCCGATGTCAGCCGGCGTTCTTGCGGAAGTTTTGGATCCCGCTCTTCAGCTTGTCGAGAGAATTTGCGAACGACGTCTTCATCTGATTCCATGATTCAACCGTAGCGGCTTTCAGCCCCGTCAGATGCTGTTGCGTTTCACGCAACTCGGTTTCAAGCTTTTCCACTTCTTCGCCCAGCCGGGCTTTGGTCTCAACGTTAGCGGCCTCGGCCTTGGCCCTGAATTCGGCAATCGCAGCGCGCAGCTCATCAAGCTCTTTTTCAGCGGCTTGTGCGAAGGCCTGGCGCTCGCTGTCCTGCGGGCTGGCCTCACCCGAGGCAGCGGGAGGCTTCTGCAGTTCAGGTTGTGGTGGCCTGATCTTGTCGCACGCAACGCAGGTGGCGGCCAGCGCAATGACGGTCGCTGCCGTCGATAGAAAATGTTTCATGGTGATTCCTTTGGCCCATGTGTCTAGGACTGTTCGAGTCTCGATCCTCATTTCATGGGTTTGATCCCGCTTTGCGAATTCTCAAAAAAGAAGATGGGGGTGTTATTTAAAGTCATCGCCGTGCCTGAAAGGCAGGATGGCCTGACGGCGTCAAGCGACTACTGGAGGAGATTTGGATATGAAGTCAGATGCAGAGCTGAAAGCAGATTTGATGGAGCGGCTGGATGCTATTCCTGCCGTCAATGCCTCTGAAATTGAGGTCAATGTTGACAATGGCATGGTTATTTTGAGCGGTCATGTGGATACGCATCAAACAAGATTTCAAGTCGAACGAACGGCCAGACGTGTTTCCGGCATGCGAGGTCTTGAGATCAAGGTCAGACCCGGCCAGCCTACTTCAAGAAAGCATCCACACTAGACGCGTTTGCCCCGCTTTTATCGGGGCCAGGTGCTTGCAGATGTCGGGGCGGGATGCGCTCACCGAGCAGAGGGGTTCCGGGCTGACGCAATTTGCTGCAACAGGCGCTGCACAGTTTTCTCCGCATTTTGCCGCTGTACCAGATCAGTTTCAAACTGCCAGTCTCTTAAAGCCAGTGACAACTCGACGAGCGCATCGCGTAACTCAAACAAGGCGGTGCTGACCTCCCCCATGGCCTTGCCGATCCCTATCCCGGACTCCAAGTGTTTCATTGCGGACCTCCTGACGTGTGACTTGAAACAACTGTAGCGGGCGCACGCATGTCGATGGTTGACTAATCGCAAATGGGCGCGCTGTCCGGCGCAATCGCGACGCGAACCGCCTCCTCGATGTCGTCCAGAAAGACAAACTCAAGCTGTTGTCGGGCCTGTTGCGGCACTTCCTCCAGGTCCTTGCGATTGCGCGCGGGCAACATCACGCGTTTGATGCCGGCGGCCATGGCCGCAAGCACTTTTTCCTTGATCCCGCCGACTGGCAACACCAAACCCCGCAGGCTGATCTCGCCAGTCATCGCGACATCGTTGCGCACCGGTCGGTCCATGAAAAGTGAGGCCAGTGCAATCAGCATGGCAACCCCAGCGCTGGGCCCGTCCTTGGGGATGGCGCCGGCCGGCACATGGATGTGGACGTCCGTTTTTTCGAAGACAGCAGGGTCGAGCTTGAAAGCGGCCGCTCTGGACTTGACCAGGGTCAGCGCTGCCTGCGCCGATTCCTTCATCACGTCCCCCAGTTGTCCGGTCAGGATCAGCCGGCCGCTGCCCGCCGTGCGGCTGGCTTCGATGAACAGAATGTCACCCCCCACCGGCGTCCATGCCAGCCCGGTGGCAACCCCCGGCATGCCAGCCCGCAGGGCAACTTCATTTTCGAATTTGGCCGGGCCGAGAACCTCGGCCAGATCCGATGCATCTACCCGCGCCGCCTGCGCTTCACCTTCGGCAATGCGAACCGCGGCCCGGCGGCAGACGGCGCCAATCTGGCGCTCCAGATTGCGCACGCCCGCCTCGCGCGTGTAGTCGCGAATGATGGCGGCAATGGCGCCATCCGTGATCTCCAGTTGCTCGGGCTTGAGGCCACTTTCATCGAGTTGACGGCTCACCAGGTAACGGCGGGCGATCTCGCGCTTTTCTTCCTGCGTGTACCCGGCCAGGTGCAGCACCTCCATGCGGTCGCGCAAGGGGCCTGGAATGGGGTCGAGGACGTTGGCGGTGGCGATGAACAGCACTTGCGACAAGTCGTAGGGAACCGCGAGGTAGTTATCACGGAACGTGTTGTTTTGCTCCGGGTCCAACACTTCCAGCATGGCGGCAGAAGGGTCGCCATGGATGCCGGTACCCAACTTGTCGATTTCGTCGAGCATCATGACGCAGCCGCGGGTGCCGGCCTTCTTTAACGCCTGGATGATGTTGCCGGGCAGGGCGCCGATGTAGGTACGCCGGTGACCGCGGATTTCGGCCTCGTCATGCACCCCGCCCAGCGACACCCGCACGAACTTGCGACCGAGCGCTTTGGCGATGGATTGCCCTAGTGAGGTCTTGCCAACCCCCGGTGGACCGACCAGACAAAGAATGGGGCCATGGCCGCCGGGGTTGAGCTTGCGCACGGCCAGAAACTCGAGAATGCGTTTTTTCACCTGATCGAGTCCGAAGTGGTCGGCATCCAGGACGCGCCTGGCCTGCGCCACATCGATGGCGTCCGGTTCGGGTGTCTTCCAGGGCAATTCGACCAGCCAGTCGAGGTAGGTGCGGACCATCGAATATTCCGCAGAGCCGTCGGACATGCGCTCCAGTCGTTTGAGCTCCTTGTCTGCCTGCTTGGCCACCTCTTCGGGCATGTTGGCCTTGGCGATCATGTCGCGCAGTTCGCTGATTTCGGCAGCATTGCCGCCCCCGTCTTCCCCGAGTTCCTTTTGAATCGACTTCAGCTTTTCGCGCAGCAAGAACTCCCGCTCCCGCTGTCCCAGGCTTTCTTTGGTGCGCTTGTCGATATCGCGCGAGAGCTCCAAAACTTCAATGCGGTGCACCAGCATTTCCAGCACGCGGTCCATGCGCCGGCGCAGGTCCATCTCCTCCAGAAACTCCTGTTTCTCGGACGCTTTGATGTCCAGATAGCCCACGACCAGATCGGTCAGCATGCCTGGCGCTTCAACGCTCTGCACCGCATGGACCATTTCCTGCGGCACCTGTGGCAGCAGCTGCAAGACCTCCGCCGCACGTTCCTTGAGTTGCAGGAAGCGCGCCTCGATTTCTTTGTCGTCTGGCGCGGCGGTTTCAACAATGCGCTCGATCCTGGCCACGGTGAAGGCAAAGCCCTCCAGGTAGCCGAGCACGCGAAAGCGCTGCTGGCCCTGACAGATGATGTGATGGGTGCCATCGGGCGTGGTGACGTAACGCAGGATGGAGGCGATGGTGCCCACCGGCGACAGATCATCCGGCCCGGGCGCCTCCACCTCCGGGTTGCGCTGCATCAGGATGCCGATGGGCCGCTCCGCTTTCATCGCGTACTGGGCCGCGGCGATCGAGCTTTCACGACCGATGGCAATTGGCACGATCATGCCGGGGAACAGCACCATGTTGCGCACGGGCACGATGATCATGGCGTCACTTGGCACGACACCCGTGTGGTCCGGTGCAATGGCCTGGGCCGCGTCGGCCTTGCCCGCTTCGGGGTTCGCGTCTTTGTCTTCCAGTAGCTTGACCTGATTCATGTCAGTCGCTCAAGAGTAAGTTTCAGGCAACCGTTCTCCAGCAGCATTTCAGCCAGGCGAAAGCTGCCGAAGGGCAACAGGATGCGGCGCTCAAAGCGCCCGTAGGGAATTTCCAACCGGAGAATGGCGCCCGGACCGACGTTCGCGCCAAAGGAGCGTTCGCCACGCACCACAATCGCCTGTTGCTCCAGGGTGACCTCAAACCGTTCCGGCGCGACCCCGGGCAGAGCGATGAGCAAGCCCAACTCGCGGTCGTTCACGTACATGTCAACCGGAGGCTCCCAGTTGGGCGATTCACTGGGTGGGCCGATCTGGAAAAACTGGCGCTGAAGCCGGTCGGCGCTCTGAAGCAGCTCGACCGCTTCGGCCAGCATCCATGCGCTCGGGTCAGGGTATCGCATTCATTCTTCCTTTTCCGTCTAACTAACTAACGGCTCTCGTTGGTGATCAAAGCGTAAGTGCGACACCCGCGTGAATGCTTGAGAAATCGCAAGGGGCCAGACGGTCACGGATTTGAGTATTGTCAAAGTTAATAGCGCGCCATCCATGCATCGTCGGTACCTGAGGCCTCATGGGACAGACCTGTCGCGCTGTCCTCAACTTAGGAATCCCCATGTTTGTTGAGAAGCGTTTTTTAAAAACCATTGACCAAATCCGCGCGCGTACCACGGTGCCGCTGCGCATTGAGTTGTGGAATGGCCGTCAGTTTGACTTTTGCAGCGAGCCGAGCGTGACCGTGAGCATCCCGAGCGTGTCGGCGCTGCGCTACTTCATCTCACCGGACCTCAATAAATTGGGCGAAGCCTTTGTCGAGGGCCATATTCGGGTGGAAGGGTCTGCCAAAAACGTGTTCAAGGTGGCCGAGAGCCTGGCGCGCAGCATGACGGCCAAACTGCCGACGGCGTTTCACTGGGCCACGCAGCACAGCCGCCATCGCGATCGCGCGGCGATCCAGTACCACTACGATGTTTCCAATGATTTCTATTCGCTGTTTCTTGATCGCAACATGGTCTATTCATGCGCCTACTATCGGCATGGCAGTGACACCCTTGAAGCGGCTCAGAATCAAAAGCTCGATCACATTCTGAATAAGCTGGCGCTCAAGCCGGGCGAGAAATTTCTCGATATTGGCTGTGGCTGGGGCGCGCTGGTCATGCGTGCGGCGCAAAAATATGGCGCCATTGCCACCGGCATCACCTTGTCGAAAAATCAGTTTGACAGTGCCCGGGAACAAATCCACCGTGCCGGTCTGGATGATCAGTGCGAGGTATTGCTGTGTGATTACCGGGATTTGAACGAAGCAGCGGCCTACGACAAGATCGCCAGCGTCGGCATGTTCGAACATGTCGGCCTGAAAAACCTGCCGGTTTATTTCCAGGCGCTTCACAAGCTGCTGAAAGATGATGGCCTGGTGCTCAATCACGGCATCACCACCAGCGACGTGGAGAGTCGCTGGATTGGGATGGGTGCGGGTGAATTCATCGACCGCTACGTCTTTCCGCACGGGGAGTTGCCGCATGTGGCGCTGGCGTTGAAGGAGATGGCCAGTGCCGGCCTGGAAGTGGTGGATGTCGAATCGTTGCGGCGGCACTATGCACTGACCTGTGAGGCATGGTCCAACAATCTTGAAGCACACCGCGCTGACGCCGTTGGCATGGTTGGCGAGCGACGCTACCGCATCTGGCAGATCTACCTCGCCGGTTGTGCCTACGGCTTTGCCAATGGCTGGATGAACCTGTATCAGGTTCTTTGCAGCAAGGCCGAGAACACCGGGCTGAAACAGCAGCCGCTGATCCGTGACTACATGTATGTCAACTAGTCCTGCGCAGCTTGAGCAGCCCGGCGGACAGTGCCGTGCCGGACACGATGATGGCGCCGCACAGTACCATCCAGGAAGAAACGGTCTCGCCCAGGAACAGGGTGCCGTAAATCACCGCGAACACCGGCACGACAAAGGTCACCGTCAGTGAACGGGCCGGGCCGATGTTTTCAATCAGCCGGAAGTACAGGATGTAGGCCACCCCGGTGCACAGCACGCCGACCGCCAGCAGGGCCAGCCAGGCCGTGGCGCCTGGCATACGTTGCGGCCACAGCCACAGGGTGGGCAGCGCCAGACCCAGGGTGGCGCCCAGCTGGCTGCCGGTGGCGGTCACCAGGGCCGGCAAGCCGCCCAGGTAGCGTTTGGTGTAGCTGGCCGAGATGCCGTAGCACAGACAGGCCACCAGGCAGGCCAGCACCGCCCAGCCGGTCGCCAGGCCGGAGGCGTCGGGTTGGAAGCTGGCTTTGTCCCAGGCCAGCAGCGCCACACCGACAAAGCCAATCACCAGGCCCAGAATGCGCAAGCCGTGCGGCCGGTCCTTGAGCCAGATCCAGGCTACCAGCGCGCCAAACAGGGGCACCGTGGCGTTGAGGATGGAGGACAGGCCGGTGCTGATGGACAGCAGGGCGAAGGAAAAGCAGGCAAAGGGAATGGCGGAGTTGAGCAGGCCGACGAAAAAAGTCTTTTTCCAGTGTTGGGCCAGTTGCGGCCCCAGGCCACGCCACAGCAGCAAGGGCAGCAGAAATAGGGACGCAATCGCTACCCGCACGCCAGCGGTGGGCAGGGCGCCAAATTCGACCGTGCCCAGACGCATGAACAGGAAAGACGAGCCCCAGATGGCGGCCAGCAGAACAAAGTCGCGCAGCCAGGGGTGCTTGGGGTGGGGTGAATTCAACGTTGGCCTTCGAGGTGCAGCAGGGCGGCCTTGCGTTCAAGTCCGCCGGCGTAACCGGTCAGGGCGCCGTTGGCCCCCAGCACCCGGTGGCAGGGCAGGATGATACTCAAGGGGTTGCGCCCAACCGCCCCGGCGACGGCCCGCACGGCCGCGGGTTTGCCCAGCATCGCACTGAGTGCGCCATAGGTCACTGTGGCTCCAGCTGGGATTTTCAGCAGGGCACGCCAGACCGCCTGCTGAAAATCAGTGCCAGTGCTCAGATCCAGGGGTAGCTCAAATGAGGTGCGACGGCCGGCAAAGTAGTCGGTCAGTTGGGTCCTGGCTTGTTGCAACACGCCGTGATCGGAAACCGGGGGCCAGGACGAGGTGTCAGGCTGGTGGCGTTGGCCGTCAAACCAGACGCCCACCAATCGGTCGTCGGTGGCCGCCAGAATGATGCGGCCGAGCGGGCTGTCGTAGCTTGTCTGTACGGTGTTTGCTGAGAATTTCATGTCAATTCGCCTTGTGGCCCTCGTGGAATATGCGTAACTAGCTATTAATTTAGTAGCGTGTGGGGTGGCGTCCGAGGGGGGCGGTGCCATCGTCCAACGGCCACGCACAGCTTGGCACGCAGGGAATGATACGCGCGCTCCGACTCCCAACCCATCGTTGCCGCGGCCGTTTTCGGACCTGCCCTCGGCGGTGGCGCCCGCCTACAATCTGAGGCACAAATCTATGATGAAAATTTTTTCAGGGACCTCAGTCATGCAGTTATCAGCTTCCATTTTCAAGGCTTACGACATCCGCGGCATCGTGCCTGCCACGATCGACGAGGCGGTGGCCGAGGCCTTGGGTCGGGCGTTTGGCACGGTGGCACGCAGCGAGGGTGAAACCTGTGTGGCGGTCGGGCGCGATGGCCGCCTCAGTGGTGCCAGCTTGAGTGCGGCACTGGTGCGCGGGCTGGTGGCGGCCGGGGTGGATGTGATCGATGTCGGCATGGTCACCACGCCGATGCTGTACTTTGCCGCCAACACCCTGTGTCGCAGTGGCATTCAGGTCACCGGCAGCCATAACCCCCGGGACTACAACGGCTTCAAGATGGTAATGGCCGGGCGTGCCATCTACGGCGAAGAGATTCAGGTCTTGCGCCGCATGATGGAAGCGGAAAACTGGTCGCTGCAGCCGGGCGGCCAGGTTCGGGTGCTGGACGTGTTGGCGGCCTACCAGGATCGCATCGTCGGTGACATCAAACTGGCACGCCCGATGAAAATCGTGGTGGATTCGGGCAATGGCATTGCCGGTGCGTCAGCCCCGGCTATTTTGCGGGCGATTGGCTGCGAGGTGATTGAGCTGTTTAGCGAGGTGGACGGTAATTTCCCCAACCACCACCCAGACCCGAGCAAGCCCGAGAACCTGCGCGACCTGATTGCCGCCCTGAAAGCAAGTGACGCCGAGCTGGGGCTGGCCTTTGATGGCGATGGCGACCGACTCGGCATCGTCACCAAGGAGGGCAACAACATCTACCCCGACCGGCAAATGATGCTGTTCGCGCAGGATGTGCTGAGCCGGGTACCGGGCGGCACCATCCTGTTCGACGTGAAGTGCTCGCAGCGCCTGGCGCCCGCGATTGTTGCCGCCGGTGGCCAGCCGCTGATGTTCAAGACCGGTCACTCGCTGATCAAGGCCAAGATGAAAGAAGTCAACTCTCCCTTGGGGGGCGAGATGAGTGGCCACATCTTCTTCAAGGAGCGCTGGTTTGGCTTTGACGATGGCACGTACGCCGGTTGTCGCCTGCTCGAAATCCTGAGCCACGCAAGCGATGGCAGTGCCGTGCTGAATGCCCTGCCAACCAGTTTCTCCACGCCCGAGTTGAACGTCAAATGTGCCGAGGGCGAGCCGCACGCACTGGTCGATAAACTTGTTGCCAGCGCGCATTTTGCCGCGCCGGCCATCGTGAACACGATTGATGGTCTGCGCGTGGACTGGCCCGATGGTTTTGGTCTGATTCGTGCCTCCAACACCACGCCGGTGCTGGTGCTGCGCTTTGAAGGCCATACCCCTGAGGCCCTGCACCGCATCGAAGGCGAGATGCTGGCCCTGCTGCGTACCGTCAAGCCCGGCGCTGTGATTGATGAGGCGGCGCATTGAGCGCAGCACACGCAGTGGCAAGCGTGGGGGCACGAGTCCTTTGAAAATTTTGATCGTCAAGCTGTCTTCGCTTGGCGATGTGGTGCACGCCATGCCGGCGGTGCAGGACATCCGGCTGGCCTTTCCGCAAGCGCAGATTGACTGGGTCGTGGAGCGCAGTTTTGCCCCGCTGGTACAGCGCTGCGCCGGTGTCAATCGCGTCATTGCGTGCGAGTTGCGGCGCTGGCGCAAGGCGCCGCTCGCCAGGCAGACCCGCCACGCATGGCGCGCCTTCAAAGCCGAATTGCAGCGTGAGCACTACGACGCGGTGATCGATTTGCAGGGCCTGAGCAAGTCCGCGCTGGTGTCCTGGCTGGCGCTGCTGGCGCCGCACGGCCGGCGCTACGGCTTGGCCAACCAGACCGAGGGCTCCAGTTTTGAAGCACCCGCGCGTTGGGTGGCCGATGTGGCGCTGGCCTTGCCGCCGCATATTCACGCGGTGGCGCGCTCGCGTGAGCTGTGTGCCCGTGCCTTCGGGTACAGCCTGCCAGAAATACAGTCTTTTGGACTTCTAGCCCGCGTCGATCAAGCGCCAGCAGCTATTAAAGATATAGCGTCTGCGGCGGCCAGTCCCACCGGTGTGGTGGCCCTGGTGCATGGCAGCTCGCGCGCCGACAAACAGTGGCCAGTAAACGCCTGGCGTGCTTTGGGCCAGCGTCTCAATGCCAGCGGCTATGCCGTGGCCTTGCCGCATGGCAGTGATGAGGAGCAGACCATGGCGCAGGACATTGCCAGCGCGCTTGCCAGCGCCACAGTGTGGCCGCGGCTCGGGTTGGACGCCTTGACCGATGCGCTGGCCGCCTGCGCCGGTGTCGTGGGCGTGGACAGTGGCTTGAGCCACATCGCGGTGGCGCTGGATTTGCCCCATGTGCAGATCTACAACTTTGACACCGCCTGGCGCACCGGGCCGATTGCCGTTCCGTCTGAGTCGCTCGAAGACGGAATGCGCGGCGCGCGCCAGTGCAGTGTGTTCGCCCGCCCAACGCCGTCGGTGGACGCAGTTTGGCAGGCCTGGCTTGAGGTATCGGCGTCGGTGGCGTTGGTGTCGGCCGCAGAGAAGTCACTGTGACGCGCCTGTTGTACTCCTTCGTCATGTGGCTGGTCCAGCCCTTGGTGCGCAGCAAGCTGACGCGACGGGGGGTGCAGGAGTCCGGTTACCTGCACGCGGTGGAGGAGCGCTTCGGGCGCTACACGGCCACGCCTGAGCTAGCTCAGAGCAACACTATTTGGGTCCATGCCGTGTCGCTCGGTGAAACGCGTGCGGCCGCCGTGCTGGTGGCGCGTCTGCGTGAGCGTCTGCCCGGTATGCGCCTGCTGCTCACGCACGGTACCGCCACGGGCCGGGCAGAAGGCGCCAAGCTGCTGCAGCCGGGCGACATCCAGAGCTGGCAGCCGTGGGACACACCGGGCGCGGTGCGGCGTTTTCTGACGCACTTCAAGCCCCGCATCGGCATCCTGATGGAAACCGAAATCTGGCCCAATCTGGCCGCTGGCTGCCAGCGGATGGGTGTGCCCCTGGTGCTGGCCAATGCGCGCTTGAGCGAGGTCTCCCTGCAGCGCACCCGCCGGCTGGCCTGGCTGGCGCGTCCGGCCTATCGCGGTCTGGCAGCCGTCTGGGCGCAAACCCAGGCTGATGCCCAACGCCTGGCGCAACTGGGTGCGCCAGTGCAAGGCGTGTTTGGCAACCTCAAGTTTGACGCCACGCCCGATGCGGATCAGGTGGCCACCGGCCGGGCATGGCGCAGCAAGGCAGGCCACCCGGTCGTCATGTTGGCCAGTTCGCGCGCCGGCGAGGAGGCGGCCCTGCTTCAAATATTGGCGTCATTTAGGCCTCTAGCCCCCGTTAACAGTGCGCAAGCAGCTATTAATTCAGTAGCAAGTGGCATTCAATGGTTGATTGTGCCGCGCCATCCGCAGCGTTTTGACGAGGTGGCGGCGCTGATTGAAAGCCATGGTTTTAGCGTTTCGCGACGCAGCAGTTGGCGTGATGGGCCATCCACGGGCTCGCAGGGCGCGCCTGCCGGGGAGAGGCTTGATGCCAGCACGATCTGGCTTGGTGACTCGCTGGGTGAAATGGCGCTGTACTACGGCCTGGCCGAGGTCGCCCTGCTGGGCGGCAGCTTCGAGCCGCTGGGCGGGCAAAACCTGATTGAAGCCGCAGCCTGTGCCTGCCCGCTGGTGATGGGGCCGAACACCTTCAATTTTGCCGAAGCCGCCGAACTGGCCGAAGCCGCCGGGGCCGCTCTGAGAGCGCCATCACTGCAGCAGGCGATTGACACAGCGCGAACACTGGTGAGCAACCCGGTAGCTCGCGCCGCCGTGGCCCGTGCCGCTGTCGGCTTTTCAGACGATCACCGCGGCGCGGTTGAAAAAACGGCGGCGGCTGTGCTGGCTTTACTTGGCCAGCAAGGCGTTAACACTTTGTAAGTCGTCGGCCTTGAGTGTGCCGCTGGCCTGGCGCAGTTTCAAGCCACCCACCAGCACGTCATAACGGGCCTTGGCCAGATCGCGCTTGGTCTGGAACAACTGGCTTTGTGAGTTGAGCACGTCGATGTTGATGCGCACGCCCACTTGGTAGCCCAGCTTGTTGGCGTCCAGTGCGCTCTGGCTGGAGGCCTCGGCGGCCTCCAGCGCCTTGACCTGCCCTTGGCCTGACAGCACACCGAAGAAGGCGGTGCGGGTGTTTTGCGCTACCGCGCGTTTGGCGCCTTCCAGATCATTGCGCGCCTTTTCTTCCAGAGCCAGGGTTTCCTTGATGCGGTTCTGGGTTGAGAAGCCGGCGAACAGCGGCAGGTTGAAAGACAGCCCGACGGAGGCCGCATTACTGCGGACGGCCGCCGTAGATTGGCCGAGGCTCGGGTTGCCATCCGGGTAGCGATTCACGCCGTAGCTGGCGGTGAGGTCCAGGGTTGGCTTGTGGCCCGCTTCCGCCTTTTTGGTCTCTAACTGCGCGACTTCCAGCGCGATCTGCGACTGTTGGATGCTGGGGGCCGATTCAGACTGCTGAACCCAGGCGTTGACGTCATTGGGCACCAGAGCCGGCAGAGCCAAGGGTTGGGCCAGGGATTGCGGCTGGGCATTGCTCTTGCCAACCAGCTGATCGAGTGCAATTTTCTTCACACGCAAGTCATTCTCGGCGGCAATTTCCTGGGCCGTCACCAAGTCAAACCGGGCCTGCGCCTCGCGGGTGTCGGTGATGGTCGAAGTGCCCACTTCAAAGTTGCGTTTGGCCGACGCCAGTTGCTCGTCCACCGCGGCTTTTTGGGCTTTGATAAACGTCAGGCTGTCCTGCGCGGCCAGCACGTCAAAGTAGCTCTGGCTGACGCGCACGATCAGGTCCTGATCAGCGGCGGCCAACTGGGCCTGGGCCAGATCCACCTGCTTGAGGCCTTGCCTGTAGCTCACCAGGTTACCTGGACGGTACAGCGGCTGCGATGCGGTGATCGTGGCGCTCTGGGTATCGTAGGTACGGTCCGTCACCGGGCTGCCGTTTTCCAGGTTGGTGCGCGACAGCCCGGCCGCCAGATTGGCGGATGGCAGGATCGCCGCCTTGGCCTGGTCTGCCCGGGCGATGGTGGCGTCATACTGCGACTTGGCTGACTGATAGGACGCATCAAAGCCCCGCGCCGACGCATACAAGTCCACCAAACTTTGCGCACGCACGGGCAGTGCCAGCGTAGCGCCGACAGCGATGAACAGGGGTAACAGACGGAACGTTTTCATGGTGGGCCTTGGTGTTATTTGCAATGACAAGTCGTGACAGCAAGTGGGGTCTTTTGACCGCTTCAGCTCAATATCGTGGAACGGTCGGATCAAGCTCGGCCGACCAGGCGTTGATGCCGCCGGCAATGTTGGCAACATGGGCAAAACCCCTGGCGCGCAAAAATGAGGCCACCTGCATGCTGCGCGCCCCGTGATGGCATAGGCAGGCAATCGGTTGCGCGGGGTCGAGCTCGTTCAGACGGGGCGGTATCACGCCCATCGGAATGGTCCGCAAGGCAAACCCGTCCGCCTTGATGCTGGCGACTCGCAGCTCGGAGGGTTCACGCACATCCAGCACCACGGGTTCGCCATGGGCGCGTGCGGTATCCAGCCAGGCCGACAGTTGAGAGGGGCGAATTTGAGCAATCATGGGTTAAAAGTGGAAATGTGATGGTTCTGGAAAATTCAGCAGGCGGGGTGCCACCGTGTCCCATGGCTGGCTGGTCTTGAACTCGGTCTCGCCGGTGCGGCTGACAATGGTGGCACGCATGACGGGCTCGTTGCCGACGATGGCCACCAGCCGACCGCCGACCTTGAGCTGCGCCAGCAGGGTCTGTGGCACCTCGGCCACCGAGCCACTCAGCATGATCACGTCGAACGGTCCTTCAGCGGGAGCCCCTTTGGCGCCGTCGAATTGCCGGACTTCGACATTGTGGAGGCCGGCCTTTTGCAAGTTGGCGCGGGCCATCTGGGCCAGTTCCGGGTTGATTTCCAGTGAAATCACGCGCTGGGCCTGCTGCGCCAGCAGCGCCGCCATGTAGCCGGAGCCGGCACCGATTTCCAGCACCTTCTCATTTTTTTGAATCGCCGCATCCTGCAGCATGCGGGCCTCGACGCGGGGCGCCAGCATGCATTGGCCGTGGCCCAGGGGAATTTCCATATCCACAAACGCCAGGGCGCGGTAAGCCAACGGGACAAAGTGTTCCCGCTTGACAATCGACAGCAGGCGCAGCACCTCAGAATCGATCACGTCCCAAGGACGAATCTGCTGTTCGATCATGTTAAAGCGGGCTTGTTCCAAATTCATTCAGGTACTCCTGGGGGTATATTAACCGATTCTGCGAAATTTTACCCGGCAGCGCCGGCCGCCGGGCCCCAACGGCGACGCAACCATTGCGCCAGATCATCCAGGTAGCAATACACCACCGGCACCACCACCAAAGTCAGCAGCGATGACGTGATCACGCCGCCAATCACCGCCTGGCCCATCGGGGCGCGCTGCTCCGAGCCCTCGGAGAGCGCCAGGGCCAGCGGCAACATGCCGAAAATCATGGCCAGCGTGGTCATCAGAATCGGGCGCAGCCGCACCTTGGCTGCCATCAGCAGCGCCTCGGCGCGCTCCATGCCGTCGATGTGGCGGCCGTCCGCGTCGATTCCGGGTTCACGGGCCCGAATGGCAAAGTCCACCAGCAAAATGGCGTTCTTGGTGACCAGGCCCATCAGCATCACCATCCCGATCACGGAAAACATCGACAGCGTCGAGCGGAACATCAGCAACGCCAGTACCACCCCAATCAAGGTCAGCGGCAGCGCTGTCATCAGTGCCAGCGGCTGAAAGAAACTCTTGAATTGGCTGGCCAGAATCATGTAGATGAAGACGATGGCCAGTACCAGTGCCGAGATCGCGTAGCTAAAGGATTCCGCCATGTTCTTGGTGGAGCCGCCAAACTGGTAGCGGTAGCCGGGCGGAAAACTGATGCTGTCCAGCGCGGCCTTGATGTCGTTGGACACTTCGCCCCCGGAGCGGTTGTAGGCGTTGGCATTGATGGCCACTTCGCGTGTCAGGTCGCGTCGGTTGATCTGGTTGGGGCCGGTCGAGTCCATCACTGTGGCGACCTGGTTCAGGCGCACGATGCGGGGGCTGCCGTCCGCGTTGCTGCCGATCGTGAACGGCAGGCGCGCCAGGTCAGCGGGATTGTTGCGCGCTTCGGGCGCCAGGCGGACATTGACGTCGTAGGTCTGGTCATCCAGCGCCCGCCAGTTGCCCACCGTCTGCCCCGCCACCAGGGTGCGCAGGGCGCTGCCAATCTGGCCGATGCCAAGTCCGAGGTCGGATGCTGCATCCCGCTTGACCGCCACGTTCAGGGTCGGCTTGTTGGGCTTGACGCTGGAGTCCAGATCCACCAGGCCGGGAATCGGAGCGATTTTTTCCATCACCAACCGGCTGATGCGTTCGAGTTCTGCCAAATCCGGTCCTTGCAGCGAAAACTCGATCTGTTTTTGTCCCCCCATCGATTCGGGCTGACCGATGTGGGTGACCGTGATGCCGGGCACCTGTTTCAGGCGCTCGCGCAGCACCGCCGCCAACTCGGTCACACTGCGCTGGCGCTCCTTGCGAGCCACCAGCCGGACATAGACGCTGGCGTAACTCTTGCCCGTGGCATTGCCGGTGTTGATGGTCGCCAGCGTGTAGCGGACCTCGGGAAACTCGCGCACAATGCCCTCGACCTGGCGCGTCTTGGCTTCGGTGGCCTCCAGTGAAGAACCCATGGGCGTGTAGAAATTGAGCGTGGCCTCGGAGAAGTCGGCCTGGGGCACGAATTCGGTGCCCAGCAGCGGCACCATGAAGAGGCTGATGACAAAGATGGCGATCGCCATGAACACGGTTTTGAGCTTGTGCACCAGGGCCCAGCGCAGGATGCCCTGGTAGGCGTCGATCAGCCATTCGGTGGCCTGGTCAACCCAGCCGGTCACGCGGCCAATGGTCTTGTCGTACAGCGTCACGGGCTGGCGTGGTGTACCGTCGGCGTTGAGGCCATGACGGCCGTGCTCCTCGATGCTGGGGTCATGCCAGATCGACGACAGCATCGGGTCCAGCGTGAAGCTGACAAACATCGAGATCAGCACGGCGGACACGATGGTGAGACCGAACTCGTGGAAGAACTTGCCGACGATGCCGCCCATGAAGCCGATCGGCAGGAACACGGCCACGATGGACAGGGTGGTGGCCAGCACCGCCAGGCCAATTTCTTGCGTGCCGTCCAGCGACGCCTGAAACGGCGTCTTGCCCATTTGCACGTGGCGCACGATGTTTTCCCGCACCACAATGGCATCGTCAATCAGCAGACCCACACACAGGCTCAGGGCCATCAGCGTGAGCATGTTGATGGTGAAGCCGAACAGGTTCATGAACAGGAAGGTGCCAATCAAGGCAATCGGCAGCGTCAGGCCAGTAATGACGGTGGAGCGCCATGAATTCAGGAATAAGAACACGATCAGGATGGTGAGCAGGGCTCCCTCAAACAGGGTGCGGCGCACGTTGTCCACTGCCACCCGGATCTGGCGCGAGCCGTCGGTCACCGGCTCCAGCCGCACGCCTGGTGGCAGCTGGGCCTTCATCTCCGCCACAGTTTTCAGCAGACCGTCAATGACGGCAATGGTGTTTTCATCCTGTGATTTCTGGACGCTGAGCATGAGCGTGCGCTCGCCGTTATACAG
>DAITMI010000003.1:53021-55976 GCA_036835225.1 Rhodoferax sp. | reverse complement strand
GGCATCAACGAAGCCGGTGGCATGAGCAGCTGGATTGCCGCCGCCACCAGCTACAGCACCAACAACCGCATCATGGTGCCGTTCTACGTGTACTACTCGATGTTCGGCTTCCAGCGCGTGGGCGACCTGGCTTGGGCGGCCGGTGACATGCAGGCACGCGGCTTCCTGCTGGGCGGTACCTCCGGGCGCACCACGCTCAACGGCGAAGGGCTGCAGCACGAAGACGGCCACAGCCACATCATGGCCGGCACGATTCCGAACTGCATCAGCTACGACCCGACCTTCGCGCACGAAGTCGGCGTCATCCTGCACCATGGCCTCAAGCGCATGGTGGAGAAGCAGGACAACGTGTATTACTACATCACGCTGCTCAACGAAAACTACCCCATGCCCGGCCTGACCGCCGGCACCGAAGCGCAGATCATCAAGGGCATGTACCTGTGCAAACCGGGTGCTGCCTCGTCCGCTGCCCCGCGCGTGCAGTTGCTGGGCTCCGGCACCATCCTGCGTGAGTCGATGGCGGCGCAGGAGTTGTTGGCCGTGGATTGGGGCGTGGGCGCCGATGTCTGGAGTTGCCCCAGCTTCAATGAACTGACCCGTGATGGCCAGGATGCCGAGCGCTTCAACTTGCTGCACCCGCTGGAAACCCCGCGCGTGTCCTTCGTCGGCCAGCAACTGGAGAAACACGCGGGTCCGGTGGTGGCGTCCACCGACTACATGAAAGCGTACGCCGAGCAGATTCGCCCCTTTATCCCGAAAGGTCGTACCTACAAAGTGCTGGGCACCGACGGCTTTGGCCGCAGCGATTTCAGATCCAAGCTGCGCGAGCATTTTGAGGTGAATCGTCACTACATCGTGGTGGCCGCCCTCAAGGCTTTAAGCGAAGAGGGCACGGTGCCGGTGAGCAAAGTGGTCGAGGCCATTGCCAAGTATGGCATTCAGGTTGACAAGGTCAATCCGCTCTACGCTTAATGAAACTCTGCGGGACAGGCTGTAGCGCAGCGACGCTCTGTCCTCAACTGATTAGGAATCAAGAACATGTCTTTAGTCGAAATCAAAGTGCCGGATATTGGTGACTTCGCCGAGGTGACGGTGATTGAGCTGATGGTCAAACCGGGCGACACGGTGAAAGCCGAACAATCCCTGATCACGGTCGAGTCGGACAAAGCCTCGATGGAAATCCCGTCCAGCCACGCCGGTGTCGTCAAGGAACTCAAAGTGGCACTTGGGGACAAGGTGAAAGAAGGTTCACTGGTGCTGATGCTGGAAGTGGCTGACCTGGCCGCTGCTGCACCTGCGCTCGCTGCCCCAGCATCAGTTGTGCTGGTTTTAGAGCAAAAACAGGTTGTAGCCCCCGTCGTTACTGTGTCGGTAGCTACTAATAATGTAGCATCAAGCACCGGCCCGATCGAAGTGCGCGTGCCCGATATTGGCGACTTCAAAGACGTGGCCGTGATCGAGATCATGGTCAAGCCGGGCGACAACATTCGGCTGGAGCAGTCCCTGATCACCGTCGAATCCGACAAAGCGGCGATGGAGATTCCATCCTCAAGCGCCGGTGTACTGAAGGAACTCAAGGTCAAGGTTGGCGACAAGGTCAATATTGGGGACTTGCTGGCGATTCTGGAAGGAACTGTCGTTCGGGCTGAGCCTGTCGAAGCCCCTGCCAGCCCAGCGACCCCTTCGACTGGGCTCAGCACAGATGCCACGGGGCGGACGTTGCAGAGTGCGGTTGCCAGCATAGCGCCAGCAGCGGCGGCGACTGCCGTCGTCGCGTCGGTACCTGCGCTGGCCGTGCCCGCGCATAACCCGACCGCTGTGCAAGGCAATCTACCCCATGCCTCGCCCTCGGTGCGCAAATTCGCGCGCGAACTGGGTGTGCCCCTGAACGAGGTCAAAGGCAGCGGCTTGAAAGGCCGCATCACCGATGCCGATGTGCAGGCGTTTACCCGGTCCGTGATGAGTGGCGCGGTGCAAACCCTGGCGACGGCGGCGCAGGTCAAGAGCGCTGGGGCTGGTGCAGGCGCGGATGGCGTTGGCCTGGGCTTGATACCCTGGCCCAAGGTGGACTTCGCCAAGTTTGGTCCGGTCGAGCGCAAGGACATGTCGCGCATCAAGAAAATCAGCGGCGCCAACCTGCACCGCAACTGGGTCATGATTCCGCACGTCACCAACCACGATGACTGCGACATTACCGATCTGGAGGCCTTCCGCGTCGCCACCAACCTGGAGACCGAGAGGTCCAGCAAGGCAGGCGCTCCGGCAGGCATCAAGGTCACCATGCTGGCCTTCCTGATCAAGGCCTGCGTGGCTGCACTGAAGAAATTCCCCGAGTTCAATGCCAGCATCGACGGTGACCAGATCGTCCTGAAGCAATACTTTCATATTGCCTTTGCCGCCGACACGCCCAATGGCCTGATGGTGCCGGTGATCAAGGATGCCGACAAAAAAGGCATCCTGCAAATCTCGCAGGAGATGAGCGAGCTGGCCAAGAAGGCGCGTGACGGCAAGCTGACTCCGGCCGAAATGTCAGGCGCCTGCTTCACGATATCGAGCCTGGGTGGCATTGGCGGACGCTACTTCACCCCCATCATCAACGCGCCCGAGGTGGCGATTCTGGGCGTCTGCAAGTCCAGCATCCAGCCGGTGTGGGACGCGAACGTGAATGGTGGGGCCTTCCAGCCGCGCCTGATGCTGCCGCTCTCGCTGAGCTGGGATCATCGCGTGGTCGATGGCGCGGCGGCGGCGCGTTTCAACGTCTATCTGGGCCAGATCCTGGGTGACTTCCGTCGGGTGCTGCTATGACGAACACGGGGCATTCGTTGTGACGACCGTGGTCGTGGTCAAGAAGGCCGGCCACGTGGCGATTGCGGCTGACACGCTGATCACCTTTGGCGACACCCGCCTGAGCCATCGGTTCGAGCCCAACAGCAAGCTGTTCAAGTTGGACACGCC
>DAITMI010000003.1:0-52921 GCA_036835225.1 Rhodoferax sp. | reverse complement strand
GCCACCGGTATTTATGGCCTGTACAGCTACCGTGAAGTGTTCGAGTTCAATGAGTTCTGGGGCATTGGCTCGGGGCGGGCCTTTGCGCTCGGCGCCATGCACGCCACTTGGGGTAGCGCCAAGACCGCTCGTGAATTGGCCACCATCGGCGTTCACGCCGGGTGCGAGTTCGACAAGAACTCCGCCGGACCGATCGAAGTATTCACCGTCAAGTTGAAGACGAAATAAGAAGCGAGACGACACATGGCATCCATCGACATCAACGTTCCCGACATAGGCGACTTCGCCGAAGTCACCGTCATTGAATTGATGGTCAAGCCGGGCGACACCATCAAGCCCGAGCAGAGCCTGATCACCGTGGAGAGCGACAAGGCCTCCATGGAAATCCCCTCCAGCCACGGCGGCGTGGTCAAAGAACTCAAGGTCAAACTGGGCGACAAAGTCAAACAAGGCTCGCTGGTGCTGGTGCTGGAAACCACAGACGCAGGCGCGGCTGCAGTTTCAGAGCCAAAACAGGCTACAGCCCCCGTCGCTATTGCCAAAGCAGCTACACAAAACGTAGCAAGTGCGGCCGCGGCACCGGTGTCCGTACCCGCGCCAGTACCGACAGCGGCACCCACTGCCACAGCCTTTGCCGGCAGCGCCGATCTGGACTGCGACCTGCTGGTGCTCGGCGCCGGCCCTGGCGGCTATTCGGCCGCTTTCCGGGCCGCCGACCTCGGCCTCAAGGTCGTGCTGGTGGAGCGCTATGCCGCCCTGGGCGGCGTCTGCCTGAACGTCGGCTGCATCCCGTCCAAGGCGCTCCTGCATGTGGCGGCCGTGATGGACGAAGTCAGTCACCTGGGCGCCCTGGGCATCGAGTTTGGCGCGCCTACCGTGAACGTGGACACCCTGCGCGGCCACAAGGAAAAAGTCGTCAGCAAGCTCACCCACGGCCTCGCCGCCATGGCCAAGATGCGCAAGGTCACGATCGTGCGCGGCTACGGCGCCTTCGTCGGCGTCAACCACGTCCAGGTCGAAGAGACCACCGGCAATGGCCAGGAGAAGACCGGCAAGACGCAGACCATTGCCTTCAAAAACTGCATCATCGCGGCCGGCTCACAAGCGGTGCGCCTGCCCTTCATGCCGGATGATCCACGCGTGGTGGACAGCACCGGCGCGCTGGCCTTGAAAGAAGTGCCGAAGCGCATGCTGATCCTGGGTGGCGGCATCATCGGCCTGGAGATGGGCACCGTGTACAGCACCTTGGGCGCCCGCCTGGACGTGGTCGAAATGCTGGACGGCCTGATGCCGGGCGCCGACCGCGACCTGGTCAAGGTCTGGCAGAAGCTGAACGCGCCGCGCTTTGACAACATCATGCTCAAGACCAAGACGATCGGCGCCAAGGCCACGCCCGCCGGCATCGAGGTGACCTTTGCGCCAGCCGAGGAGGGCGGCACGGCCCCGGCGCCGCAGACCTACGACCTGGTGCTGCAGGCGGTCGGCCGCAGCCCGAACGGCAAGAAGATCGCCGCCGAGAAAGCCGGTGTCAGTGTGACGGATCGCGGCTTCATCCCGGTTGATATCCAGATGCGCACCAACGTGCCCCACATCTTCGCCATTGGCGACATCGTCGGCCAGCCCATGCTGGCGCACAAGGCGGTGCATGAGGCGCATGTGGCAGCGGAAGTGATTGCCGGTGAGCTGCAGGGCAACAAGGAACTGGCCAGTGCCGCCTTTAACGCCCGCGTCATCCCCAGTGTCGCCTACACCGACCCCGAAGTGGCCTGGGTCGGCCTGACCGAAGACCAGGCGAAAGCGCAGGGTATCAAGGTCAAGAAGGGCCTGTTCCCCTGGACTGCCTCAGGTCGCGCCATTGCCAACGGGCGCGACGAAGGCTTCACCAAGCTGCTGTTTGACGACTCTCCCGACGCGAACGGTCACGGCAAGATTCTGGGCGGCGGCATGGTCGGCACCCATGCCGGCGACATGATTGGCGAGATCGCGCTGGCAATCGAGATGGGCGCGGACGCGGTAGACATTGGCAAGACCATCCACCCGCATCCCACGCTGGGGGAATCCATCGGTATGGCGGCGGAAGTGGCGCATGGCAGTTGCACGGACTTGCCGCCGGCGCGGAAATAGACCAGGCATCCAAGCTACCCTGCAAAGCCCGAACCCTCCCCGGTTCGGGCTTTCTGCTGTGTGGGTGGCCACCGCATACAAGCGGTCACAATCGTGGGTAATCCATAAAGCGAACAGCCCTTAATCTGTCGATAACGTCAATCGCCAACCCATGCCTTCATCCAAGTTCACCTACGACCAGCAGTCCGGCGCGCCGAGTTCCGTCGTCAAAGAGGAGCAGATCGAATACGGCTTCATCGGCAAACTTCAAAACCTCAAATACGAATACCGCGCCGACATTCGTGACCGTGCATCACTGGAGCGCAACTTCCGCGAAAAGTTCGAGGCCCTCAACCGCGTCCACCTCACCGATGGCGAGTTCGCCCGCTTGCTCGATGAAATTGTCACCCCCGATGTCTTCGCCGCCGTCTTTGAGGACGGGGAGCTGGACTCGGCAGCAACTGTCAAGGAATCCTTGACAGTTCAAACCGAAGGTTCCCGCGAGGTGCAGCGCACTCTCACGCTCTACAACCTGGACGCCATTCTGGCCGTGGGCTACCGGGTGCGCTCGCCGCGTGGCGTGCAGTTCCGCCGTTGGGCGTCCAGCGTCTCCGGCGGGAGTCCGGGGAGGCGAGGGGCACAGGCGGCCATGTCGTCGGCCTGGGTGCTAGTCTGGTGCGGGTGTCGTGCCCAGTGCGGCCAGCAGTTCTGCCAGCTGCCGTGCCGCCTCGCTGGCGGCGAGCCGTAGCGCGCCAGCGTGGCAATCCGGATCAGCACAGGCCATCAGCACGCACTCGCCGGGTAGCCGCGTCAGGTACCAGACCGACGATGGACTCCATACCAGCAGCTCGACAAAGTGGGTCGAAACGACCAGAGACAGGTTCTGCTCGATGTTCTCGGCCAGGTGCGCGGCACTCGCTGCCGCCGCGTCGGTGCACAGGCAGCCGGTCGCCGCGAGCACGAGGCCATCGTCTGTGGCCAGCACGGCGCCTTGCATCTGCTCGCAATCGTTTTCAAGCTGCCGCAGCACGTCGAGGAGGCCGTCGCCCTCGGTCATGCCAGCGCCCCACCGCGCAAGGCCATCGCCCCGCACGTCGGCATCAAGCGGCGAGCCAGCCCCACCCAAGCCGGGTGTGCCGGGTCGATGTCGGCCGTGGCAAGCACGGTCACGGCTTCATGGGCAAAACACAGCGTGGCCTGGACCACGGGCGCATCGGGCGCTGGCTGGCGGCAGGCCGCAAGCCGCCCGGCCAACGTGACCGGCCAGCCGGTCGCCGAGATGCAAAGGCCATCACGGCTGGCCAGCAACGCGCGCTGCCCGCTTCCGGCCAAAGCCTGCAAATCCTCTTGCAGACCCGCCAGGGCACGGCCGCCCGGGGCGACTGGCATGGGCGGCTCCACGCTGACCAGCAACCCGCCCGCACGTTTCAAAGCAAACAGGATCCGGGCCAGTTCAGACACAGGCAAGCCGAGGCGTTGGCCCAGGGTGCGCAAATCGAAGCCTTGATCAGCATCGCGCTCGATCAGGTGTTCGACGACGTCACGTTCGGGGCTGCGCTGTGGCTGCGTCATCCAGGCCAGCACGGCCGCCGCCGTCACGGCAACAAAGCGCACGGGCTCAGCAACGCGAGACACCGCCACCCCCGCTGCTGCCGGACTGCTGCTGTGGCACGGCGGCCGCACAACTGCCGCAGCTGACATGACCGAGCCGCAGGTGATACCTCACCTCGGTTCCGGCATCGATTTCCGCGGCGCAGTGATCGCATAGCGTGGCCGCGGACAGCCGTTCGCTCGCGTAGCCATCCAGCGGCAGATCCACCCCGTCAAGCTGGCGCGGACAGGCTGCGGACTTCACGATGTCGCGCCGGTAGTGCAGTTCCAGTCGCGTCCAGCGCGCGATTTGCACAGCGCTGAGCCCGTGCGCCAGCAGGGTTGCCACCATCAGCTCCTGGCGGTAGTCGAACAACTCCTCGGTGATCACCATCCAGTGGTGCGCATTGCGCGGTCGGTCACCGAAATACACGCGCTCGCCCGTCATCAGCTGCCTCAGGAACGAGTACTGTTTGTCGATCGACCGATCAATCGTCACTTGACGGAAGAACGGCGCCAGACGCGGATCGCGGTACACCTGCTGGTAAAAATCTTCCAGAACCGCACGCACCGTGGGCCCGCCAAGTTCGACCCACAGGTCCGGGTCGGGTTCGGGCGGTGCTGTCTCCGGCGGACGAGCGGCTGCCGCCTGGACGGGGTCATCGTCTGCGTCGATTGGCCCACGCACCTTAAATTCCAGCCCGAAGATATCTCCGCGGCCCGGCCAGACCGGGTGTTTGCTGTCGGGTGCGTAGCGCAGCAAGGCCTCAATGGTGTGGGTTTCGGGCAGGCAGGCAGTCACCTCGATCGACGGAAATGGTTCGTGTCCCACCTGCAGCACCAGGTGCTGGCCCGGCCGGCATGGCAGCACGCGGGCAGTTTCGAAGCGCAGGTAGGTAAACGGCCCCGCCTCATCAAGTTCCAGCAGCACGCAGGCTGTGACCCTGTCCGCCGCGCGCGGCCGCGCCAACGTCATCGGCCCGACCGGGAGGCACTGGCAGGCCATCAGATAGCCCAGGCCGCGCAGATCATCTCCCAGACCGCGCTGCGCTCGGGGTGGAATGACACCCTGCGTGCATTGCAGCAGGCAAGTCTGGCAACTGCCCGACGTGCATGAAAATGGCACCTGGATGGCACTGCGCAAACAGGCATCAAGCAGGCTTTCCTGCGGGCGCACCTCGAACATCACCCCGTCGAGTTGGGCCGGCACTGCGGTCATGAGGCGGTGCTGGCGACGTGGAGCTCCGCAAGCGCCTTCGCCGTTGTCCGTGCGTCGAGAATCAGCTTTCCAAGGTTCTTTGTGGGGTCGGCCGCCACGGCCAGCACGCCCATGGTGCCAGCGCGCGTCAGCAACATGGGCCCCTGCTCTCCATCGAGGATCACCTGGCGCAACACCCCGCGTTCGACCTCCTTGGCCGCGCGGGTGGACAGCGCCAGCAACGAGGCACACATCGCGCCAAAACGGTCGGCGTCAACCCCATCGGCCAGCACGGCCGCCTTCATCAGCCCGTCATAGGACACGATCGCGCAGGACCTGACGCAGTCGGATGCCGCCTGCAGCGACCGCAGCAGGCCGCGTGCCTTGTGCGCAACCTGTTCGGCTGAAAATCCCTGGGAATTCATTGTCATGATGTTTGTCTCCTCTTTTGCGCACCGCCGTCCGGGCGGAGCGTGAAACCAGGGTGGCCGCCCTGGGCGGCGGCGCGGATGCGCTTAGAGCGACGCTTCGAGTTCCGGCATGATCATGCGGGACTTGGTCAGCACCATGCCGAGGTTGGCTCCCTTGCGGCAGACGAATGTCGCCACCTGCTGCTGCTTCTTGCCGCGCAGGAAGATGTGAATCAGGTTGTCGCTGTTGACGATGATTTCCTGGAAATAGTGCTGCCCGTTTTCCGGGACGCCGCGGGCATGGCGGAACAGTTTTTCAATGGCCTGCACGTTCGGCCCCTGAAACAGGTCGGATGTCGCGGCGGCGAGAAGCTCGATCACCTCGCTCGGGTGAGAGTCCACTGACTTGATGCCCAACAGCATGCCCGATGAAAGATCGATATAGCCCACGGCGATGCAGTCCGGTACCGAGGTGACGGCCTTCTGAAGCATGTTGTCCAAATTGCTCATTGTGATAATTTCCTTTTGGTTGATTGCCGTGGTTTAGGTAACGGAGGCCGCGACGACAGGCACGACCTCCGGGTCGTTAGACAGGGAGGCCGCGACAGCCCCCCCGTTTGCGACGACCCGCGCAAACTCTTCGAGAAACCGCACTTGCGCTTGCGATTGGACCCAGCCCGGCTCGATCCGGCGCACGTCCTCCAGCGCCTGCGGGGCGCCAATGCGTCCACCGCCGCGCCACAGCCAGTAGGCGGCCAGCACCGTGCCGGTGCGCCCGAGGCCCGCGTGGCAGTGCACGGCGACCACTTCACCTGCGGCCAGCGCGCGGTCAATGGCGCGACACAGGACCAGCCCCTGCTCCAGCGTCGGAGGGGCCATGTCGGGCATCGGACTGGCAAGACAACTGATGCCGAACTCACCGGCAAGAGCGGCATTGAATGGTTCTTCGGTCAGCGAGACGAGTCGGGTAATGCCGACAGATCGCAACGCCTCAAGGTCGTAGCGCACGTTATGCACCACCCCGGGCCAGGGCGTTCCCGCCAGCTGGCCCGGCAAAAGCCAAAGAAATCCGCGCGGCCCCCAGGCCGCGCTACGCGCGACCGGCGCCATGGCCGGCGCTTCGGGGGTCACTTCGTTCCCGGCACCTGCCGATGGGTCCGGCGCCGCAGCCTCGTCCGGCTCGGGCTCGGCTGGGCTTTGCCGCTGTCGCTGCGTGGTGCGTCGGTCCGGCGCAGCAGCTTCCTCGGACTCTGGCCGGGAGGCTTCGGGACAGGAGCCGGTCTGAAGGAAGGCCTTGGCGCAATCGCTGCGAGGCGCGCTGAAGAACGTGTCTGACTCGTCGGACTCTTCGATCACGCCATTGGCCAGCAAGGCCACCTGCCCGCCCAGATCGCGCGCCTGCTGCAGGTGGTGCAGCACCACCAACAAGGCGCGCTCGGCGCAAACCTGTTCGAGCAACTGCAGCACGGTTCGGGCTTGCGCGGGCTGCAGCCCCGTGGTCGGCTCATCGACCAGCAGCAGCGCTGGATCGGCCATGACCCTGCGCAGGATCGCAATCACCCGCTGTTCGCCCGGAGTGAGTTCGATCACCTTTTGGGACAAGCCGTCAAGCAAGGGCGTGTGGCCATGGTGCCGCAATAGCTCGGAAACCATCTCAATCTGCATGCGCTGCGTGAGCGACGAGCGGCCTGGCAGCTCGCAGACAAGGTTCTCCAGCACATTGGACACCAGCAGCTTGGAGTTCTGCATGACCAGCGCCGGGTGATGCAGCGCCGTGCAGGGGCGCTTGCGGTACAAGGCGTGGCCCCACGTCCGCACTGCGGGATTGTTCGTGTTGAAACCAGCCAGTGTGCGCAGCAGCGTTGACTTGCCGGTGCCTGAAGGACCGAGCAGCACCGTGCACCCCACCGCGGACACGGAAAGATTCACGGTGCGCAACACAACCCGTTCACCGAACGCGATACCGAAACCGTCGAGATAGAGCACGTTCGATTCACCCATGCATGCCCTTGCCGGAACCAGTGCGCGACGGGAACCGCTCGCTCATGTCGAGCATGGAGGTCAGCGCCAGCAGTAGCGTCTTCACATCGCGTGGGCTGCGGGCGTCCACTTCCAGAACCGGGAAGGCGCAGCCCACGGCGCTAGCGGCCTGATGCCGCAGGCTGTCGCGGTATGGGCTCAAGTCGTAAGAGGCGCCCAGATCTAGATGCGTCACGCCAACCACCACCGGTACCGGCCGGTTGCCCATGCGTTCGCATAGTTGGTTCAGGTAAAACCCCAGATCCGCGATCGGGTCCGGCCGGCTGTGGTCGATCAGCAGCACCAGTCCCCGGGCCTGCTCCAGCAGGATGTCCCACATGAAATCGAACCGGACTTGTCCCGGCGCGCCATAGAGTCGAATCTTGTCGCCGCCGTCAAGGTTCATCACGCCCATGTCCATCGCCACGGTCGTGTTTTCTTTGATCTGCGCGGTTTCGTCGGTGGCCGCAGCCTCAGTGCCCACCACTTCGATATCGCTGATCGTGCGAATCGCCTGGGTCTTGCCCGCGCCCACGGGTCCCGCGAAAAGAATTGACCACTCCATGTCTGTCGCCCTCAGTGACTGACCAGCCGCTGCCAGAGCTTGCTGATCAATGAGTTCGTTGCCCGTGCGGGGGGGGGCGCATTGACGTCGGACTCGCTGTTCTGCCTAGTGGCCTCGGGCTGGCCCAGGGCTCCGCCCGGCGACGTCACATGACCGAAATCCTGGAGCACTTCAAGTAAGGCGCCGGTCTGGAGTGCCGGGGCCTCCAGCACCCGGGACACCAGAAAACCCACCGTTGGCTTGCGCCAGAGCAGCGCGCAGATGCGAGTGACCGGAACCACGAGTTCATCGGGCAGGCGGCTAAGGTTGGGCCAGGACACCAGCTGGATCAATTCCCGCGCCACCACTTCCGACGGCAGGCGGCACAGCACATGGTGGTAAACGGCACGCCAGTGCAGCTCAGTCAACGGCAGTGCACCCGAGGGGGGCATGCTCCACAGCGCCGGACTCACCTTGACCTGGTCCGACTTCGATGAAAAAACCGCTTCCCAGTCGTGAATGTCCGTGACGTAGCAGTGCTGCTGCGGGTAAATCGATATGCTGCCGCGCCCAGCGACGCATAGTTCGGTTGGCCCGTTCAGCCTGACGACCCGATCCAGCGAGCTTCTGAACGAAACATTGGCTTCAGTCATTTGCTTCAATCATTTGTTATGTATGCCCAGTTCCCCACCCTCGACATTAAGATGTGGCATTCGTCTTGGTGGCGTCTGCAGTCTTTTTTGTCGCTACCGCATTTGACCTTCATCAACGCGATTTACGGCGGTGGAAAAGCTGGTAAAAATATACAATTTGATACATTTGTGATGAATCAGGCATTTTGTTGTGCCCATCATTTGATGTGTATCAACGGGGGTCGAGTGCGAATTTCACCTGCACACGGATGGTGAAAATATTGGATTGACACGGTCGAACATGGCCGGATACTCTCCTCTTCATGTATTCGGGGCCGACGCCCCGCTTTGGATCGAATAGAAAGATGTCCAACCCGGTCCTGAAATCCAAAACGAATCCCGCGGATTGCCTGAACTGCGCGACCCTCGCGACCTGTCTCCTGGGCAAGTTGTCGCGCCTTGACCTAAAGACCCTGCAGCCCTTGGTCCGCAAAGGGTCCTTTCGCCGGGACGAGGTTCTGTCCGTGGAAGCAGAAGTGGCATCGTCCATCAAGATCGTCAAGATCGGGATGGTCTTTGGATACCGTCTCGGCAGGGACGGACGCATGCGCCCCATTGGCATCGCCGGGCGCGGGGCTGTGTTCGGACTGTTCAGCTTTTTGGGGCAACCCAACCAGGCGACCGGGATTGCCGCGTCCACCGGTCGGGTTTGCGAAATCCCGGTGGCCGAGCTGAAAATGCAAACTGCGGGCATCCCGTTATTTGGGGAACACTTGCTGGCGGCAATCATGCAGTCCGTGAGCCGCATAGCATCCTGGTCCGAAGGCATGCGGGTGCGCGGCGTGGTGAACCAGCTGGCCTACGCCGTGCTGTTGCTAGGCGAGGCACAAGGCAACGCGGTGGTCGGGCTGCCGTCCCACACGGCGCTGGCCGAGCTGCTGGGTACCAGCCGGGAAACGATCGTGCGCGCACTCACCACCCTGGAAAGCGAGGGGGCTATCCGCCGCCTAGAGCCAAAGACGTACCAACTTTTTGAAGGACCACTGCTGGCGCGGCTGGAGCGCAGCCGCTTTTAGGCCCCGCAGTGATGGGAGAGTGTCAGCCTTCGTTGTTTGGGTAGCGCGCCTGAACTGGCTTCGGTTGGCTGTTGGTGGGCTAAGCCTGACCAGGTAGCAAGCCCAGCGCGTGAAAGACCTGAATCGCCGCCCAAGCGTCATTGGCCGAATAGACAATCTGGCTTTCCGTCAACTGTCGGTTGGCCCAGTTGGAGGTGGTGGCTTTTCTTGACTTCAGGAAGCGTCGTTTGAACATGACTGCCACCGCGCCCCGGACGCCAAGTTCTTTGACGTAGCCTTTCTCCCGGAACACTACATTGAGATCGAGCACGTTTTGGGGACGCACGCCCAAGGTGCGCATGATTTGCACATGGTCGCCGGCCAGGCCAAACCCGACCTTGGTGATGCGCTCCGACACCAGCAGGGCGGAGACGGTCTCGCAGCAGCCAGCGTCATGCAACTGGAAGACATAAGCCTTGTGCAGCGTGGAAAATTGCACGACGTGCGGCCCCTCGGAGACTTCGTCCCTGACAAAGGTCGGTTTCGACTCGGTATCGAATCCCAGCACCGTGCTTGCCTCAAGCGCCTGGAATGCCTGGTCGGCCTGCTGCCGTGTCGACACGACGACGATGTTGTCCAGCCCGAGGCGGCTCAGCGGCTCCAGGCCGGCGATTTCATCTTTGCTCGGCGACGATAGACGCAGCATCGGCCTATTTCTTCTTGCCCAGGGCGACCCGAAATTCTTCCAGTCGCGCTTCGTAGTCGGCGGCGTCGCCGTAGTCCAGAAACCGGTTGTAGTGCGCGTGCGTGCCCAGAATCTTGTGCGCGTGCTTGATCGGACAAAAATACTCCTCGGTGCGCGCCAGAATCTCGGCCATGTAACTCATGAGCCCATTGCCATATTCACAGTAGGTGCAGTGGAATTTCTCGATGAAGTTGAGGTAGCAGAGCTGATGGCGGTCAAACACGATGTAGTCGGCGCGGCGCACCTTGGTCACGCCGTAGATCGGGAAGCAGGCCCACTGGTAGAGGCTGACACACAGGTCCAGCATCATCAGCGGAATAATCATGCCGTAGATGATGGGGCCGGTAATCAGGTTCTGCGGACGGTTGGTGACCAGCCAGCGGAAAAAATTCTTCTTGAGTTTGCGGTGCGCGGCTTTGACCGAGGACTCGAACTCCACCCGTTTGCCCTTGATCTGGAAGAACATCTTGCTTTCCTGTTCCTGGACGGCAGAGCGCAGATCATCTTCAAGTGCCGCCATTTGGGCCAGTAGCTGGGAAATTCGTTCGTTCATGGATTACTGTGCCGACAAGGGATGCCCGCCCGGTGCGGGCGTCACGGCAAAAAATATGGGTGTTTTAGCTTCCAGCCCATGTGGAACGGGCGTTAGCTGCTATATAAATTATAGCGTCTGAGTATGATTCAGTGTACGGCGGGGTCCGCCACTGGCAGGGCCTGCAACGGTGGGGTTTCTGGCACGGCCGTTTGCACGCGGCGGGCGCCGTCAAAACGACGGTTCCAGTACGCCACGCCCAGGCTTTCCACCCGCACTTCGGCACCAGGTTTGGGGGAGTGAATGAATTTGCCTTCGCCGACATAAATACCGACATGGCTGAACGCACGGCGCATGGTGTTGAAGAACACCAGATCACCGGGCTGCAAGTCGGCACGCTCGATTTTTTGCGTGGCGGCGGCTTGCTGTTCGGCTTTGCGGGGCAAGATCAAGCCAACCGTTTGCTGGTACATGGCCCGGACAAAACCGCTGCAGTCAAAGCCGGTTTCCACCGTATTGCCACCGCGCCGGTAGGGCACGCCCAGAAAACCGATGGCTGTGACAACCAAGTCCGACGCCTTCTCGCTGACGGATTGCCGGACGTGGTCAATTCGCGCCAACAGGCCCTTGTCAGCCAGCAGTTGGTCCATGTCATCGCCCGCGCCGGGGGGACTGGCCTGTGCACTGGTGGCAAAAAAAATGGCCACAAGGGCGGCGGAGATTCGCATGGCGCGTAGGATACTTGCAGTTCAAACGTTCTGTCAAGTTAAAGCGGTTTTTGAATTAATCGCGTAACTTATTGATTTTTATATATTTTCGAGGTTCTGTATGTTCAAAGCACTGCTGTTGGAAAACGCTGACGGGTTCAAGGCCTCGGTTCAGTCGGTGGACGAAGCGCGGCTTCCATCGGGCGACGTTACGGTCGCGGTGGCCTATTCCAGCCTGAATTACAAGGACGGCCTGGCCATCACCAACCAGAGCCCAGTAGTGCGCAACTGGCCCATGGTGGCGGGGATCGACGGCGCCGGCACGGTGCTCGAGTCGAGCCATCCGGACTGGGCGGTGGGCGATGTCTTTGTGCACAACGGCTGGGGTGTGGGCGAGACGCACTGGGGTTGCCTGAGTGAGAAAGCACGGCTCAAGGGCGACTGGCTGGTCAAGTTGCCGACCGTCTTTACGCCGCGCCAGGCCATGGCCATCGGCACTGCGGGTTATACCGCCATGCTGTGCGTGTTGGCGCTGGAAGACCATGGCGTCCACCCGGCTGCGGGCGAGGTGCTGGTCACCGGCGCCACCGGCGGTGTGGGCAGCGTGGCGATCGCCTTGTTGGGCAAGCTGGGCTACACGGTAGTGGCAGCCACCGGCAAAACCGGTGAAGTCGCCTACCTGCAGTCGCTGGGGGCCAGCAGTGTCATTGATCGCGCGTTGCTGGCCAATCCCGGTAAACCGTTCCAGAAAGAGCGCTGGGCCGGGGTGGTGGATGCGGTCGGTTCCCACACCTTGGCCAACGCCCTGGCGCAAACCCGCTATGGCGGCGTGGTGGCGGCCTGCGGGCTGGCGCAGGGCATGGACCTGCCCACCACGGTGATGCCATTCATTTTGCGCGGTGTCACGCTGGCCGGCGTTGATTCGGTGATGGCACCGCTGGCCAAGCGGCAGCGCGCCTGGGACCGCTTGGCGCACGACCTCGACGCCACCCTGCTGGAGTCGATGATTGAGGAGATTTCACTTGAAGCTTCGATTGGCAAGGCGCATGAGCTGATGGCGGGCAAAGTGCGGGGCCGGGTGGTGGTCAAGACCGGCCTTTGAGTCTGGCTTGATTGGTCTGGCCAGCGCGGCGGCAACGGGTGACAATGTAGCGATGAGCTACACGCTGAACCTGTGCACGTTTGAAGATGTCTCCGACAGCGAGCGCCGCGCCGCCGAGCAACGCTTTCGCCGTGCGTTGGATGCCGCTTTGGGCGACGCCAGCCTGGTGGCTCCCACTTATACGGCCTACCTGCAGATTGTGGGCACTTACGGCGACGCACCGGATCTGGACGCGCTAACCGCAGCCGAGCGAGAAGTGTTTGAGCAGTGGCAAGCCGCCGAGTCCGCCGCCATGACGGCTGCGTTCGGGCCGCATCGCTATTTGGACGAGGCGCGCTTTGAAATCGGGGTCTAATCCGTCATTGCCCGAATAAGCTCAACCTCTTCCGAAAGTTTGCCATGTTGCTCGACGCCGCTGAATCCCAACTGGTCCTGGTGGACTACCAGATCCGCCTGATGCCCGCTATTTTTGAAGATGCCCTGGTGGTGGCCAATGCCGTGCGGCTGGGCCAGCTGGCCCGCTTGGTGGCCGTGCCGGTGTGGGGCACGGAGCAAAACCCATCCAAACTGGGTCAGAACCTGGCCGAGGTCCGGGCGCTGTGCGCGCAGACCTTGAGCAAAATGCATTTCAGCGGCGTGGAAGAGGGGCTGGGCGAATGGTTGCGGCCACCGGCCAAACCGGTGGCGGGCAATGCCCGCAGTTTGCCCAAGCACCTGCAAAAGCCGGCCACCCCTGCGGCGGAACGCAACACGGTGGTGATCGCCGGCTGTGAAGCCCATGTGTGCGTGCTGCAGACGGCGCTGGATTTGCTGGAGGACGAGTTCGACGTCTGGGTGGTGACCGACGCCTGCAGCTCACGCACCGAGCGCAACCGGGACGCCGCGTTTGATCGTCTGGCGGGCGCCGGGGCCGAACTGGTGACGACCGAGATGGTGGCGTTTGAGTGGCTGCGCACCGCCGAGCATCCGGCGTTTGAGGCGGTTCAAGCGCTGATCAAGTGAGTTAGCCCTCGCGCTGGGTTGGGGGTAAGTCAGGCTGTTGCAAGCTGCTTGCTCATAATTATGAATTCAGTTTACCGATCCGACTGGAGACCCATCATGACCGCCTATGCCGATTTTTATCGCCGCTCCCTCAATGAGCGTGATGCTTTCTGGGCCGAGCAGGCGCAACTCGTCGATTGGCAAACCCAGCCGCAACAAATTTGCGATTACAGCAACCCGCCGTTCGCCAAATGGTTCGTTGGCGGCACCACCAATTTGTGCCACAACGCGGTGGACCGGCACCTCAATAATCGAGCCGAGCAGGCGGCGCTGATTTTTGTCTCCACCGAAACCAATGAGGAACGGGTTTACTCATTCCGCGAACTGCATGCTGAAGTGCAGCGCATGGCCGCCGCGCTGAAAGAACTGGGTGTGCAAAAGGGCGACCGGGTCCTGATTTACATGCCCATGATCGCCGAGGCGGCGTTTGCCATGCTGGCCTGCGCCCGCATTGGCGCGATCCACTCGGTGGTGTTTGGCGGCTTTGCCTCGGGATCGCTGGCGTCGCGCATTGAAGATGCGGAGCCTAAAGTTGTGATCAGCGCCGATGCTGGTTCGCGCGGCGGCAAGGCGGTGGCCTACAAACCCCTGCTGGATGAAGCGATTCGCCTGTCAAGCTACAAGCCCGACGCCGTGTTGCTGGTGGATCGGCAACTATATGCTATGAATTTGGTAGCGGGACGCGACCATTTGTGGGCGGCTATGCGGCAAAAACACCTGACTACGCGGGTGGACTGCGAGTGGGTCGATGCCACGCACCCCAGCTATACCCTCTACACCTCGGGCACCACCGGCAAGCCCAAAGGCGTGCAGCGCGATACGGGCGGTTATGCCGTGGCGCTGGCTGCCAGCATGAAGCATATTTACTGCGGCAAGCCCGGTGAAACCTTTTTCTCCACCAGCGACATCGGCTGGGTGGTAGGCCACAGCTATATTGTTTACGGGCCACTGATTGGCGGGATGGCGACCATCATGTACGAGGGCCTGCCCACCCGCCCGGATGGCGGCATCTGGTGGAGTTTGGTGGAGAAATACAAAGTTACCGTGATGTTCAGCGCGCCGACTGCCGTGCGCGTGTTGAAGAAACAGGATCCGGCCTTACTGACGAAATACGACCTGTCCAGCCTGCGCGCCCTGTTCCTGGCCGGCGAGCCGCTGGACGAACCCACGGCGCAATGGATCAGCCAGGGCTTGGGCAAACCCATCATCGACAACTACTGGCAGACCGAAACCGGCTGGCCGATCCTGTCCGTCTGTAATGGCGTGGAGCCGACGCCCTCCAAGTTCGGCTCGCCGGGCAAGGCTGTCTATGGCTACAACGTCAAGCTGCTGGACGACCAGACCGGCGAGGAATTGACCGGCCCCAACCAGAAAGGCGTGGTCGCCATCGAAGGTCCGCTGCCGCCGGGCTGCTTGCAGACGGTGTGGCGTGACGATGAGCGTTTCGTCAAGACCTACTGGTCCAGCGTGCCGGGCAAAATGGTTTACAGCACTTTTGACTGGGGCATTCGCGATGCCGAGGGTTACTTCTTTATCCTGGGTCGTACCGATGACGTGATCAACGTGGCCGGACACCGCCTGGGTACGCGCGAGATTGAAGAGAGCATCTCGGCCCACCCCAACATTGCCGAGGTGGCGGTGGTCGGCGTGGCCGATCAACTCAAGGGCCAGGTGGCGATGGCCTTTGCTGTGGTCAAGGATGCCAGTCTGCTGACTGACGACGCCGCACGCCTCCGACTGGAGGGTGAGATCATGAAACTGGTGGACACCGATCTGGGTGCCGTGGCCCGGCCAGCGCGGGTCCGCTTTGTCAGCACCCTGCCCAAAACCCGCAGCGGCAAGCTGCTGCGGCGGGCGGTGCAGGCGGTGTGTGAGGGGCGTGATCCGGGTGATTTGACGACCATGGACGATCCGGCGGCGCTGCAGCAGATCAAGGACTTGATCGCGGCTTAGGCTGTCGCCGCAGACTGAGAGTGTTATTTTTGCTGTTTCGATGGCACAATTGCAAGAGTTACTAGGCCCTTCCAGCGCCCCAGTCGCATCCGCCAAACGGTTCAGCCGTGACGCGGAAGGTTAATCAACATGCAGCTTTAACCAGCTAATGTTCCCTGCAGGGGAACGGAGGTCAGCGGAAAATGAGTGAGACAAGGTCCCAAGGGACGACTACGACAGCATCGGCGACTTCGCCGGCGTCATCGGTATACCAGGCCTATCAGGCCAACACCTATCTATTTGGTGGCAACGCACCGTACGTCGAAGAGATGTACGAAAACTACCTGGCCAACCCCGGTAGCGTCCCCGACACCTGGCGTGACTATTTCGATGCCTTGCAGCATGTGCCTGCGGTCGATGGCAGCAACGCCAAGGACGTGCCTCACCTGCCGGTCATCAACGCCTTTGCCGAGCGCGCCAAACGCGGTGGCACCAAAGTCGTGGTGGCCAATGTTGACGTTGAGATGGGCCGTAAGCGCACCGCGGTGCAGCAGCTCATTGCCGCTTACCGAAACGTGGGCCAGCGTTGGGCCGATCTGGACCCCCTCAAACGCACCGAGCGCGCGGACATTCCTGAGCTTGACCCTTCTTTCTATGGGTTCAGCGACGCTGACCAGGAAACGGTTTTCAATACCAGCAACACCTTCTTCGGCAAAGAGACCATGTCTTTGCGCGAGTTGATGAATGCCCTGCGTGAGACTTATTGCGGCACCATCGGCGCCGAATACATGTACACCAGCGACCAGAATCAAAAGCGCTGGTGGCAACAAAAGTTGGAGAGCATTCGCAGCAAGCCCAGCTTCGGCCCGGACAAGAAAAAGCACATCCTGGACCGCCTGACGGCAGCCGAGGGCCTGGAGCGCTTCCTGCACACTAAGTACGTGGGGCAAAAACGCTTCTCCCTCGAAGGTGGCGAGAGCTTCATTGCCGCCATGGACGAGTTGATTCAATCGGCGGGTGCCAAAGGCGTGCAGGAAATCGTGATCGGCATGGCCCACCGCGGTCGTCTGAACGTGTTGGTCAACACGCTGGGCAAGATGCCTGGCGACCTGTTTGCTGAGTTTGACCACACGGCCCCGGAAGAGCTGACCAGCGGTGATGTGAAATACCACCAAGGCTTCAGCTCGGACGTATCCACCGCAGGCGGCCCAGTGCATTTGAGCCTGGCGTTCAATCCATCGCACCTGGAGATCGTGAACCCGGTGGTTGAAGGCTCCGTCCGTGCACGCATGGACCGCCGCGCTGACCCCAAGGGCAGCCAGGTGCTGCCCGTGCTGGTGCATGGCGACGCCGCCTTTGGTGGCCAGGGCGTCAATCAGGAAACGCTGGCCCTGGCCCAGACCCGTGGCTACACCACGGGCGGCACGGTACACATCATCATCAACAACCAGATTGGTTTCACCACCTCAGACCCGCGCGATATGCGCTCCTCTGTGTATTGCACCGATATCGTCAAGATGGTTGAGGCGCCGGTGTTGCACATCAATGGCGACGATCCTGAGGCTGTGGTGCTGGCGACGCAATTGGCGCTTGAGTTCCGCATGGAGTTCCGCCAGGACGTGGTGCTGGACATCACCTGCTTTCGCAAGCTGGGGCACAACGAGCAAGATACCCCAGCGCTGACCCAACCGCTGATGTACAAAAAGATTGCCACTCACCCCGGCACCCGCAAGCTGTACGCCGACAAGCTGGCGGCGCAAGGCCTGGGTGAGACTTTGGGCGACGACATGGCGCGGGCCTATCGCGCCGCCATGGACTCGGGCAAGCACACGGCAGATCCGGTGCTGAGCAACTTCAAGAGCAAGTACGCGGTGGATTGGACACCTTTCCTGGGCAATAAGTGGACGGATGCGGGTGATACCGCCATTCCTATGTCCGAGTGGAAGCGCTTGGCTGAAAAAATCACCACTATTCCCGAGAGCGTGACGCCACACCAACTGGTCCGCAAGGTTTTTGACGACCGTGCCGCCATGGGGCGGGGTGATATCCCGGTGGACTGGGGTATGGGCGAGCACATGGCTTTCGCTTCCCTGGTGGCCAGCGGCTACCCGGTTCGTTTGTCGGGCGAAGACTCTGGGCGGGGCACCTTCACACACCGTCACGCCGTGATTCACGATCAAAAGCGTGAAAAATGGGATACCGGCACCTACGTGCCGCTGCAAAACGTGACAGAGGGGCAGGCCCCGTTTGTCGTCATCGACTCGATCCTGTCGGAAGAAGCGGTGCTTGGCTTTGAATATGGTTACGCCTCCACCGATCCGAACACCATGGTGATCTGGGAAGCCCAGTTCGGCGACTTCGCCAACGGTGCGCAAGTGGTGATCGACCAGTTCATTGCTTCGGGCGAGGTGAAATGGGGTCGCGTCAATGGCATCACCATGATGTTGCCGCACGGCTACGAAGGCCAAGGCCCTGAGCACAGCTCGGCGCGTCTGGAGCGCTTCATGCAGTTGTCGGCCGACACCAATATGCAGATCGTGCAGCCGACCACGGCCAGCCAGATCTTCCATGTGCTGCGTCGCCAGATGGTGCGCAATCTGCGCAAGCCGCTCATCATCTTCACGCCGAAGTCGCTGTTGCGCAACAAGGATGCCGCCTCCCCGTTGTCTGAGTTCACCAAAGGGGGCTTCCAGACGGTGATCGCCGAGAGCAAGGCGCTCAAGGCGGATAAGGTCAAGCGCGTGGTGGCCTGTTCTGGCAAGGTGTACTACGACTTGGTGAAAAAACGCGAAGAAAAGGGCGCAGAGGACGTCGCCATCCTGCGCGTCGAGCAGCTTTATCCGTTCCCGCACAAAGCGTTTGCGACCGAGCTCAAGAAATACCCCAATGCGACTGACATCGTGTGGTGCCAGGATGAGCCGCAAAACCAGGGTGCCTGGTTCTTTGTGCAGCACTACATCCACGAAAACATGCTGGACGGGCAAAAACTGGGCTACTCGGGTCGCGCCGCTTCCGCCTCACCGGCCGTGGGTTACTCGCACCTGCACCAAGAGCAGCAAAAAGCGCTGGTTGAAGGCGCGTTTGCCAAGCTCAAAGGCTTCGTCCTGAGCAAATAACAAATTTACCGAAAGAATTGATATGGCTATCGTAGAAGTCAAAGTCCCGCAGTTGTCGGAATCCGTGGCCGAGGCCACCATGCTGCAGTGGAAAAAGAAAGTGGGCGAGGCAGTCGCAATCGACGAAATCCTGATTGAGATCGAAACTGACAAGGTGGTGCTGGAAGTGCCAGCACCAGCCGCGGGTGTGCTGGTCGAAGTATTGGTGGGCGATGGTGGTACGGTGATGGCGGAGCAGTTGATTGCCCGCATTGACACCGCAGGCACGGCCGGCGCTGCGGTGGTTGCGCCTGCTGTGTCAGTGGCCGCGGCTGCGGCCCCGGCGCCTGCTGCGAGCAGTTCCATGGCGGGTGTGCCCATGCCGGCGGCCGCCAAACTAATGGCCGACAACCAACTCGCTGCTGGCTCCGTCGCCGGTACCGGCAAAGATGGGCGGGTCACCAAGGGCGATGTGCTGGGTGCGGTGGCCGCCGCTTCTGCTACTAATGTAGTAGCTGCTACCCCAACTCCGGCGAGGGCTGTGGCCACTTTATTGCCTCAGGTTGCAGCGCCGGCGGTGTCCTTGGGTGAGCGCCCCGAGCAGCGCGTGCCGATGAGCCGTTTGCGTGCCCGGGTGGCGGAGCGGCTGTTGCAGTCGCAGTCCACCAACGCGATTTTGACCACCTTCAACGAGGTCAACATGGCGCCGGTGATGGACATGCGCAAGAAGTTCCAGGATGCCTTCACCAAAGAGCATGGGGTCAAGATTGGCTTCATGAGCTTCTTCGTCAAGGCGGCGGTGCATGCCCTCAAGAAGTTCCCGGTGCTCAATGCCTCGGTCGATGGCAATGACATCGTCTATCACGGCTACTTTGACATCGGTATTGCGGTGGGTTCCCCCCGCGGCCTGGTGGTGCCGATCCTGCGCAATGCCGACCAGATGAGCTTTGCCGAGATCGAGAAGAAGATTGCTGAATACGGCCAGAAGGCCCAGGCCGGCAAGTTGGGCATCGAAGAGATGACCGGCGGCACCTTTTCCATCTCCAATGGTGGTACCTTCGGCTCGATGCTGTCGACACCGATCATCAACCCGCCGCAGTCGGCCATTCTGGGGGTGCATGCCACCAAGGACCGCGCCGTGGTGGAGAACGGCCAGATCGTGATCCGTCCCATCAACTACCTGGCCATGAGCTATGACCACCGCATCATTGACGGCCGTGAAGCTGTGCTGGGCCTGGTGGCGATGAAAGAGGCACTGGAAGATCCTTCCCGCCTGTTGTTCGACATCTGACGCACGCGCCTGACCGACCCACCCATGTGGCCGCACTGCCGGCCCTTCTCGGCGGTGGGTCGCTCTTCAACTGATTGACTGGAATTCTCATGAGCAAACAATTTGACGTGATCGTCATCGGCGCTGGCCCCGGAGGCTATATCGCTGCCATCCGCGCGGCGCAACTGGGCTTCAATGTGGCGTGCATTGACGAGTGGAAAAACAGCAAGGGTGGTCCGGCGCCGGGCGGCACCTGCACCAACACGGGCTGCATCCCGTCCAAAGCGCTGCTGCAGTCGTCCGAGTACTTTGACCATGCCAAGCATCACTTTGCCGAGCACGGCATCAATGTCAACGATGTGAGCATTGATGTGGCAAAAATGGTGTCCCGCAAGGACACCGTGGTCAAGCAGAACAACGACGGCATCATGTACCTGTTCAAAAAAAACAAGATCAGCTTCTTCCACGGCCGTGGCTCCTTCGTCAAGGCAGTCCCTTCGACAGGCTCAGGACAAGCTCATGGCGGCTATGAAATCAAGGTGGCCGGTACGGCCGAAGAAACGCTGGTGGGCAAGCAGATCATCGTGGCGACTGGCTCCAGTGCCCGGGCGTTGCCGGGTGCGCCGTTCGATGAGGCCATGATCCTCTCCAATGACGGTGCACTGGCGCTGGGCGCGGTGCCGAAAAAACTGGGCCTGATTGGTTCCGGCGTCATCGGGCTGGAGATGGGCTCGGTCTGGCGTCGCCTGGGTGCTGACGTCACGATACTGGAAGGCCTGCCGACGTTTTTGGGTGCGGTGGATGAGCAGATCGCCAAGGAAGCGTACAAGGCCTTCGTCAAGCAAGGCCTCAAAGTCGAACTCGGCGTCAAGGTCGGCGCGATCAAGGCGGGCAAGAAGGGCGTCAGTGTGGCCTGGACCAATGCCAAGGGCGAAGCACAGACGCTGGAGGTAGACAAGTTGATCGTGTCGATCGGGCGCGTGCCCAATACTATCGGCCTGAACGCCGAAGCGGTTGGTTTGCAGCTCGACGAGCGTGGCGCCATTGTGGTGGACGATCAGTGCCGCACCAGCTTGCCTGGCGTTTGGGCGGTGGGTGACGTGGTACGGGGCCCGATGTTGGCACACAAGGCCGAAGAAGAAGGTGTGGCGGTGGCTGAGCGCATGGCGGGTCAGCATGGCCATGTCAATTTCAACACCATCCCCTGGGTCATTTACACCAGCCCAGAGATTGCCTGGGTCGGGCAGACGGAGCAGCAGCTCAAAGCGGCGGGTCGTGCCTACAAGGCGGGTACGTTTCCGTTCTCGGCGAATGGGCGCGCCCGTGCGTTGGGCGACACCACCGGCATAGTCAAGATGCTGGCTGACGCGGTGACGGACGAAATTCTCGGTGTGCACATGGTCGGTCCCATGGCCAGCGAATTGATCGCCGAGTGTGTGGTGGCGATGGAATTCAGAGCCAGCAGCGAAGATATTGCCCGCATCTGCCATGCGCATCCATCCTTGAGTGAGGCGACCAAGGAAGCCGCGCTGGCGGTGGACAAGCGCACGCTGAATTTCTGATTTGGCTCTTTGTATGAAACAAGCTGTTTATGCCCGTCTAGCATGCGCAGACAGCTATTTAATTGATAGCAATTCAGGGCCTTGTCCGTGAGCGTCAAACAAGCGTATCTGGCTGAACTGCTCTCCCGTGGCTATACCGCCGATCCGGCGCAGCTGCATGCCGTGGAGGCGCTTGAGCGGTGCGCCCATGACTGGGTCAGTTTTAAGGAAAAACGCTCCAACGCCCTGAAGAAACTGGTCCACCATCCTGAGATTCCGCGCGGTGTCTATATGTACGGTGGGGTGGGGCGCGGCAAAAGCTTCTTGATGGATTGCTTTTTCGGTGCAGTCCCGCTCAAGCGCAAAACCCGGCTGCACTTTCATGAGTTTATGCGGGAAGTACATCGCGAGCTGGCGGCGCTTCGGGGTACGGTCAATCCGCTCGACGTGCTGGCCAAGCGCATTGCTAAAAAATACCGCCTGATCTGTTTTGACGAGTTTCATATCGCCGACATCACGGACGCCATGATTCTGCATCGTCTGTTGGCCGCATTGATCGACAACGGTGTTGGATTTGTTACCACATCCAACTTCAAACCGGATGATCTCTACCCCAATGGCTTGCACCGCGACCGCATTCTTCCCGCCATTGCGTTGTTAAACGAAAAGCTTGAAGTCATCAATGTGGACAACGGGACCGATTACCGTCACCGCACTTTGGCGCAACTCACGCTCTACCACGTGCCGCTCGGCGCGCAAGCGGATGCCGCGATGAGTGATGCATTTGACCGCTTGGCAGAGACGCAGGATGAAGATCCAGTGTTGCATATCGAGGCACGGGAGATTCAGGCCCGTCGCAAGGCCGGTGGATTGGTGTGGTTTGACTTCAAGACGCTTTGCGGTGGGCCACGCTCCCAAAACGATTATCTGGAAATTGCCTCGCAGTTTCATACGGTTCTGTTGAGTGATGTACCCCATATGCCGGTTCGCATGGCGTCCGAGGCGCGCCGTTTCACCTGGCTGGTGGATGTGCTGTACGACCGGCATGTCACGCTGATCATGTCAGCGGCAGTGCCGCCCGAAGGTTTGTACACCGAAGGTCCTTTGGCCCATGAGTTTCCCCGGACGGTTTCCCGTTTGAATGAAATGCAATCCAGCGAGTTTCTAGCCTTGGAGCGTCGTATCGTGGACACCCGGTTGACATGAAGAAATTGTTTCCAGTGTTGGCGTTGCTCCTCAGCACCGCCTGCGCCTTCTCGCAGCCAGCCGATACCGGCACCCCACAGCCGCTTGATATCGAGGGCGAGCGCACCCGTATTCAGGCTGAGCGGGCGCGTGAAGAGGCGCACTATGGACAAGCAGAGGCGGCCTGCTATGCACGGTTTGTCGTGACGGATTGCCTGCGTGACGTTCGTGTGCATCGGCGGGAAGCGCTTGCCAAGCTTCGCCGGCAGGAGCTTGCGCTCAATGACGCTGAGCGTAAGCGAAAGGCGCTCGAGCAGATGGAACGGATCGAGGAGAAGTCTTCGGTCCAACGAAGGGAAGAGGCCAGCCGCTTGAAAGCCCGCGAGGATCAGCAAGGGCGAGAGGAATGTGCAAACCAGAAATCCGGGACTTCGACAAAACCGCTATCAACATCGCCGTGACGCCAGTCTGCTAAAGCTGTTTTCCAACGGCTTCGTTAGGGTTCACTATTACGACCCCAGAGGCTCCAGTTTGACCACCACCAAGGATAGATTGTCTCCGCCACCATGCCCGCGGGATCTGGCTTTTTCAATCAAAAATTCGGTGGCTTCCCGTGCTGACAGAGTGGCGAGAATCGATCCAATTTCAGCCGTCGTGAAGTAGTGCCAAACGCCATCACTGCAGGCCATCAGAACGTCACCAGCGCGCAGTTGGGGAATGAAATGCACATCTACCGGTGGATCGCTTTCTGTTCCCAGGCATCCCATGAGAATATTGGACTGGGGATGAGCGCCTGCCTGCTCCTCGGTGAGTTCCCCCCGGTTGACCAGCGCCTGAACGTAGGAATGATCCATGGTCCGCTTGATCAATTTGTTGCCGTGATAGTGATAGATACGTGAGTCACCGGCGTGTGCCCAGTGGCAATCGCCCCCCGGATTGATTAAAAATGCCGCCACCGTGCTGTGAGGCTCTTCTTCCGACGAAATGGCGGTTAATTTGATGACCGTATGGGCTTCCTGCACCAGTTGCATCAGTGCCGCCGCGGCGTCATCGGTCTCGGGCGCATAGCGCTCAAACAGTTGCTTGGCGGTCATCATGACCTGATCGGACGCCTTGCGTCCGCCGCTGCGTCCGCCCATGCCGTCCGCGAGTACGGCGAGCACACAGCCGCTGACACGGGGGTGGCTCAGCAAAATGACCTGATCTTGCTGGTAGTCACGGTCACCCTTGTGGATGCCCGTCGATGCGGTGAGTCGGTAGCCTTTGGACATGGTGAACTGCTAAATAGCGAAGACCCCGATAAATAAGTTTGAAAGTCGTATTATCGAGCCATCTCATGACTCAATTCTGCTCGATAGATTCGGGTGCTTTCCCTTACAGATATTTTGCACTTCAATCTGCATTCCCCCGAACGTCGGCTGATCGAGCTGCGCATTGAGCACGGTGATCTTGATGCCATGATCGACCACGCCAATGGTGAGAGCATGCTGGATGAGCTTCAGATACGGCGACTGAAGAAGAGGCGACTGGGCTTGCGCGACGAGATCGCACGGATTGAGCGCATATTGACGCCTGATTGGCCCGCCTGACGAATGAGTTTGCAGGATCTTGTTCGCGAGACTTTCGCGCCTGGCGGCCTGTTGGCGCGCACGGTCGAAGAGTTCACGCCCAGAGATGGGCAAACAGACATGGCGGTGGCCATTGCACGAGTCATCGACGAGGGCGGGGTGCTGGTCGTGGAGGCGGGTACCGGTATTGGCAAGACTTTTTCGTATCTTGTCCCCGTGCTGTTAAGTGGCACACGTGTACTGCTTTCAACGGCAACCAAGACCTTGCAGGACCAGCTGTTTGGTCGCGACCTTCCGCATCTCATCAAGGCCTTGGGCTTGCCAGTGCGGACTGCGCTGCTCAAAGGTCGTGGCAGTTATTTGTGTCAGCATCGTCTGGACCTGGCCCGGCAAAACGCGCATCTTCCTGATCGGCTGGCGGTGCGGACTTTGGCCAAGATTGAAGAGTGGGCGCAGGTCACCCGTACCGGCGACCTGGCAGAGTTGCCGGGTCTTGATGAGCGCTCGCCGGTGATTCCGGTGGTTACCTCTTCACGCGACAATTGCCTGGGCTCGCAGTGCCCCAAGATCCGGGGCTGCCATGTCAACCAGGCCCGGCGGGAGGCGTTGGCGGCCGACGTGGTTGTCATCAACCATCATTTGTTTTTTGCTGATCTGGCTGTTCGCGAATCGGGTCTGGCCGAGTTACTCCCGTCGGTGCAGACGGTCATCTTTGATGAAGCGCATCAGGTCAATGAAACGGGCGTGCAGTTTCTGGGCCGGCAATTGAGCACAGGGCAGCTCGTGGACTTTGCCCGCGACATGCTCGTCTGCGGTCTGTTACATGCACGTGGCCTGGTGGATTGGCAGGGAATAGCGTCTGATACCGAGCATGCCGCGCGTGATTTGCGCATGGTGGTGGGCAAGACCTATCCCGACGCCAAGCTGCGTTGGGTGGGGGTGGCCCCGGAACAGGTGAATGCGGCTGAATGGACCGATGCGCTCGATGCGCTTCAGGCGGCATGTACCTGCGCCATGCGGGCACTGGCTGCAGTCAGTGAAATCGCGCCTGACCTTGTACGCTTGCGCGAACGAGCCACCGTATTTGTCGAGCGAATTGAGTTTTTCTCTGGGTCTTGCGCGCTTGACTCGGTCCGATGGCTTGATGTGGGAGCGCAGCTGAGACTGGTTGAGTCGCCACTGGATATCGCGGACACGATCCAGACGCGACTCATCAAGCCGTTGGCGGAAGATGGGTTACAGCGGTCCTGGATCTTCACTTCTGCGACCTTGGGTGATGACGCCAGGCTGAAGTGGTTTACCGAGCCCTGTGGCTTGATGGATGCTGAGATTTTGCGAGTGGGCAGTCCGTTTGACTATGCCACACAAGCCGCCGTGTATGTGCCTCCGCATTTGCCGAAGCCAAATGATCCTGGGCACAGCGCGCAGGTGGCAGAGTTTGTTGCCAGGACCGCGCCCATGATTAGTGGCCGTACACTGGTCCTGACGACGACGCTGCGCGCCCTGCACGCCATCAGCGAGGCATTACAACGTCACTTCACAGACTCAAAAGTCCTTGAAATTCTGGTGCAGGGACAACAACCCAAACGCGAGTTGATTGAACGATTTCGCCAGGGCAACACAGGCGGTGCAGCCGGTTGTATTCTGGTGGCATCCGCATCGTTTTGGGAAGGGGTGGATGTTCCGGGAGACGCGTTACAGATGGTGGTCATTGACAAGCTTCCGTTTCCGCCGCCAAACGATCCACTGGTGGAGGCGCGTTCCAAGCGTCTGGACGCTGCTGGACGCAGCGTATTCAACAGCTACTTTATTCCCGAAGCGGCCATAGCCCTGAAACAAGGTGCCGGACGATTGATTCGGCGCGAGTCCGACCGCGGGATTCTGGTGGTGTGCGATACGCGCCTGACCCTGATGGGCTACGGCCGACGCCTGCTGGCGGCATTGCCGCCGATGCGAAGAATAAGCTCGGAAGGTGAGCTGACCGAGGCCCTCAATGCGCTTACCAGACCTTCCACCACGGATCCGAGTTGGCCTTGAAGCCACGGGTCAGGTACTCGGTCTGGGGATAGTTCTTTTCCAGCACCCGTTTGGCATCATCACGCAACTGCGTCATGCCCAGTGCGTCATATGATTTGACGATGATGTACAGCGCCTCTTCAACGGCGGGCACGCCCTGGTAGTCGGAGACGGCGACTTGCGCCCTGTTGATCGCCGCAACATAAGCGCCCCGGGCAAAGTAATAGCGCGCAACATGCACCTCGTACTGGGCCAGCGAGTTGATGATGTAGGTCATACGCAGGCTGGCGTCTGGCGCGTATCGGGACGTCGGGAACCGGGTAACCAATTCCTTGAAGGACTCAAAAGATTCTTTGGATGCCTTCTGGTCCCGTTCCGCCAAATCCTGGCGGGTAACGGCGGAGAACATGCCCAGATCGTCATTAAAGTTGATGATGCCCTTGAGATACAAGGCGTAATCAAGCGCCGGACTGGCCGGATGCAACTTCATGAAGCGATCAAGGGTGGCAATGGCTTGCGCAGCCTCCCCGGCTTTGTATTGCGCATACGCCTTGTCCAGTTGGGCCTGCTGTGCCAGAGGTGTCCCGGCGGCGCGACCTTCCAGTTTTTCCAGCAGCGTCACGGCCTTGTCGTAGCCACCTGAATTCAATTCATCTTTGGCTTCGGCGTAGATCTTGTTGGGGCTCCACGCCGCCGTCTGGTCCGGCGGGGTGGACGAACACCCTGCCAGCAGCAATGCTGCACCCGTCAGCGACCAGGCGCAGACAACCGATAATTTGGCTCGAAGCATGAAGGACAACTTTCTTGAAAAATTCCGAGTTGATTATATCGAGTGGGCTTGAGAGCGAAGATTCCGAGGACCGGGCCGACACTGGCCCGGACGTCGAGTTACGCCATCTGGTTTTCGGCGAGGCCCAGCATGGGCAGCGTCTTGACCGGGCGCTGGTTGCGTTGGTGCCAGAATTTTCGCGCAGTTATTTACAGCAATTGATGGACCTCGGGGGGGTCACCATCAACGGGGCGGTGGTCCGCAAGCCGTCGGCTCGCGTCAAGGCGGCGGATCACGGGATCATTGAATTGCGCCCGACGCCTCAAAGCCAGGCGTTCAAGCCGGAAGTCATGGCGCTGCAGCTTGTGCATGTGGACGAGCATCTGATGGTGATCAACAAGCCGGCCGGTCTGGTGGTTCATCCGGCCCCCGGTAACTGGAGTGGCACCCTGTTGAATGGCTTGTTGGCTTACGACGCGCAGGCCATGAATTTGCCGCGCGCCGGGATTGTTCATCGATTGGACAAAGACACCAGCGGTCTAATGGTCGTCGCCCGGACGCGCCCGGTGATGGATGCGTTGATTCGATCGATCGCCGCGCGGGAAGTTGGTCGTCAGTATGTGGCACTGGCGCATCGACCTTGGGTAGGTGCCCGTAGCCGGGAAGTCAATGCCCCCATAGGCCGGGATCCGCGTAACCGGCTGCGAATGGCGGTGGTCGATATGGATAAACATCCGGGGAAACTGGCCAGAACAGATATTGAACTGCTGCAGAACTGCGATCAGGGCTGCTTGGTCCGCTGTACGCTGCATACCGGTCGAACCCATCAAATCCGCGTCCACATGGCGTCGATTGGTCATCCACTGGTGTCCGATGAGCTGTATGGGGGGGCTGCTGCGGCAGGCATGCAGCGGCAGGCTCTGCATGCTTGCCGCCTGGCTTTTGTCCATCCAGTGACGCATGAGTCGATGGTCTTTCGGGCTCTACTGCCGGAAGATTTGACCCTTGCGTTGAATCAGTGGAGCCTAAGTTATAATGAAAACTGATGGTGTAAAAGACCAACCCCCTGGCAATCAGTCAGGGTACGCGCGGCGGATTTATAAATCCGCCTGCTGCGCCCAATGAATCGTACTGATTTTGCACCTTCAAGGTGCCGTTCCGGAACCACAAGACCATGAATACGGCGGATGCCAAGCGCATCCTGGAAACCGCCTTGATTTGCTCGCAACAGCCCTTGCAGCTACGCGATATGCGCGTACTATTTGATGATGGGTTGGGTCTGGACACGCTCAAAGGATTGTTGCAGGAGCTCCAGCGAGACTGGGCGCAACGTGGGGTGGAGCTGGTCAGTGTGGCCACCGGATGGCGTTTTCAAAGTCGGCCTGAAATGAGAGAGTATCTCGATCGGCTGCACCCCGAAAAACCCCCTCGCTACACCCGTGCAACTCTGGAAACGCTGGCGATTATTGCCTATCGGCAACCGGTAACGCGCGGTGATATAGAAGACGTCCGGGGCGTGACGGTTAACTCCCTTCTGCTCAAGCAACTGGAAGATCGAGGCTGGGTTGAGGTCATAGGCCATCGGGAAGCCATTGGGCGCCCCGCGCTTTTTGCAACGACCAAGCATTTTCTGGACGATCTGGGGCTTGAGTCACTTGATCAGCTGCCCTTGCTTGATGCACCAGGGCAGCAGGCCGGTGTCATGGAGACGCTCAACATGCGTGAAACTGCCTCTCAATCCGAATTGGATATTCCTCCTGCGCTTGAGCAGGACGGTGGTGTTGCTGTAGAAGCCGTTGCGACTGGCGAAGTCAGTTCTGGCGGCGAATTATTTTTCTTGACTGGGACCCAACCATGACTGTAAACAACGCCAACACTCCGGCGCATACAAAAGCGGATGCTTTGCAGCAGCCCGATAAGCAGATCGTGGCGGGGCGCGGTGCGGTTAGTGAGGAATCTGGTGCTATTGAAGACTCGAATTCGGAGCTGACGCCACGACGCCTGCCTGCAAAGGAGAAGAAGCCGGCGCCGGTGGGTACTGGCATTCAGTTCGACGATGTGGTGTCCGGGCAATTCGACGCAGATGAAGAAAGCGTAGAGTTGCTTCCTGTCAAGCGGGTGTTGGCGCCATTGGCGGAAACCCCCAAGTTGCATAAAGTCCTCGCGCAGGCCGGTATGGGCTCGCGACTGGAGATGGAGCAATTGATCATGGAAGGCCGAATCACGGTCAACAATGAGCCGGCGCATATTGGTCAGCGGATCCAGTTTGGCGATCACGTCAAAGTCAATGGCAAGCCGATCCGGTTTCGAATTGATGCGCCACCGGCACGGGTTATCGCTTATCACAAGCCGGTCGGAGAAGTTGTGACACACGACGATCCGCAGAATCGTCCCACCGTATTTCGCAGATTGCCGAAATTATTTCAAGGCAAGTGGCAATCGGTTGGGCGGCTGGATCTCAATACCGAAGGCTTGCTGCTGTTTACCAGTTCGGGGGAGTTGGCCAATAATCTAATGCATCCCCGCTTCGGCCTGGAGCGGGAATATGCCGTGCGTGTGCTGGGGGCCTTGAATAAGGAAGAGAAGCAAAGATTGCTTGAAGGTGTCAAGCTGGATGATGGCATGGCCCAATTCGGCTCGATTGAAGCGGGGGGGGGCGAAGGCTCAAACTGCTGGTATCGAGTGACGATATCTGAGGGGCGTAACCGAGAGGTTCGCCGCATGTTTGAGGCTGTTGGGCATGCCGTGAGCCGGCTAATCCGGATCCGATATGGCGCCATGGTGTTGCCGCGGGGTTTGAAGCGCGGTGCCTGGATGGAGCTGGATGAAGGCGACATCAAGTCATTGATGCAGGCAGCCGGGACGCGGAATTCCAGGGAGCAGGGCGATGAGGCTGGTCCAGCTGGTGCGGATGCCGCAAGGCGTGATACCTCGGGACGTGAAACTGGTGCGCGAAATCCGCGTCGGGGAGTTCGTGGCAGTGGGCCGCGCAGTTCTGGCAGTGGGCTACGTAATGCGTCAGCAGGCGGCGCCCGAGATGTGGGTCAAGGTTTTTCGCCGGCCTCCGGTCAGGGGCGAAAAAATCGTACTGAGCCAGGAGATCGACAAGGTGGAGCCAGTCAGCCGGACCCGATGAAGACAGCATTCGGCTACATTGGCGCCGACAGCTTCACCCGCCAGCGGCAGGATCAAGGTCAGCAGCGTGGGGGCCCGGGTGGCGGACAACGACGAGGCGGACGGGGTCGCTAACGCATCGGTTAAGGCACGTTTTTCATTGCGCGTTGTGTGGGTGCCGGCCAAGGTGTAATTTGCCATCTCACCCCAATTGCTTGTGGGCACAGGTTAAAATGAAAAGCTTTGCCCGGTGGGTAGAAATTCAAATATTATCAAGTTCAGGAAAAAACTCATGACTATCGAACGTACTCTCTCCATCATCAAGCCCGATGCGGTCGCCAAAAACGTTATTGGCCAAATTTATGCGCGCTTTGAAGCCGCTGGCCTGAAAGTGGTTGCCGCCAGGATGGTTCACTTGTCGCGTGGTGAGGCGGAAGCTTTTTACGCAGTCCATAAAGCGCGTCCTTTTTTCAAGGATCTGGTGGACTTCATGATTTCCGGTCCGGTCATGATTCAGGCGCTCGAAGGTGAGAATGCCGTTTTGAAGCATCGTGACCTGATGGGTGCGACGGATCCGAAAAAAGCGGCGCCCGGCACCATCCGTGCTGACTTTGCCGACAGTATTGATGCGAACGCGGTGCATGGTTCCGACGCTGTTGAAGCGGCCACCGTGGAAGTGGGTTTCTTCTTCGCCGGCATGAACGTGTACCCCCGGTAAGATATGGCCGCTACGCTCCACTGCGTTTCGATGCCACCTGCGGGGGGCATGGTGCGCTTGGGGCCGCCCGGCGCGGCGCCGATGCGATGACGGCCAATCTGCTCGATTTCGATCTTGATGGTTTGGCCGTTTTTTGTGAGCGGCTGGGTGAAAAGCGTTACCGTGCCGTCCAGTTGTTTCGCTGGATTCATCAGAGAGGTGCCTCAAATTTTGATGACATGAGCGACCTCGCAAAGTCCTTGCGTGAGAAGCTTAAAGGGGCTGCGCATGTCAAAGCGTTGGATGTGATATCGCAGCACATCTCGTCAGACGGCACGATCAAGTGGTTGTTTGACGTCGGTCGTGGTGATGCGGTGGAGGCGGTTTTTATTCCGGAGAAAGATCGTGGGACGCTGTGTATTTCGTCACAGGCGGGCTGCGCGGTGGGGTGCCGTTTTTGTTCAACGGGCCATCAGGGATTCAGTCGAAACCTGACAACAGGTGAAATCGTCGCCCAGTTGTGGTTTGCAGAGCACTTTTTACGAAAGTACTTGCAGCGTGATGAGCGTGTCATCTCGAATGTGGTGATGATGGGGATGGGCGAGCCCCTGCAGAACTATTCCGAATTGCTGCCGGCGTTACGCGTCATGCTGGATGATCACGGATATGGTTTGTCACGGCGGCGTGTGACGGTTTCCACATCCGGCGTCGTACCGATGATGGATCGTCTTGCCCAGGATTGTCCGGTGGCACTGGCTGTGTCCTTGCATGCGCCGAATGACGCCTTGCGGGATAACTTGGTGCCGCTAAATAAGAAATACCCAATTGCCGAGCTGTTGGATGCCTGTGATCGGTATCTGGCGTCTGCGCCGCGAGACTTTATTACTTTTGAATATTGCATGCTCGATGGCGTCAACGATCAGGCAGAGCATGCACATCAGTTGGTGAATCTGGTCCGCCGGCATTCAAGCGGCGGTGTTTGGTGCAAGTTCAATCTAATTCCGTTCAACCCTTTTCCTGAATCTGGTTTGATCTGTTCTCCACCAGCGCAAGTCCAGGCTTTTGCCAAGATTTTGAGTGATGCTGGTATTGTGACGACCATACGCAAGACGCGCGGCGACGATATTGATGCTGCCTGTGGTCAACTGGCGGGCGAAGTGAAAGATCGTACCCGGATCGGCGAGCGCATCGCGCGACAGCGCACGTTCATGCTGAAACCGATTGCGGCGTTTAACAAAGAAGTCAAGGAGACTTGAGGCATGAAAATGAGCGCGGGAGTATGCCTGCAAATCCGGCAATGGTTATTCTGTGCTTGCCTGCTTGTTGTTGGATTGACGGGCATTTCCGGCTGTGCTTCCAAATCGGCTGGGGTAGGGCCGAGTGGCAGTGGGGTCGAGATGGTGACTGATTCGGATGAGCCGGAGGCGCGCAAGCGAGCCCGTCTTCGACTTGAGTTGGCAGTTGGCTATTTTGAGCAGGGACAAACGACAGTCGCACTGGATGAGCTCAAGCAGTCCATAGCCGCAGATCCAACTTACGGTGAAGCCTACAGTTTGCGTGGTCTGATTTACATGCGCCTCAATGATTTCCGCTTCGCAGAAGAGAGTTTTAGAAGGGCGCTCACCATCAGTCCGCAAGATTCAAACATCATGCACAACCTTGGGTGGTTATTGTGTCAGCAGGCGCGATACCCGGAGGCGCAGCAGCTTTTCACTCAGGCTCTTGTAAATCCGCAATATGGCGAGCGAGCCAAGACGTTTCGGGCGCAGGGTATGTGTCAGGTTAGGGCCGGATTGCCAGGTGATGCTGAGCTCAGTCTTTTGAAGTCCTACGAATTTGACGCGGGCAACCCCATTACGGCGTACAACCTGGCGAATTTACTGTTTCAGCGAGGCGATTTTGTTCGCGCGCAGTTTTATGTGCGACGTTTGAATAACAGCGAACTGGCGAATTCGGAGTCTCTGTGGCTGGGGGTCAAGGTTGAACAGCGTATGAAAAATCGCGATGCCATGCTGCAACTGGCAACACAGTTGTTGAAACGTTTTCCTCAGTCACGTGAGGCTGGCGCCTACCAGCGGGGTGCCTTTGATGAGTGAAAGTGTTTTGCATTTATCTGAAAATTCAGCACCGGGACAGCAGTCGAGCGAACCGCTATCCGGTGGTGCGATGCTGCGAGATGCGCGTGAAGCGGCGGGTTTGCACATAGCGGCCCTGGCCGCTTTGCTAAAGGTCCCGGTCAAGAAGCTGGAAGCGCTTGAAACAGACCGATTTGAATTGTTGCCGGATATGGTTTTTGTTCGTGCTCTGGCCTCCAGCGTTTGTCGCACTTTGAAAATTGATCCAGATCCGATATTAGAGAGATTGCCTCATACAACTGCGCCACGTCTGAAGACAGATGAGTCGGGAATCAATGTCCCGTTCCGTGCGCCCAGAGATGGATTGGGTTTATCGTTTCTAGATCAACTCTCCAAGCCTTTTGTGCTGACCGTCTTGGTACTGCTGGTTGGTGTGTTGGTGCTTGTTTTTTTTCCTTTTACCCAGCGCACTGAAGTCACCAGTGCCCCGAAGTCCGAGACTGCTGCCGCGATTTTTCCATCTCCACCGGTAATGCCGCTGCCAGCTGAAAATCCGATCCCTGTCGAGGTCGTGGTGCGTGGACCGCCCTCGAGCTTGGATGGTTCCCCTTCCGAGGCTTTGCTGACGGTCAATTCTGTACCTGTGCCGTCCTCCGCATCATTGCCAGGCCTCGCCGCCAACGCAGCTACTGGGGTGGCGATTGGCTCGGGTGCAACGACCGGTATCGTGACCTTTGCGGCGCGTGGCCCATGTTGGGTTGAGGTAATTGATGCGAGTGGGATGGTTCAAGTGCGCAAGACCATGGTTGCGGGCGAGGTCGTTGGCGCCTCGGGCGTTCTCCCGCTTTCTGTGGTGGTCGGGCGGGCCGATGCCACCGTAGTTCAAGTACGTGGCAAGCCGTTTGATATGACAGGCGTTGCAAAAGACAATGTCGCTCGTTTTGAGGTGAAATAGTGGGATCATTTTTATCGATTGAATCGGCAGCGCCCAAAGCACGGCAGTCACGTCAGGCCCGTGTGGCTTGGGGGGGGCGAATTATCACTGTGGGTGGCGATGCGCCGGTGCGCGTCCAGTCCATGACCAATACCGACACTGTCGATGTTATTGGCACTGCTATTCAGGTCAAGGAATTGGCACTTGCCGGCTCTGAAATGGTACGCCTGACGGTCAACACGCCGGAGGCCGCCCAGGCCGTGCCGCACGTTCGGGAGCAGCTGGATCGAATGGGAATTGATGTTCCACTGATTGGCGATTTCCACTACAACGGCCACCGGCTGCTGACTGATTTTCCCGCGTGCGCACAGGCACTGTCTAAATACCGGATCAACCCTGGCAATGTGGGTAAGGGCGACAAGCGCGACAAGCAGTTTGGCCTGATGATCGAGGCGGCAATGCGATGGGACAAGCCCATTCGTATCGGTGTCAATTGGGGCAGTCTGGATCAAGAACTGCTGGCCAGCCTGATGGATGAAAACAGCCGCCGGCCCATGCCATCGGATGCCAAGCCGGTCATGTATGAAGCATTGATTACATCAGCCATTGAGTCGGCGCGCCGTGCCGTAGCAATGGGCATGAATGAAAACCAGATCATCCTGTCCTGCAAAGTCAGTGGTGTTCAGGATCTTATTTCCGTCTATCGCGAACTGGCAAAACGCTGCGACTACCCGCTTCATTTGGGTTTGACGGAGGCCGGCATGGGGACCAAAGGTGCTGTTGCTTCGGCGACGGCACTTTCCATTTTGTTGCAGGAGGGCATTGGTGACACCATTCGCGTTTCGCTGACACCGCAGCCGGGTGAATCCAGAACCCAGGAAGTCGTGATCGCCTGTGAGATCCTGCAGGCGCTGGAACTCAGGTCGTTTGTCCCCAGTGTCACGGCGTGCCCCGGTTGCGGTCGTACCACCAGCACCACCTTTCAGGAACTGACCAAGCAGATTGAGGATTTCCTGAGGGCACAAATGCCAGTTTGGCGCGAGAAATACCCAGGAGTCGAGAAGCTGAAGGTCGCTGTGATGGGCTGTATTGTGAATGGACCCGGCGAGAGCAAGCATGCTGACATCGGCATCAGCTTGCCTGGTACTGGCGAGGCGCCCGCAGCCCCGGTCTTCATTGATGGTGAAAAGCGCTTGACCTTGCGCGGAGACACGATTGCGCAAGAGTTTCAGAAAATTGTTGAAAACTATGTTGAAAAACGGTTCGGTACGCAAGTGATTGCTGGTACGGTTTGAATAAATTCATGAGTGAAAAAGAAATTGCTGCCAAGTCAGAAAAACTGACTGCCGTCAAGGGCATGAACGATGTTCTGCCCCCGGGCTCCGCGGCTGTCGAATGGCTTGAGAGCAGGGTGCGTTCGTTGATGGCACGCTATGCCTATCGAAACATTCGCACGCCCATCGTCGAGCGCACACCGTTGTTTATTCGCGGGCTCGGGGAGGTCACCGATATTGTTGAAAAGGAGATGTACTCCTTTGAAGATCGACTGAATGGGGACCCACTGACGCTGCGTCCTGAAGCGACGGCCGGGGTGGTACGGGCCGTTGTGGAGCACTCCATGTTGTATGACGGTGGCAAACGTCTGTACTACATGGGCCCGATGTTTCGTCACGAGCGGCCGCAGCGCGGGCGTTATCGGCAGTTTGATCAGATCGGCGCCGAAGCGCTCGGCTTCTCTGGTCCCGAGGTGGATGCTGAATTGATTTTGCTGGCGGTTTCATTGTGGAAGGATGTTGGCTTGACTGACGTTCGACTCGAACTCAACAGTCTGGGTCAACCGCAGGAGCGTTTGGAGCACCGACAAGCCCTAATTGCCCATTTTGAACGGCACGCGGATGTGCTAGATGAAGACGCCAGACGGCGCCTGCACAGCAACCCCCTGCGAATTCTCGACACCAAGAACCCTGCGATGCAGGCGGTGGTGGAGTCGGCGCCGCGGCCTCTCGATTACTTGGGGGCGGCATCGCTGGCGCATTTCAATACCTTGAAAACCATCCTGGATGCCAATGGTGTTGCCTATACCGTCAATCCGCGTCTGGTGCGGGGTATGGATTACTACAACCTCACGGTATTCGAATTCACCACGGATCGATTGGGATCACAGGGAACGGTGTGTGCGGGCGGCCGCTACGACTACCTGGTCGAGCAATTGGGCGGCAAACCCGCACCGGCCGTCGGCTGGGCACTGGGGGTGGACCGGGTGCTGGAACTTATTAAGGAACAGGGTTTGGGAACGGTAGAGCCGGCGCTGGATGCGTATGCGATCGTGCCCGAGGTGTCGGCTTTGCCCTTGGTACTGCAGACACTTCAAACGCTCAGGGCCGCAGGGGTCAGCATTCAAATGCACACCAGCTCGGGTGATGGCATGGGCAGCATGAAATCCCAATTCAAGCGCGCCGATAGCAGCGGAGCGCGTTACGCACTCATTTTTGGGGCGGACGAGATATCAAAGAATCTGGTGACCGTTAAATCGCTGCGTGATGGCAGTGGTGCTCAGGCAACCCAATCGCTCGCCGACATCGTTAACTGGGCACCCACCCTACAATCGCGTACTTAAATGTTTGTGGGACAGATTTTTATCTCTGTCTCCAACTGATAAAAATAAATTTTATGGCAAATCATCTAGATCTTGAAGAACAAGAGCAACTCGACCAGCTCAAGCATTTTTGGAAGCAGTATGGCAATCTCATCACCTGGTCTTTGATTTTGGTGTTGGGTGCATTCGCAAGCTGGAATTTCTATCAATATTGGCAGCGAAGTCAGGCCACCCAGGCGGCCGCCATGTATGACGAGGTGGAGCGCGTGGTGAAGTCGGCGGATGCACCCAAGATTGACCGCGTCTTCGCCGACATGAAAGACCGGTTTGCCTCCACTGCATACGCGCAGCAGGCCGGGCTGCTGGTGGCCAAGCAGTATTACAGTTTGGGTAATGTTGAAGCGACCAAGGCGGCTTTGGGCTGGGTTGCTGACAAGTCCTCGGATCCCGGGTACCAGGCGATTGCGAAGTTGCGTTTGGCCGGGGTCTTGATGGAGGCCAAGGCTTTTGATGCTGCTTTGACGCAGTTAAGCGGGTCATTTCCCGCTAATTTTGATGCGCTGGTGGCTGATCGCAAAGGTGATATTTTCTTACTACAAGGCAAACAGGCTGAAGCCCGTGTCGAGTATGGAAAGGCGTTTAAAAATTTCGATGAGCGAACTGAATATCGACGTTTGGTGGAAGTTAAATTGAACTCGTTGGGCGTGGACCCAAAGAGCGGTAGTGAGTCGGGCAGTGGGGTTTCGGCGCCTAAAAACGCGAGTGTTGTGAGCGTGGTGGATGCTGCAGCACCGGAAGGTAAAAAATGAAGTTCGATTTTCTTTTGACTGTGGCCACCAGGGTTACGCTCGGTTTTGTCGTCATTGGCTTGCTCTCGGCCTGTTCAAGTGGGTCGGAGAGGCTGCGACCTGCTGAGTTGGGTCCCAACGCGGGTCTGTTGGGCGTGCGGTTGGCGTGGACGTCCAAAATAGGCGCGGTCGAGTTCCCACTGGATGTCAAAGTAAACGGTAATACGGTTGCTGTCGCCAGCTCAGACGGCGTCGTTGGGTCATTTGACGCGCGCACAGGCGCAGAGTTGTGGCGCACCCATGTGGGTGGGCAGATTGCTGCCGGGGTTGGCAGTGACGGACGTTTTGCGGCAGTGGTGACGCGTGGCAATGAATTGATTGTCTTGGACGCTGGGCACGAAATGTGGCGTCAAAAACTGCCAGCGCAAGGATTTACCGCCCCGCTGGTTGCGGGAGGGCGTGTCTTTTTACTGACCGCCGATCGATCAGTAACCGCTTTTGATGCCCAATCGGGGCGCAAGCTCTGGGCCCAGCAACGACCCGGCGAGTCCCTGGTACTGCGTCAAGCGGGTGTCTTGCTAGCCGTCGGCGATACGCTGGTGGCGGGCTTGTCCGGACGTCTCGTCGGTATTAATCCGTCAAATGGGGGCGTCCTTTGGGAGTCCCCCCTCGCGTCCCCGCGCGGCACCAATGATATTGAGCGCTTGGTTGATTTGGTCGGACGGGTCAGTCGTGAGGGCGATGTGGTGTGCGCGCGTGCCTTTCAGGCCGCTGTTGGCTGCGTCGACGCGGCCCGCGGCACGCTGCTTTGGACCAAACCTGCGAGCGGTTCGGTTGGCGTGCACGGTGACGATAAGTATGTTTTCGGAGCCGAGGGTGATGGAAAACTCGTGGCTTGGAAGCGCACTGACGGTGAGCGTGTCTGGCTGTCCGATCGTTTACGCTATCGCAGTCTGACTGCCCCGCTGGTTGTGGGGCGGTCTATTGCGGTCGGCGATGAGACTGGCCTTGTCCATTTGCTATCGCGTGAAGACGGGTCTGCGCTCACGCGAGTGGCAACCGACGGTTCAGCGGTTGTTGCTGCGCCGGTGTTGGTTGCTGGAACGCTGGTTGTCGTCACCCGCAACGGTGGTATTTTTGGCTTCAAGCCTGAGTAAGTGTCGGACTCCAAATCATGAAACCTGTTTTGGCCCTCGTCGGCCGTCCCAACGTTGGTAAATCGACGCTTTTCAATCGGCTGACCAAGTCCCGTGATGCCATCGTGGCAGATTTTGCCGGGCTGACCCGGGACCGTCATTACGGCAATGGGAGGCTGGGCAAGCATGAGTTCATTGTCATCGACACAGGTGGCTTCGAGCCTGATGCCGCCACCGGCATTTTCAAGGAAATGGCGAAGCAGACTCGGCAGGCGGTTGCGGAGGCTGATGTCGTCATTTTTGTGGTGGATGCACGGGAGGGTATTTCTGCGCAAGATCACGAGATCGCCAAATACCTTCGCCGTCTAGGCAAACCCTGTGTGCTGGCGGCCAACAAGGCAGAAGGCATGCTGGCCGGTGCGCAACTGGTTGAGTTTTTTGAGTTGGGTCTGGGCGAGGTTCATGCGGTTTCCGCAGCGCACGGTCAGGGCATCCACTCGCTGGTTGAGTTGGCACTGGCCCCGCTTCACCTGGAGGAACCAGACGATGCTGAGGAGCAGCGAGAGCCCGGTGTCATCAAACTGGCAGTGGCCGGTCGCCCCAATGTCGGCAAGTCCACACTGATCAACACCTGGTTGGGTGAAGAGAGACTGGTCGCGTTCGACTTGCCGGGAACGACCCGGGATGCGATTTCCGTACCATTTGAACGCAATGGTCAGAAATTTGAACTGGTGGACACCGCCGGTCTGCGGCGCAAGGGCAAAGTCTTTGAGGCGATCGAGAAATTCTCGGTGGTCAAAACCTTGCAGGCGATTGAATCTTCTAATGTGGTGTTGCTGCTGATTGATGCCACCCAAGGCGTCACTGATCAGGATGCGCATATTGCGGGCTACATTCTTGAAAATGGTCGTGCCGTGGTGCTTGCGGTGAATAAATGGGATGCCGTGGACGAGTATCAGCGGGAGCTGGTCAAACGCTCCATTGAGACCCGTTTGCCGTTCTTGAAGTTTGCCACCATGCATTTGATATCGGCCACCAAAAGGCAAGGTTTGGGGCCATTGTGGGCGTCCATCGCACAAGCGTACAAGGCGGCCAACTGCAAAATGTCAACACCTGTTTTAACACGTTTGCTACTGGAGGCTGTTCAGTTTCAGAGTCCCAAGCGGGCGGGTATGTTTCGACCGAAATTGCGCTATGCCCATCAGGGCGGTATGAATCCGCCGGTGATCGTGATTCACGGTAACTCACTCGAACATGTCACCGATGCTTATAAGCGCTTTCTGGAGGGACGTTTTCGCAAAGAGTTCGATCTGGTCGGTACACCGATGCGCATCGAGTTCAAAACCTCAAGTAATCCTTACGCTGATAAAGCCGCAGTTTGAATGCTTGCGGTACAGACCGCCAACTTTATTGTGGGTTTATGCAATCCCGGCTTGGCAATGCACTTTGCTGTGGTATCGTGATCCCCTTCTTTAATTTTTGAACACGGAGAATATCGTGAGCAACAAAGGTCAGTTACTTCAAGACCCTTTTCTCAATGCTTTGCGTCGGGAACATGTGCCAGTCTCCATTTATCTAGTCAACGGGATCAAGTTGCAAGGTCAGATTGAATCCTTTGACCAGTATGTCGTGCTGCTTCGCAATACGGTCACCCAAATGGTTTACAAACACGCCATCTCCACCATTGTGCCGGGGCGCGCCGTGAATTTTGCAAGTGGCGAGGGTGACGAACCTGCAGCCGCCTGATCGTCACGCTGCACCAACCATATTGGTTGGGGTTGACTTTGGATTGCCCAATTTCGATGGCGAACTCGCAGAGTTGGGCTTGCTGGCACAGACTGCAGGATTAAATCCGGTTGCCCGGATGACTTGCAAGCGCAAAGCGCCGGATGCAGCCTTGTTTGTCGGCAGCGGCAAAGCCGATGAAATCAAACTGCTGGCTACTCAGTTGGGCGCTGTTGAGGTGCTTTTCGATCAAAGTCTGAGCCCGGCGCAGCAGCGCAATCTGGAGCGCCATCTTGAATTGCCGGTCAATGACCGCACGCTTCTGATCCTGGAGATTTTCGGTCAAAGAGCGCGTAGCCATGAAGGCAAGCTTCAGGTCGAACTCGCACGACTGCAGTACCTGAGCACGCGGCTGGTCCGTCGCTGGTCCCACCTTGAGCGCCAGAGTGGCGGTATCGGCATGCGGGGCGGTCCTGGTGAGACCCAGATCGAGCTTGACCGCCGGATGATTGGCGACAACATCAAAAAGATCAAAGAGCGCCTGATCAAGGTCAAGCGTCAGCGGCAGACGCAGCGGCGTCAGCGCGAGCGACGCGATGCGTTTAATATTTCGTTGGTTGGTTACACCAATGCGGGCAAGTCCACGCTTTTCAATGCGCTGGTCAAAGCCCGGACCTATGCAGCAGATCAGCTGTTTGCAACCCTGGACACCACAACCCGTCAGCTTTATCTGGGCGAGGCCGGGCGTTCGGTTTCACTGTCAGACACGGTTGGCTTTATTCGTGATTTGCCACACGGCTTGATCGATGCATTTCAGGCGACCCTGCAGGAGGCGGTGGATGCTGACCTGTTACTGCATGTGGTGGATGCTGCCAGTCCCAATTACCCGGAGCAGATTGCCGAGGTGCAGCGCGTGCTGCGCGAGATCGGTGCCGCCGACATTCCACAAGTGCTGGTGTTTAACAAACTCGATGCGCTTGAGATGGAGCGTCGTCCCGTGCAATTGGAAGATGCGTTTGATCTGAATGGGGTTCAAACGCCCCGGATATTTCTGAGCGCAAAAAATGGCGAAGGTGTTCCGGCGCTGCGACAGCAGTTGGCGCGCATTGTGAGTGGAGGCGTCTTGCCTGGGACGGACGGGGAAGATTTCCCTGAAAGTCGTGAGGATGCCCCCTGATTGGGCACAATCCAGTAACGATACAAAAGAGAAGAAGAGATGAAACTTCATTTACGCACCTTTCGCTGGGCTCATCTGCCAGAGCGGGTCCGCGGGATGTTCAACCTGAACGATCCCCGTTGGGGCCGCAGTGACGACAAGCCATCCCATGGTGGCAAGGCGGAGCCCGAGCGGCCGGAGGCTGATGTGCCGGATGCGCCACCCAGGAGCGGCAGCGGGGGCGGTCAAAAGCGAGGGCCGAACCAGGGGCCTCCTGATCTCGATGAGCTGTGGCGTGATTTCAACCGCAAGTTGGGCGGCTTGTTTGGGGGCGTGAAAAATGCCGGTCGTGGTATTCCCGGCGGTGGCAACGGTTCTGGTGGTGGCTTTCAGCCGGATATGAAGAATGCCGGGGTTGGCATTGGCCTGATTGTTGGTGTCGTCCTGCTGATCTGGCTGGGGACAGGATTTTTCATCGTCCAAGAGGGTCAGCAGGCGGTTATCACCCAGTTTGGCAAATACAAATCTTCGGTCGGAGCAGGTTTCAACTGGCGTCTGCCTTATCCGATCCAGCGACATGAGCTGATCTTTGTGACTCAGATCCGCTCGGTGGATGTGGGCCGCGATGCGATCATCAAGGCCACTGGGCTGCGCGAGTCAGCCATGCTGACCGCAGATGAGAATATCGTCGAGATCAAGTTTGCCGTCCAATACCGTCTTAGCGACGCCCGGGCTTTTCTGTTTGAAAGCAAAGATCCCGGGGAGGCGGTGGTGCAGGCTGCGGAAACCGCGGTGCGTGAAGTGGTGGGCAATATGCGCATGGACAGTGCGCTGTCGGAAGAGCGCGACCAGATCGCACCCCGGGTGCGTGCCCTGATGCAAAAAATCCTGGACCGCTACAAGGTCGGTATTGAAGTGGTCGGTATTAATTTACAGCAGGGCGGTGTGCGTCCACCAGAGCAGGTGCAAGCCGCTTTTGACGATGTGCTGAAGGCCGGCCAAGAGCGCGAACGTGCCAAGAACGAAGCGCAGGCTTACGCCAACGATGTGGTGCCGCGGGCCGTTGGTTCTGCGTCCCGGTTGAAAGAAGAGGCCGACGCTTACAAGGCAAGAATTGTGGCGCAGGCACAAGGTGATGGGCAACGCTTCAAATCAGTATTGGCCGAGTACCAAAAAGCACCGCAGGTCACGCGTGACCGCATGTACCTCGACTCCATGCAGCAGATTTACAGCAATGTTACCAAGGTGATGGTGGACTCCAAACAAGGCTCCAACCTGCTGTACCTGCCCCTCGACAAGATTATGCAGATGACCGGCCAGGGGACTGATGCCGCTGCGGTGACAGCACCGGTGCCGGCGACCACGCCGGCCGTCTCGACCAATGATGCACGTACACGGGATGCCGCCCGGGCCCGTGATCGTGATACACGCTAGGAGCCCAGAATGAACAGGCTAGGTTTAATTTTTTCTTCTTTTTTGGTCGTTTTGGCGCTTGCCAGTTCGATGTTGTTCGTGGTTGATCAGCGACAGTTTGGTGTGTTGTACGCCTTGGGGCAGATCAAGGAGGTTATTACCGAGCCCGGTCTGAACTTCAAACTGCCGCCGCCGTTTCAAAACGTGTCTTACATCGACAAGCGGCTTTTGACGCTCAACAGCACCGACAATGAACCCATGCTGACAGCGGAGAAGCAGCGCGTGGTGATTGACTGGTATGTGCGGTGGCGAATTTCGGAACCAACTGAATACATTCGCAATGTGGGCACCAATGAATCCGCCGGCGCCAGTCAGCTCAATCGTGTGGTTCGCAATGCCTTCCAGGAAGAGGTCAACAAGCGCACGGTGAAAGACCTTCTCTCCCTCAAGCGCGAAGCCTTGATGGCCGATGTCAAGCGCGAAGTGCTGGCACAGGTGCGGGGCGCAAAACCCTGGGGCGTGGACGTGGTGGATGTCCGGATCACCCGGGTTGATTACGTCGATGCCATCACTGAATCGGTTTACCGCCGCATGGAGGCTGAGCGCAAGCGCGTGGCCAATGAGCTGCGCTCAACCGGTGCAGCCGAAGGTGAAAAGATTCGTGCCGATGCCGACCGGCAGCGGGAAGTTGCGCTGGCCAATGCTTACCGGGATGCCCAGAAAATCAAGGGCGAGGGCGATGCTGAAGCTGCTCGCACGTATGCAGAAGCCTTTGGTCGTGACCCCCAATTTGCGCAGTTTTATCGCAGTCTGGACGCCTACAAGGCCAGCTTCAGCAAGAAAAGTGACGTGATGGTGGTGGATCCTTCATCCTCGGAGTTTTTCAAAGTATTCCGTGGCAGTGCCGGCACCACGCCGGCTAAAAAATAGACGTTGAAGAAATAAACTTGGACAGCGATACCTTTTGGCTGGCCATGGCCCTCGTTCTGGTGATCGAGGGTCTTTTCCCGTTTTTATCCCCGGCTGGCTGGCGCCGCATGTTTGCGCAGATTCTTCAGTTGAACGATGGGCAGCTCCGTTTTTTCGGCATGTGCAGCATATCTGCCGGTGCGTTGCTGATTTGGTATCTGCTGTGAGTAATTCCGGGCCTCAAGCCCGGTAAAATCACGGTTTTAACAGCTCCCCCAAAATTTACATGTCTGCTTGGGTCCTGCCGGATCACATTGCCGATGTCTTGCCGTCCGAAGCGCGGCACATCGAGGAACTTCGTCGCGACTTGCTGGACATGGCGCGTTGCTATGGCTACGAGTTGGTCATGCCCCCCTTGCTGGAGCACCTGGAGTCTTTGCTCACGGGTGCCGGTGAGGCGCTTGACCTGCAAACTTTCAAACTTGTCGATCAACTCTCTGGGCGCATGCTGGGCCTGCGGGCCGACAGCACGCCACAGGTAGCGCGCATCGATGCGCACTTGTTGAACCGCCAGGGCGTTACCCGCTTGTGCTATTGCGGCCCGGTGCTGCATACACGACCCGGCGCGCCCCATGCGACGCGCGAGCCACTGCAGTTCGGTGCTGAAATCTACGGCCATGCCGGGCTGGAGGCGGATCTGGAAACACTGCAGCTGGCACTGGATTGCCTCAAGGTAGCCCGGGTGCAGTCGCCCAGCGTGGACATGGCCGATGCCCGCATCGTCCATGCCCTGCTGGAAGGCGTCTGTCTTGAAGGCGATTTGCTGGCGCAGGTGCATGCGGCGCTGGCGGCCAAGGATGGCAGCGAACTGGCGGTGCTGACCCAAAACTTCGCCCCGACTGCGCGCCAGGGCCTCTTGGCGCTGGTTCAGCTCTATGGCGATGAAAAAATCCTGCTTGAAGCTGAAAAAGTCCTCCCGCCCTTACCGGCTGTGCGTGAGGCGCTATTAAATTTGAAGTGGCTGGCCAGTCATCTGGAGGGTACTAAGGTGACCTTCGATCTGGCGGATCTGCGCGGATATGCCTACTACACGGGGGCGCGCTTTTCGATCTACGCCCCAGGCGCCAATGATGCGCTGGTGCGCGGCGGGCGTTATGACGAGGTGGGCGCCGTGTTTGGCCGCAACCGTCCCGCCACGGGCTTCAGCCTGGATGTCAAAGCCCTGGTCGGCGTGCTGGCGGCGCGCCCCTTGCGTGCTGCCATCCGCGCGCCCTGGCGTGAAGGCGCTGACCTGCGCGGTGCCATTGCGTCGCTGCGCGCGCAGGGTGAAACCGTCGTTTGTGCCCTGCCAGGGCATGAGAGTGAAGTTGATGAGTTCCATTGTGATCGCGAGCTGATTCAGGCTGCGGGGCAATGGGTCGTGCAAGCTATTTGAGAAAACTGAAAAATGATCGCAACTAAAGGACGTAACGTCGTTGTCGTGGGTACCCAGTGGGGTGACGAGGGCAAGGGCAAGCTGGTCGATTGGCTCACCGAGAGTGCCCAGGGCGTGGTGCGCTTTCAGGGCGGGCACAACGCCGGCCACACGCTGGTGATCAATGGCGTCAAGACGGCGCTGCACCTGATTCCGAGCGGCATCATGCGCCCGGGCGTGAAGTGCTACATCGGCAACGGTGTGGTGCTGTCGGCGGCCAAGTTGTTCGAGGAAATCGAGGGGCTGGAGAAGGTGGGTGTCGAGCTGCGTTCACGCCTGCGCATTAGCGAGGCCTGCCCGCTGATTTTGCCGTTTCACGCCGCGCTCGACGTCGCCCGTGAAGCAGCGCGCGAGAAGGGCGGCAATGCCAAGATCGGCACCACCGGGCGCGGCATTGGCCCGGCCTATGAAGACAAGATTGCCCGGCGCGCGCTGCGGGTGCAAGACCTCAAATACCCGGATCGCTTTGCCAACAAGTTGCGTGAATTGCTGGATTTGCACAACCATGTGCTGACCACCTATCTCAATTCTGCCGCGTTTGATTTTGGTCCGACGCTGGCACCCTACATGGCGGACGGACAGGTGCAGTTTCAGGCGGTGTTTGACGAGGCCATGCGCCACGCCGCGCTGCTCAAACCCATGATGGCCGATGTTTCGCGTGAACTCAACGAGGCCCACCTCAAAGGCGCCAATCTGTTGTTCGAAGGCGCCCAGGGCACGCTGCTGGATGTGGACCATGGTACCTATCCGTATGTGACGTCCAGCAATTGTGTGGCCGGCAATGCCGCCGCCGGCTCCGGCGTCGGCCCCGGCATGTTGCACTACATCCTCGGCATCACCAAAGCCTATTGCACCCGTGTTGGCGGCGGGCCGTTCCCGACCGAGCTGGACTGGGAGGTGCCGGGCACGCCGGGCTACCACATGAGCACCATCGGCGCCGAAAAAGGCGTCACCACCGGGCGCAGCCGTCGCTGTGGCTGGTTCGACGCGGCGCTGCTCAAGCGTTCGGCGCAGGTCAATGGCTTGACCGGTCTGTGCATCACCAAGCTGGATGTGCTCGATGGCCTGACGGAACTCAAGCTGTGCACCGGTTACGAGCTGGACGGCGAGCTGATCGACATTCTGCCGATGGGGGCCGATGACATTGAGCGCTGCACACCGGTTTACGAGACCATCGCTGGCTGGAGCGACAGCACGGTGGGCGTGACCCAGTACGACAAGCTGCCGACCAATGCGCGCCTGTATTTGCAGCGCATTGAGCAGGTCACCGGCGTGCCCATCCACATGGTCTCCACCAGCCCGGACCGGGACCACACCATCATGATGCGCCATCCCTATCTGGCGGACTAGCCAGACGGTCGTAGTTTTGAGTCAAATAAGCCTGTAGCCCGTGTGCTACATGCGTAGATAGCTATTAATTCAGGAGCAACATCATGTTGACGGAAGACGGCAAACACCTGTATGTGAGCTATGACGAATACCACAACCTGATCGAAAAGCTGGCGATCAAGATCCATCAGTCCGGTTGGCAGTTCGACACCATTCTGTGTCTGGCCCGCGGTGGCCTGCGGCCCGGCGACATCCTGTCGCGCGTTTTTGACAAACCCCTGGCCATCATGTCCACCAGCTCCTACCGATCCGACGCTGGTACGGTACAGGGCGTTCTGGACATTGCGCGTTTCATTACCACGCCCAAGGGCGAGATTGCCGGCAAAGTGTTGTTGGTGGACGACCTGGCCGATTCCGGCCTGACCCTCCAGACCGTGATCAAGCAACTCAAGGACAACTACGCGCCCATTTCTGAGCTGCGCAGCGCCGTGATCTGGACCAAGGCGCTGTCCACCTACACGCCGGATTATTCGGTGGAATTTCTGTCCACCAATCCCTGGATTCACCAGCCGTTTGAGGGCTACGACGCCTTGCGCCCGGCGCAGTTAATCCAAAAGTGGAGCGTTTGACGCGGCGGAGCTGATCATGACCGAGCTCGCCACGACGCTGATTCATCACCCCTACGTGCCCCCGCACGGCTTTGCCGCGCCGCAGCCCGGGGTGTTCAAGGCTTCGACCGTCATTTTCCCCAGTGTTGCCGTCATGCGCAGCGCTGAGTGGAAAGACAAAACCGCCTATACCTATGGTCTGCACGGCACCCCCACCACCTACGTGTTGGAAGAGCGTCTGTGTACGCTGGAGGGTGGGCTGCAATGCCTGCTGCTGCCCAGCGGGCTGGCGGCGATTGCCAATGTGGCCTTGTCGCTGCTGCGCACCGGCGACGAAGTGCTGATTCCGGACAACGCCTATGGTCCCAGCAAGGCTCTGGCCGAGGGCGAGCTCAAGGGCTGGGGCATCAGCCACCGGTTTTACGACCCTACGAACCCGCAGGATCTGGCCGCCAAGATCAGCCCTCAGACCGGTCTGGTCTGGCTGGAGGCCGCCGGCTCGGTGACGCTGGAGTTTCCTGACCTGTGCGAGATGGTGCGCGTGTGCCAGGCCCGCGGTGTATTGACGGCACTGGACAACACCTGGGGTGCCGGTCTGGCTTTTGCACCGTTTGACCTGACGCCGGGTGCCAGTCCGGCCCTGGGTGTCGATATCTCCGTGCATGCGCTGACCAAATACCCGAGCGGCGGCGGCGATGTGCTGATGGGCAGCGTCATCACCCGCGATGCCGCGCTGCACCTGAAGCTCAAGCTGACCCATATGCGTCTGGGCTTGGGCGTGGCGGCCAATGATGTCGAAGCCGTGCTGCGGGGGTTGCCGAGCCTGGCGCTGCGGTACCGGGCGCACGACGAGGTGGCCCGTGAATTGGCGCGCTGGTGTCAGACCCGTGCCGAATTTGTGCAGGTGTTGCATCCGGCGCTGTCTGATTCGCCCGGCCATCGGCATTGGCGCGAGCTGTGCCAGCCGGGACCGGGTGGCGCGGCTGGACTGTTCAGCGTGATCTTTCAACCGCAATTCAGCCAAGACCAGGTCGATGCGTTTTGCGATGCGCTCAAGCTGTTCAAACTGGGCTACAGCTGGGGTGGGCCAATGAGTCTGGTCGTGCCCTATGACCTGGCCTCGATGCGCAGTGTCTGGCCCGCCCACCTGAAGCCGGGCACGCTGGTGCGTTTCTCGGTGGGTCTGGAAGCGGCAGCTGATTTGCGGGACGATCTGGCCCAGGCGCTGCAGACAGTTTCGATCTGAGTCAGTGTTTTCCTGAGTAGTCATGGGCGCCGGTTTTCGCTAAGCTGGACCCCATGAACCCAAGCCCCGATTCGACCGCCGACCACGGCAGCCGCCCTGATCTCCCAACCGCGCCGCGGGTCACACCGGCGCCACTGGCCGCGCCGACACCCTATGTGCCACCACCCTCCGAGGGGCCGCGCAAGGAGATCGTCGCGCTGCGCCTGCGCGACCCGTTTCGCTGGCTGTTGCTGGGCGGGCGGGATCTGCTGGGTGCCAAGGGCATCAGTCTTTTCTATGGCGTTTGCTTCTGGCTCATGGCCTGGGTGCTGGGGGCGGTGTTTCGCAGCAAGCCCGAGTACACCATGTCCATCGCCTCCGGCTGCTTGTTGGTGGGGCCGTTCCTGGCGATGGGCCTGTACGAGGTGAGCCGACGGCGCGAACAGGGCATTGCGCCCGATCTGGGCGCATCGCTAACCTGCTGGGACTCGCATCTGCGCAGCATGGGCATGCTGGTGCTGGTGCTGATTGTTCTTGAACTGCTGTGGGGGCGGGCGTCACTGGTGGTATTTGCCGTATTTTTCAACACCGGCATGCCGTCCACCACGGGCGTCATTCGGGCCATCTTCAACCCTGACAACTGGGAATTCTTGGCGGTTTATGGGGTCGTCGGCAGTGTGTTCGCCGGTCTGGTTTTTGCGGTAGCCGTGGTGTCGATCCCCATGATTCTGGATCGCGACACCGACGCCATCTCCGCCGCCATTACCAGCCTGCAAGTGGTCTTTGACAACACGGCCGTCATGTTTTTGTGGGGCGTGCTGCTGACCGGGCTGGTGTTTGTCGCGCTCGTTCCCTGGGGCTTGGGCTTGTTGTTCATCGGCCCCTGGCTGGGTCATGCCAGCTGGCATGCCTACCGGGGTTCGGTGCGCTGGTTGGATGCGGGCGCTGTGACGCAGGCATCCTGATGGAATAAAATAGCGCTCCGCATGCCAGGCACTGGTCGTGAAATGGTAAAGTGTCCCTAACAACCTGAAAGCATACTTTGGCAACACCCAATTACGGATACGAGAAACGTCAGAAAGAGCTGGCGAAGAAGAAGAAAAAAGAGGAAAAACTCAAGCACAAAGCCGACCGCAAAGTCGGTGAGGGTGCCGAGGAAGGCGCGCCGGACGAAACTGGCGCCACTGAGCCCGGCGCTGACGCCCCCGCACAGCCCTGAATTTTATCGCCAGAGTCAGCCCAAACCCGGGGCGTCCAGGCTCTGGACCAATTGTTTGGCTAACAGTCCCATAGCCCCCGTCGAATGGTCGTCGGGGGCTATTATTTTTGCGTCTGCAAATTGCTGGAAGTTGCGCCGCATCGACTGCAGGTACACCGGATCGTAGTGCTGCGTGAGCAGCTCGCGCACCACGGGCTCGATGTCACCCGCCCGCACCGATGCTTGCCAGCCCTCGACCACCACCTTGCCCCGGAACTCGCTCAATACCTGCAGGCGGTCGCAGAAGTGCTCGACGTCGCGTACAAAAAAGTCATAGTCCTCCATCAATAGGGAAACCCGCTCGGCATCCGGCAGCACCAGGTTCAGGCACGGGCTTTGGCGCATCGCTTCAATCAGCGCCGTCGGCACGGCCACGTTGCCCACTTTCTTGCTTTCGCTCTCGATGAACACCGGACGGGTACGGTCCAGGCGCCGCACCGCGTCCCACACCAGCGTGTCAAAGCGCTTCTGCGTGGGTTGCGCTTGTCCCGGAATGGCGCCTAGCACCGAGCTCCGATGGTTGGCCAGCGCTTCCAGATCGATGACCTGCGCGCCCTGATGAGCCAACGCCTGCAGCAGCCGGGTTTTGCCCGAGCCGGTGGTGCCGCAGATCACGCGCCAGTCCAGCCCGCTGACCAGCCGTGGAATGTCCTGCACCACCGCGGCCCGAAAGGCCTTGTAGCCGCCTTCCACCAGCGTGACGCGAAAACCGATCTCGGACAGGATCAGTGACAGCGAACCGCTGCGTTTGCCGCCGCGCCAGCAGTAGGCCAGCGGCTTCCAGTCTTTCGGCTTGTCGATGACCTCGCGCTCGATGTGACCCGCGATATTGCGCGCCGCCATGGCGGCACCGCGTTTCTTGGCCTCGAAGGCATTGACCTGCTTGTACAGGGTGCCAATGTCGCGGCGCTCCTCGTTGGTGAGCGTGGGCCAGTTCACGGCGCCGGGCAGGTGGTCTTCCTCGTACTCACCCTCGCTGCGGGCGTCGATGACGGTGTCAAATTCATGCAGACGCTGGATGACGTCAGCCGCGGGCAGGGTGGTCAGACTCATTTCAGCAGTTTCTTCAGTTCAGGCCACACATTGGCCAGCATGAGGGGGTGCGCCTCTTCTTTGGGGTGAATGCGGTCGGCCTGAAACAGCTGGATGCTGTCAGGCGTGTCGGCGATGCCTTTGAGCAAGAACGGCACCAGCGCCGCCTTGTTGGCCTTGGCCACGCCCGCAAACATGGCGACAAAGCGCGCGCCGTAGTCTTGGCCATAGTTGGGCGGCACCTGCATGCCAATTAGCAGCACCTTGGCGCCGGCTTGCTGGGCGGCCTGCGTCATCTGGGTCAGGTTGTCTTGCGTGAGCTGCAGCGGCAGACCGCGCAGGGCGTCGTTCGCGCCCAGTTCAATAAGCACATGGGTCGGCTGGTGTTGTGCCAGCAGTGCCCCAAGGCGGGAGCGCCCGCCGGATGTGGTGTCACCGCTGATGCTGGCATTGACCACGGTGGCGGGCAGTCGTTCGGCTGTCAGCTTCTGCTCCAGCAGCGCGACCCAGCCGCTACCGCGTTTGAGGCCATACTCGGCACTCAGCGAGTCGCCCAGCACCAGAATGGTCCTGGGCTTGTGGGGTCGCTTCGCCGGCGTTGGCGTGGCAGCGCCCGCTGCTGCGGATAGCCCCGTCACAGCAGCCAGTACACCGGCTGCGATAAAGTGTCGTCGATACAAAGAAAGCCTCATGTCTGATTCAATTATTTCCGTCGAGCATGTGTTCAAGTCGGTGACGGATTCCACCGGCACGCTCGACATTTTGCGCGATATTGATTTTGTGCTGAATGCCAAGGAGACTGTGGCCATCGTCGGCGCCTCCGGTTCCGGCAAAAGCACGCTGCTGTCGATCATTGCGGGACTGGATACGCCTACCCGCGGCACCGTGCGGCTGGCAGGCCAGGACCTGTTTGCCATGAATGAAGACCAACGGGCTGCTCTGCGGGCGAAAAAGGTTGGTTTTGTGTTCCAGAGCTTTCAGCTGCTGGGCAATCTCACGGCGCTGGAAAACGTGATGTTGCCGCTGGAGCTGGCCGACCGACGCGACGCGCGCCAGGCGGCCACCGAGATGCTGGCGCGCGTGGGCCTGGCTGAGCGCCTGGGCCATTACCCCAAGGTGTTGAGCGGCGGCGAGCAGCAGCGCGTGGCGCTGGCGCGTGCCTTCGTAGTCAAACCGGCCGTGCTGTTGGCGGACGAGCCCACCGGCAGCCTGGACTTTGCCACCGGCGAAAAGGTGATGGAGCTGATGTTTGACCTCAACCGCGAGCTGGGCACGACGCTGGTACTGGTGACGCACGACCGCGCCATTGCCACGCGGTGTGCACGCTGCATCACGATCGAGGCCGGGCAGGTGCTGGCCACCACGGCGGATATTTAAGCCTTTTAGGCCGCTAGCCCTGTCAGAATAAGCGCTGCATGCTACATATTCGATAGTATTCTCAATCAGTTTCGCTGCAGCTGCCGCATGATTCTGCCCAGCACATCGGTCACGATCTCGGTCAGCGGGTCGTCTCGCCGCTGCGGCTCCGGGTCCGGCGGCGGTGGTGGCCGCGGGCGGGGAATGGCAAATTCAGCATTCGGGTCAAGCCAGCGCTTGCGGAATGCTTGTTGGAAAACCTCCCCCACCATCGGCAGCGCGCTGCGGGCGCCCTGGCCCCACGGCCCCATCGTGACGCTGTTGTCGTTAAAGCCGACCCAGGCGCCCGCCACCAGTTCGGGATTCATCATGATGAACCAGCCGTCGGTGTTGTCCTGCGTGGTACCGGTTTTGCCGGCCACGTCGGCCTGGATGCCGTAGCGCTGGCGAATGGCCGTGCTCGTGCCCTCGTCAATCACACCGCGCATGGCGTTCACCAAAGTCAGCGCGTGCGCCCGCGGCATCGCCGGCTCACGCTCCCGGACGGGCTCGAACTGCTCCAGCAACTGGTCGTTGCGGTCCTCCACGCGCAGCACCAACATCGGCGGCAGGTAGTTGCCGCCATTGGCAATGGTGCCGTAGGCCGCGACCATCTCGATCAGCGTGACGGGGCTGGTGCCCAGGGCGAGTGAGGGCACCAGGTCCAGCTTGCTCTGGCGCACCCCCATGGCCTGCGCCAGCTGGCCGACACGGGCCGGCCCCACCTTCTGCATCAACTGGGCCGTGATGGTGTTTTTGGAATACACCAGCCCGTCGCGCAGACTGGTGGGCTGGTAGCTGGGCGGGGTCGCATCGCTGGGTGTCCATACCTCGCCGCCTTGCGACGAGATGGCGACCGGCTGGTCAACCAAGGTATACGACGGGTCAAACCCCTGCATGAACGCCGCGCCATACACGAAGGGCTTGAAAGTCGAGCCGGGCTGGCGTCGCGCCTGGCTCACATGGTCAAACTGCTCCTGCGCAAAGTCGCGGCTACCGACCC
>DAITMI010000002.1:0-66172 GCA_036835225.1 Rhodoferax sp. | reverse complement strand
TGGTCGGAATGAGAGGATTCGAACCTCCGACCCCTTCGTCCCGAACGAAGTGCGCTACCAGGCTGCGCCACATTCCGAAATTTCTGTTGCCGTTTGCAGGCCGTGTCAGCACTGACGCTCAAGCAACTGAGCCGCCAATTGTATCAAACACTCGGCGTGCGGGCCGGGCGGAAGTTGTCTCGCGGCGGCGATGGCGCGTTGCGCCTCCTGTGTCGCGGCCAGCCGGGCAACATCCAGTGCGCCGGTTGCTTTCACGATGTTGAGCACTTGCGCCATCATCGACACGCCGCCCGTCTCGATCGCTTCCCGGATGATGTCCTGCTGGCTGGCAGTGCCACGCTGCATGGCGGCAATCAGGGGCAGCGTGGTTTTGCCTTCACGCAGGTCGTCGCCCAGATTTTTCCCCATGACCTCGGCGTCGCCGGTGTAGTCCAGCACATCATCGATGACCTGAAAGGCTGTGCCAAGGGCCTGGCCATAGTCGGCGCAGGCGTTTTCCATCGCAGTCGAGCCGCCCGCGAGAATGGCGCCGACCCGGGCGCTGGCCTCGAACAATTTGGCCGTCTTGGAGCGGATCACCTGGAGATAGCCGGCCTCATCCAGGGCGGCGTTGTGCATGTTCATCAACTGCAGCACTTCGCCTTCGGCGATGACGTTGGTGGCATCGGCCAGCACTTCCATCACGCGCATGTTCTGGGCGTCCACCATCATCTGAAAGGCGCGCGAGTACAGGAAATCGCCGACCAGCACGCTAGCCGGGTTGCCAAAGGTCTCGTTGGCGGTGGCGTTGCCCCGGCGCAAGGCGGAGTCGTCCACCACGTCATCATGCAACAGGGTGGCGGTATGGATGAATTCCACCACCGCGGCCAGGTTGAAGCGCTGTTCGCCGCGATAGCCGAGTGCCCCGCTGGTCAGCAGCAGCAGGGAAGGGCGCAAGCGCTTGCCACCCGCGGCGATGATGTAACGCGAGACCTGGCCGATCAGTGGCACCCCCGAATCCAGTCGGCGGGCGATGACCTGATCAACCTCACGCATATCTTGCGCGATGATCGACATGGAGGAAGCGGGGCTGGAGGAAGTAACTTGCAAGAGAAAGAACCAGTTGTGTGCGCGGATTATAGAAACCTGCTGGCGCTGAAATTGGGGAGGCAGCCGCTGACACAGGAATCCTGTCCAACAAGTATCGGCGTGGAACGCTGTTTTCTCTGCCGGACGCAGGTCCAGCGGGCGGGTCCGTCAGCCGGCAACACCGCCCGGCTTTTCCCGTTTGGCGACTACCTGCATCGGCAACTAGCGGCTAAGCCAGGTCACGAAAACTGCGCAGGGCGCTCAAGGCGGGGAAATCGCCCTGGCGTTTGCCCTTCAGCGCCGTCACGGCTTCGCGCACATGCTGGTTGCTCCAGATGGCGCCCTGCAGCCAGCCCATTTGCTTGAGTGACTCATCCACCGAGTGGTCGCGCGCATAGTGCACCGCCTGTTTGGTGCCCCAGATGGCGACGGGCGGTTTGGCGGCAATCTCGGCGGCGCATTGCAGGGCGGCGGCCAGCATGGCGTCGGGCGTGTCGAACACCTCGTTGACCAGGCCGTCACCATGTCCACCGCGCCGCCAATACAGCCGCCCTGGATGGCGGCAATCACCGGCATGCGCAGCGTCTCCAGCTTGGTGAAAGTCGCCCGCTTGACGCCTCCAGCGTCATGCGGCATGATGGCATGAAGGCACAACAGGAGATGGCCATGCTCAAGGAAGTCGGCGCCAGCGGCCAGATATCGCTGGGCAAAAAATATGCTGGTCAGTTGTTTGAAGTCGATATTCAGCCTGACGGCTGCATCAGCATGCGGCCCATGAAGGTGGTGCCGGCGGACCATGCGGTGCAAGAGTCGCCAGCGGCGTACGGTCAAACGCCGCCGCCGCAAACGCCGGGCCGGCAAGCCGCGCAAGAGTGGGCTCAGGCCAACACGGCGCAGATTGAACAGTACAACGCCTGGGCCACCCAGCGCGAGCCGTATTCCCAGCGCGTGCGTCGCTGGCGCGAGCAAGGTGACCAGGGTGAGGCCACCCCGCGTTGATCCATGGCCCGTTTTGACATCTACCCCAACCCTATCGCGCCAGACCGTGCAGACTTTCCCTTCGTGCTGGAAATTCAGAGCGACCTGCTGTACCGTTTCGCGGAGCGCGTGTGCGTTCCGCTGGTGCGCACCGGCGTCATTCCCGGCCTGACCGAGCGTTTCAATCCGACCGTCGTGGTTGACGGGCAAGCCCTGCAATTGCATCCCCTGGGCATCGCCGTATTCTTTGTCAGTGAACTGCGCCATTGTGCAGGTTCGGCCAATCCGAACGCGCTGCAAATCGAGACCGCTTTGGACATGTTGCTTCGCGGCTATTGAGCCGTTCCACCCACCACGCAACAACCATGACCGCCCAAGAATTCATCGCCAAATGGGGCCCCGGCGGCCCCGCTTATGAGCTCAACGAACGCCAGGGCGCGCAGCCCCACTTCATGGACCTGTGCCAGTTGCTGGGCGTGCCCACGCCGGGCAGCGACGGCGACTACATCTTTGAGCAGGACACCCTGCTGCTGGGCGAGGCACGCGGCTATGCCGACGTGTTCAAGCGCAACCACTTCGCCTGGGAAAACAAGGCGCCCGGCCGCAACCTGGACACCGCGCTCAAGCAGCTGCTGACCTACAGCCTGGCGCTGTCCAATCCGCCGCTGCTGGTGGTGTGCGACCGCCTCACCACCCGCATCCACACCCAGTTCAACGGCCATCCGTCTGAAGTGCACACCGTGCTGCTGCACGAGCTGGACCAGCCGAACAAGCAGGCGTTGCTACGACGACTGTGGACCGACCCCGAGAGTTTTCGCCCCAAAAAGACCAGCCGCGACATCACCGAAGCCGCCGCCAAAAGTTTTTCCACCCTGGCCGATGGCCTGCGCAGCCGCGGCCCCGCCAAAGCCGCCGACCCGCAAGGCTGGCAAGCGCATGCGGATGAGGTGGCCCACTTCCTCACGCAATGCCTGTTCTGCTTTTTTGCCGAAGACGTGCGCCTGCTGCCCGGGCGCATGTTTGAAGGGCTGGTGAACAACAAGAACCTCACCAGCGACAAGCTCACCGCGGGCCTGACCAATCTGTTCACCGTCATGCGCAAGGGTGGCCTGTATGGCAACGACGACATCCCCTGGTTCAACGGCGGCCTGTTCAAGAAGGTGAAGGTGCCGCTGCTCTCCATCATGGAAGTCACCGAGCTGCGCAACGCCGCCGCGCTCAACTGGAGCGCCATCGACGTGTCCATCTTCGGCACGCTGTTCGAGCGCGGTCTGGACCCGTCCAAGCGCAGCCAGTTGGGCGCCCACTACACCGACCCGGCCACCATCCTGCGCATCGTGGAGCCGGTGTTGACCCGCCCCTTGCTACAAAAATGGGAGCTGGTGGCGCAAGAGATACGGGGGCTGATGGCCAAAAGCACGAAGAAGAGGCGTGGCGCCTATTCAGCCGGTGGCCGCCACTTCAAGGCGTCTGCGGGTGATGCGGCTTTTCAAAAGGCCGAGGATTTGTTTCATGGCTGGCTGGCCGACTTGAAAGACTACTGCGTGCTCGACCCGGCCTGTGGCAGCGGCAACTTTCTGTTCCTGGGCCTCAAGGCCCTGAAGGACATTGAACACAAGAGCCATCTGGACGCGGCCGCCTTGGGGCTGGACCGGCAGGCCGATCTGGTGACCGGGCCGCACAACGTGCTGGGCATTGAGTTGAACGAGTACGCCGCCGAGCTGGCGCGGGTGACGGTGTGGATTGGCGAGTTGCAGTGGCGCATCGAGCATGGCTACGAGTTCAAGACCAACCCGGTGCTGGAGCCGCTGGACCATATTGAGTGCCGGGATGCTTTGCTGACGTTTCTGCCTGGGCCTGCTTGCGCTTCCGTTCGCCCTGCGCTTGTCGAAGGAGTTGGCTCCGACTCCGGCTCTGTTGGCGCTGACTCCGGGGCGCGGGCGGGGCAGACGCCGGGGGCTCATGCGCTTCGCTCCTTGAAATCGCCCCCGACATCCGCCCCACCCACGCCCCGGAGCGACCTGGGTGAGCGGGGGGACGCTGGCGCTGCGTCTGCTGCTGAGCAGGAAATGGGGTCGGATCGCGATTTTGCGCAGCAAAACTCGGGCTCTGACCCCGTTTCTTGCGTCGCTTCCGAAGCGGCGTGGCCTCGGGCTAGCGTGGTGATTGGGAATCCGCCGTTTTTGGGCGTGAGCCGCAAACGCCGGGAACTGGGCGAGGACTACACCCGCGCACTCGACGCCATTTACGCGCCGGGCGTGCCCGGCGGGGCCGACTTGGTGTGCTACTGGTTCGCCAAGGCGCTCAAAGCCATCGAGACCAATGGCCTGGGCGCAGCGGGGCTGGTAGCGACCAACTCTATTCGCGGCGGCGCCAACCGCAAAGTCCTGCAAGCCATCACCGAGCGCAGCCGTATCTACAGCGCCTGGAGCGATGAAGGCTGGGTCAACGAAGGCGCCGCCGTTCGTGTGTCCCTGATTTGTTTTGGCCACGGCGATGGCGCTGAACTCAATGGCGCACTGGTGCCGCAGATTTACGCGGACCTCACCGCGCCCACGACCACCGGTGAACTGCTGGACGTGAGTCAGGCGCACACCCTGACTGCCAACCTTAAGGCCAGTTTTCAAGGTGCCTCCAAAAAGGCCAAGTTCGAAATTGACGCCCAACTGGCACGCGATTGGCTGCGCCAGCCCAACCCGCACGGCCGCCCCAACAGTGACGTGCTCAAACCATGGGCGAACGGCTTTGAGTTGAGCCGTGGGCCGCAGCACCAGTGGATCATTGACTTTGGTCTTGAACTGACCGAATCGGAGTCGGCGCTGTACGAATCGCCGTTTTCGTATGCAGTGGCCGTGGTCAAACCAGAGCGGCTCAAGAACAACCGCGAGGCGTATCGAAAATACTGGTGGCGCTTTGCTGAACCCAGGCCGGGGCTTCGTGCCGCATTCAAGCCGCTTCCCCGTTTTATAGCCACGGTGGCGCACTCCAAGCACCGCTTTTTCGTCTGGCTGCCCGTGACAACCTCGCCGGATCAAGCGCTGATCACCGTGGCCCGTGCCGACGACACCACACTTGGCCTGCTGCACAGCCGCTTCCACGAACTCTGGTCGCTGCGCATGGGGACTTCTATCGGCGTAGGCAATGACCCGCGCTACACCCCCACCACCTGTTTTGAGACCTTCCCCTTCCCCGCAGGCCTAACCCCCGCCGATACCGCCCACCAGCGCACTGAAACGCTGCAAGGCGGCGCCGTCATTCCCGCCGAACTTTTTGAGCAAAATCAGCCTCTAGCCCCCGTATCTATTGCGCAAATAGCTATAAAAAACAGAGCGACCACAACAACGCCCAGCCCAACACTCCAGGCCGGGTTGGCGCAGGGGGTGGGGGCGATTTCAAAAAGCGAAGCGTATGAGCCCCCGCCCCCTGCGCCAGCCCGGCCGGGCGAGCCCAGCGCACAGCCGAGCCAGCGCAACGCCCAGCCGAGCGAGCCCACCGCACGGGCAAGCCAGCGCACCACACCGCGCGGCGTGAGAGAAAACGCCAGCGCCATCGCCCAAGCCGCCAAGCGCCTGAACGACCTGCGCGAAGCCTGGCTCAACCCGACCGAGTGGACCGAGCGTGTGCCCGAAGTCATCCCGCTGGGCATGGACAAAAGCCCGTACCCCGACCGCATCCTGCCCAAACCCGGCCACGACAAAGACCTGGCCGAGCGCACGCTGACCAAGCTCTACAACCAGCGCCCCGCCTGGCTGGACGCCGCCCACAAAGCGCTGGACGCGGCCGTGGCCCAGGCCTACGGCTGGAGCGACTACACCGCCGACATGCCCGACGAAGAAATCCTCAAGCGCCTGCTGGCGCTGAATCTGGCGCGGGCGAGTTAGTTCTTCAAAATGCGGAATAGCAAATAATGAACCGATGAACATTCACAATTGACATAAAATAGTGTCAAAAATGAACAAGAACTTCAAGCCACCGTTCAGCCGCTTTGTCAAAAAGGCGCACAAGCCTTTGAAGCTGGCCATTGACGATGCGGTGGACGAGGTTTGTGCCGATGTGTCGGTAGGCGAGGCCAAGGTGGGGGATCTTGCTGGGGTGTGGGTTTATAAGTTCAAGTTCAATCGACAAGAATATTTAATGGCCTACCGCCCACCTGCACCTGGCCAAGCGCTTGATAGAACGTCGGTTGAGCTGTTGACCATCGATTTTTATCAGCTTGGGCTGCACGAGAATTTTTACGACGATCTCAAACGCTATTTGAAGACGGAAGGATAGAAAAATGCCACAGACAATGACTGCAGAGAATCTGTACCAGAGCCTCAAACAAATGCCTGTAGCGGAGCGTCAGAAGTTTTTTGGAATTTTGTCGGAAAACGCTTTTCAGAGCGCGGACATGAGTTATGAGCAACTGTTTGGTCAGCTCGCCCAAGACACGTTTACAGCAGCCGAAGCCATGGAGTATCTGGAGGTTTCCGTGTCCACATTTCGACGTTTTGTTGCCAGTAAAAAACTGATCCCCGCGTCCACGGTAGGCCGTAGCCAGATGTTCGCAGTTCCGGACCTGAAGGCTTTCAAGAAGGCGCTGAAAACGGCCAAAGGTTCAGCGCGGGTGGCGCATTGAAACCGTCCCAAACCCTGGTACTTCACCGCGGTGCTGTGCTGGAGGCGGTTGCTGGACTAAAAAAGCTGCCCCGTCAGCCCGTCTTCTACTCCTGAATTCATAGCTGCTTGCGCATGTCCCGTGCGGGCTAGAGGCCTATTTGGCTTGTAATTTAACGCTTCTTCGGGGCGGAGCAGGGCACCCACGCGCACGCCCAGCAGGCGCAGCTTTTTCTGCAGCGGGGCACGTTTGAGGGCCTGGCCGGCGGCCTGGCGAATTTCGGTTGAATCCGCCGTGTGGTGGTCGATGCTCAGGTCGCGGGTGATGCTTTTGAAGTCGTCGTAGCGCAGCTTGATGCCGATGGTCTTGCCCACGTAGCCCTTGCGCTGCAGGTCGGCTGCCACCTGCTCGCACAGGCGGGTGAAGATGGCACCCAGTTCGGCCTTGTCGCGCACCGCGTGCAGGTCGCGCTCAAAGGTGGTTTCGCGGCTCATGCTCACCGGTTCGCTCTCGGTTTCTACCGGCCGCTGGTCCCGGCCGTGGCTGGCCTCGTGCAGCCAGGCGCCGGTGCGCGGGCCGAAGGTGTCCATCAGCCACTGCAGTTCGCGTGCCGCCAGCTGGCCGATGGTCGCGATGCCGTGGTGCTTGAGCTTGTCGTCGGCTTTCGGGCCAATGCCGTTGATCTTGCGGCAGGCCAGAGGCCAGATCAAGGTTTGCAGGTCTTCTTCCCGCACGATGGCAATGCCGTTGGGCTTCTTGAACTCGCTGGCCATCTTGGCCAGCAGTTTGTTGGGCGCCACGCCGACCGAGCAGGTCAGCCCGGTATCGTCAAAAATGGCCTTCTGGATCAGCCGCGCCAGCACCCGCCCACCCTCGCGCTGGCCGCCGGGCACCTCGGTGAAGTCGATGTACACCTCGTCCACGCCGCGGTTTTCCATCAGCGGGGCAATGTCGGTGATGATGGCCTTGAAGCGCTGCGAGTAGTGCCGGTACTGGGCAAAGTCCACCGGCAGCAATATCGCCTGCGGACACAGCTTGGCGGCTTTCATCAGCCCCATGGCCGAACCCACGCCGAACTGGCGCGCCGCGTAGGTGGCGGTGGTGATGACGCCGCGCCCGGTGTAGTCCTTCAGTCGTGCAAACGCGTCGCGCGGAATGTCGGCCAGCGTGTGCCCGTCATAGGTCTGGCGCAGGGTTTCATCTTCGGCGCGCCGGCCACCGCCAATCACCACCGGCAAGCCCTTGAGTTGCGGGTAGCGCAGCAGTTCGACCGAAGCGTAAAAGGCGTCCATGTCGAGATGGGCGATGCGGCGTATCGGGCCGCGAGGCGGAGCGCTCACGACATCAGCATCCCAATCGCCATCAGCACCGGCGTCAGCAGGCAGATCAGCACATTGCGCCCCATGGCGGGCAGCAGGCGTTCCACATCCAGCGCGTTCGCCAGCACCGCACGCACGGTGGGCAGCGCCAACAGCAGCGTCAGCAGGCCCAGCAGGGCCCCGGCCGGCAGCAGGCCCGCCAGCACGCCCAATGGCAGGCTGGCAAAGGCCAGCACCGTCAAAGCCGCGTACCAGCGCGCGGCCACGGCCGGGCCCGACGTGATCAGCAGGTGGCGACGCCCCACCCGGCGGTCGGCGTCCGCGTCCGGGAACTGGTTCAGCAGCAGCAGGTTGTTGACCAGAAAGAACGGCACCAGCGATGCGGCAGCGGCGGTGGCCGAGTACTGGCCGGTCAGTGCCACCTGGGTGTCCAGAATCATCAAGGGGCCAAAGCCCAGGCCGGGCGCCAGCAGGCACAACAAGGGGTGGCGCGTGATCCACGGCGTGTAGGCCAGCACCAGCGCCACGCCGGCCAGGCCCAGTGGCAACAACGTGGCGCCGCGTAACGCTACAAAATACCAGCCCACCCCGAGACTGATCCCCAGCGCCCCGATGGCCATCGCCAGGGTGAGGCCCGCCAGCTCCGGGTGCGCCGGCAGCACACCGCTGCCGCCGCTGAAGGGGGTGCGCTGGGTGAGCGCGTCCAGGCCGCTGTGAAAGTCCTGGTATTCATTGAACGCATTGACGCTGACGTGGGCGGCCACGGCACCCAGCAGCACCAGCCAGGCTTCCAGCGGGCTGACATGGCCGCCGGTCCATTGCACACAGGCGACGCCCAACCCAATACAGGCGGGCGTCAGTGCCAAAAAGGGGAGTCGCGCCGGGCCGAGCCAGACAAGGGATTTACGCATGCCATGAGGATAGCGCGAATAGGTGTTGCCCCAAGTCAAGGCAGGTGTCAGGTGGGCGGGTTAAGCTGCCAGCCTGCCGCTACTCTGTAAATTTCAATCCGTATGGACAAGCACTTTCTCACGCCGCTTTTTTCGCCCAGCTCCATCGTTGTCTTTGCCGGTACGGTGGACGATCCGGCTACGCAAACGCCGCAGGCGCAGGCTTTGCACCGGGCACTGTTGGCACAGCCTTTTGCCGGCACGCTGGTGTTTCTGGATATTCATACCAGCGGAACATTGGCTGACCTGGCCCACACCCAGGCTGATCTGGCGATCATTGCGTTGCCCTCCGGCGAGGTGGCAGCGGCCCTGGCCATTGCCGGACGCATCAAGTGCCGCGCCGCCCTGGTAATCTCCAGTGGCATCGACGCGACCCTGGCGGCCGAGCTGCACAAAATCGCGCGGCGCGATGGTATTCAGCTGCTGGGGCCCAATTGCCTGGGCTTTCAGCGCCCGCACCTGCACCTCAATGCCAGCGTGGCCGGCGCCCTGTGCGCGCCGGGGCCGCTGGCGCTGGTCTCGCAATCGGGAGCGCTCACCTCGTCCATCCTCGACTGGGCGCAAAAGAACGCGGTGGGTTTCTCCACCGTGGTGTCGCTGGGCCCCAACACCGCGGTGGACATGGCGCAGGTGCTGGATTTTCTGGCCTCGGATCCACAAACCCACAGCATCGTGGTTTATCTGGAAGGCATCAGCAACGCGCGCCGCTTCATGAGTGCGCTGCGCGCCGCCGCCAATGCCAAGCCGGTGGTGGTGCTCAAGGCCGGCCGCAAGGCAGCGGGCAACCGGGCGGCACTCACGCATTCGGGCACGATTGTCGGCAGTGACGATGTGTTTGACGCCGCCTTGCGCCGCGCCGGGGCGGTGCGGGTGCGCTCGTTTGTGCAGCTCTTTTCCGCCGCCAAGTGTCTGGCCTCACGCTACCGGCCGGTGGGGCGCCGGCTGGCGATTGTGACCAATGGTGGTGGTCCGGGCGTGCTGGCGGCGGACTGGGTCAGTGAAATCAACCTGCAACTGGCCAGCCTCACGCCCGGACAGGCCCAGGCCTTGCAGTCGCAACTGCCACCACTGGCGTCGCTGTGCGACCTGATCGATCTCTCGGAGGAGGCCGGGCCCGCGCACTTCAAGGCGGCGGTTGAAGCGGCTGCCAAAGCGCGTCAGGTGGATGGTGTGCTGGCGATCTATTCACCCAAGATCGGCGTTGACAGTGCGACCATTGCCACCGCGTTGGTGGACCTGAATAAACAACTGGGCAAACCGCTGCTGACCTGTCTGATGGGCGACGCCAGTGTCGGCGAGGCCCGACTGATCCTGAACGAAGCCGCCATTCCGACCTTTCGCACGCCGGAAGCGGCGGTGGGGGCGTTTGGCAACATCGCCTCGTTCTACCAGAACCAGCAGTTGCTGCAGCAGACGCCGCCGCCCTTGTCCGATCTGGCCAAGCCCGACGTCGAAGGCGCTCGCATGCTGATCGAGAGCGTGCTGGCCGAGCGCCGCAAGGTATTGACCGAGATGGAATCCAAGGCCTTGCTGGCGGCGTTTCACATTCCGGTGACCAAGACCATCCTGGCGCGCAACGTCAACGAAGCGATCATGATCGCGACCCAGCTGGGCTTTCCGGTGGCGCTCAAGATTGACTCGCCCGACATCAGCCACAAGTCCGACGTGCAGGGCGTGGCGCTCAATGTGCAGGGTGCCGTGGGCGTGCGCGACGCCTACCTGGAGATGATGCAGGCGGTGGCCAGGTTGCAGCCGGGCGCGCGCATCAATGGCGTCACCGTGCAGAACATGGCCAGCAAGAAGCGCGGCCGCGAGATCTATGTCGGGCTGGTTACGGATGACCCGTTTGGCCCGGTGATTGCGTTTGGCGCGGGCGGCACCATGATCGAGCTGATCAACGACCGCGCCATGGAGTTGCCGCCGTTAAACCAGTTTCTGGCACGGCGCCTGATCGAGCGCGCCCGTGTCGCCGAGACGCTGGGCGAGTGGCGTGGTGCGGCGGCGGTCAACATGGAGGCGCTGGAGCAGGTGCTGCTGCGCGTGTCGGAAATGGTGTGCGAGCTGCCGCAGCTGCGCGAGATGGACATCAACCCGATCATCGTGGACGAGTCCGGCGCGCTGGCGGTCGATGCGCGCATCGTGGTTGACAACGCGCCGCCGTCGGCGCGCAACTACAACCACCTGGCGATCCTGCCCTATCCGTCGCAGCACGAGCAGCTGTGGCCGCTGCCGGGCGGGGGCGAATACACCGTGCGCCCGGTCCACCCGGATGACGCCACCATGCTGCAGGAGTTTGTACGCCGTCTGTCACCGGAAAGCCGCTACTTCCGCTTTGTATCGAGCATGCAGGAACTGCCCGCCACCATGCTCGCGCGCTTCACGCTGATCGACTACGACCGTGAAATGGCGCTGGTCGCCGTCACCCGGGAACGGCAAGTGGGCGTCGATGGCGAGGCAACCGAGCTGACCCGCATCGTCGGTGTGTCGCGCTACATCACCAACCCGGACCGCACCAGCTGCGAGTTTTCGCTGGTGGTGGCCGACGACTTCAAAGGCCGCGGCCTGGGCTCGCGCCTGATGCTGTCCATCATGGACTTTGCCCGCGAAAAAGGGCTGACCGAGATGGAGGGTTTGGTGCTGGCGAACAACCCCAGCATGCTCAAGCTGATGCGCGGCCTGGGCTTCCACGTCAAGACATTTTCAGAAGACGCGGATTTCAAGCTGGTGACGCAGTCGCTGTAACGCACTTTCAAATATTCGTCATGGCGAGCGCAGCGCGGCAATCCACAGGGCATGGATTGCCACGCTACGCTCGCCATGACGGAGCGGGGAGCATCGGGCACTGTCAACAGCACCGGAACCGAGGGTCAAGCGGGATAAGTGCCGGGCAGCAGAATGCTTCGGTCCACCGTCTCGATATGGGTGTGGCCGCAAAACGCCATGGTGATGTCGAGCTCCTTGTGGATGATTTGCAGTGCTTTGGTCACGCCGGCCTCACCCATGGCGCCCAGACCGTAAACCATGGCGCGGCCAATGTAGCAGCCGGTGGCGCCCAGCGCACGGGCTTTCAGCACATCCTGCCCGCTGCGGATGCCGCCGTCCATGTGAATTTCAATCTGTCCGCCCACGGCCGCCACGATGGCCGGCAGGGCCTCGATACTGCTTTGCGCCCCGTCCAGCTGGCGCCCGCCATGGTTGCTGACGATGATGGCATCGGCCCCGCTGGCCACGGCCAGCTTGGCGTCTTCCACGTCTTGTATGCCTTTGAGGATCAGCTTGCCGCCCCATTGTTTTTTGACCCATTCCACGTCGGGCCAGGAGAGCCGTGGGTCGAATTGTTCGTTGGTCCAGGCCGCGAGTGAGTTCATGTCGCTCACTTCCTTGACATGGCCCACCAGGTTGCCAAACGTGTGCCGGCGCGTGCCCAGCATGCCCAGGCACCAGCGCGGCTTGGTCATGAGGTTGATGAGGTTGGCGATGGTGGGCCGGGGCGGCGCGGTCAGGCCATTTTTCAGGTCCTTGTGGCGCTGGCCGATCACCTGCAGGTCAAGGGTGAGCACCAGCGCGCTGCAGCGGGCCACCCGGGCGCGCTCGATCATTGCGGCCATCGCATCGCGGTCGCGCATCATGTAGAGCTGGAACCAGAACGGTGCCGTGGTGTTGGCGGCGATGTCCTCGATCGAGCAGATGCTCATGGTGGACAGGGTGAATGGAATGCCGAACTTTTCGGCCGCTTTGGCCGCGAGGATCTCACCGTCGGCATGCTGCATGCCGGTCAAGCCGACCGGGGCGATGGCCACCGGCATTTTGACGTCGATGCCCACCATTTGGGTGGCGGTGCTGCGGTTCTCCATGTTGACCGCCACGCGCTGGCGCAGCTTGATTTTCTGAAAATCGGTCTCGTTGGCGCGGTAGGTGCTCTCAGTCCACGAGCCGGAGTCGGCGTAGTCGTAAAACATGCGGGGCACGCGCTTTTGCGCCAGCACGCGCAGGTCTTCGATGTTGGTCATCACAGCCATGGAGGTCTCCTTATTGGTGTGCCTGCATGGTAAGGGCAGGCCGATGGGCGCAGGTTGAAATCTGCCGGAGGCAGGTTGAAATAATTTGTGGACGGCGTGCGCGCAAGGCACTGCCGGCGTGTGCGGTGTGTTACTTGCCCAACACAATCGTGACCAGCGCGGAGGCATCTTCAAGCGCGAGCAGGCTGTGCATCGCACCGCCCGACAAATACATGAGTTGATTCGCTGTCAAGGTCTGGGCGGCGCCCTCAGTCGTGATTTCAAGGCTCCCCTCCAGGCATTGGATCGTCATTTCGCCGGCCACCTTGTGCGGTGGCAGCGATTTGCCCGCCGCTGCGGTTGATCGTGCCACAGTCAGTCGCCGAAACAGACGCCCAGGTCGCGCCCGGTCTGCAGGGTATCGCTGTCGGGTGGCACCGCTTTCATGCGCCCGGCCACCTCTTCCAGCTTGACGTAGTTCACGTTGGGAAAGCCCAGCGCCACCATCACGCCCGACAGGCCTTCGTCCAGCGCGCGCACCGCCGCCGCGCCAAAGCGCAAGGCCGCAAGCCGGTCAAACGCGGTCGGGCTGCCGCCGCGCAATAAATGGCCCAGTACCACGACCCGTGCATCCTTGCCGGTGCGTTGCGCCAGCTCCCGGGCCACCTGCTCGCCAATGCCGCCCAGACGCTCAACGTGGCCGGCTTCGGCCGGCGCCAGTACCGCGCGCTGGCCATGCTGTGGCTGCGCCCCTTCGGCCACCACCACCAGCGAATACAAGCGCCCCTGCGCGTCGCGCGCACGAATCTTGGCGGCGACCTGGTCCAGATCAAAGGCAATCTCGGGGATGAGGATGGCGTGCGCCCCGCCCGCGATGCCGGCATGCAGGGCAATCCAGCCGGCATAGCGTCCCATCACCTCCACCACCATGATCCGCTGGTGGCTCTCGGCCGTGCTGTGCAGGCGGTCCAGGCACTCGGTGGCAAAGGACACGGCAGTATCAAAACCAAAAGTGGTGAAGGTCTTGTCCAGGTCGTTGTCGATGGTCTTGGGCACCCCCACCACGCGCAGGCCTTTGCGATGCAAGTCGTTGGCAATGGTGAGCGATCCATCGCCTCCGACCGCCACCAGGGCATCAATGCCCTCGCGCTGGAAGCAGGCCAGCAATTCGTCGGAGCGGTCGGTCTCGCCCATCGTGCCGTCGGCATGGGGTGTGGGAAAGTGAAACGGGTCGCCCTTGTTGGTGGTGCCCAGGATGGTGCCGCCCAGGTGCGAGATGCCGCGCACCTGATCGCGCGTGAGCAGCACCACGCCGCCCTTGGGATAGCGCTCGGGCTGCAGGATGCCGTTGTAGCCGTCCCGGATGCCCACACACGCCCAGCCGCGATTGGCCGCCGCCGAAACCGTGGCGCGGATCACGGCATTGAGGCCGGGTGCATCACCGCCGCCGGTGGAAATGGCAATACGTCGAATCGGGTTGGGCATACAAAGCTCCAGTGCACGCGAGGAAACCTGCAGGATAAGGCATAAGGCGCTGAAGCGACCCAGTTGCGAAAGATCAACGCCCAAGGCGGGGCGCTGCCTAGACTGGTTGTTTCCTCTGACCTTCATTGCCGTACAAAGGCAGGTTGCCTATGGTTCATATTGAACAAGCTGCTGTAGCGCGCGTGGGGTGAGTCGGGTGAAGGCACTCGACCGCAAACTCCTGCGCGACCTGTGGCAGATGAAGAGCCAGGCACTGGCCATCGCCCTGGTGGTGATGTGCGGTGTTGGCACCTACATCATGTTTCTCAGCACGCTGGGGTCGCTGCGCGCCACGCAGGACAGCTATTACCGGGACTACCGTTTCGCCGAGGTGTTTGTCAGCTTGAAGCGGGCGCCGCAGGTGCTGTTGCCGCGGGTACAGGCCATCGCCGACGTGGCTCAGGTGGAGACGCGGGTGGTGGCGCCGGTGCGTCTGGACATGCCGGGTTTCGCCGAGCCGGTGAGCGCCTTGATGGTGTCGGTATCCGATGGTGGGCGCGATGGCCTTAATGCGCTGCATCTGCGCCAGGGGCGACTGCCAGCGCCGGGGCGGTCCGACGAGGTGGTGGCGAGTGCACCTTTTGCCCAGGCGCATGGCCTGCAACTGGGCGATCGTTTTGATGCCATTCTCAATGGGCGGCGCCACGCTTTGAGCCTGGTGGGCACGGCGCTGTCGCCGGAATTCATCCAGCAGCTGCGGCCCGGCTCGGCCTTTCCCGACTACAAGCGGTTCGGCGTGCTGTGGATGGGGCGTCGTGCCTTGGGGCAGGCCTACGACATGGAGGGCGCGTTCAATGATCTAGCCCTGAGCCTGCGCCCGGGCGCGGACAGCCAGTCCGTCATCGACCGCGTCGACGAACTGCTCAAGCCCTACGGCGGGCTGGGCGCCTATGGCCGAAAGGATCAACGCTCGCACCGTTTTCTCAGCCAGGAGCTGGAGCAGCTCGGCATCCTGGCGAATCTTTTTCCGGTCATGTTCATGGGCATCGCCGCCTTCCTGCTTAACGTGGTGATCGGGCGACTGGTGGCCATGCAGCGCGAGCAAATCGCCATCCTCAAGGCCTTTGGCTACAACAATCTCGCTGTGCTGTGGCATTACCTGCGCATGGTCTCGGCTATCGTGGTACTGGGTGTTGTTGGCGGTACGGCACTGGGGATGTGGCTGGGCCAGGTGCTGTCCGGCATCTACATCCAGTTTTATCACTTCCCCTATTTGATGTTCAGCCTGCAGCCCGATACGGTGCTGGAGGCTGCAGCGGCCAGCCTGCTGGCGGCCGGGACGGGGACGGTGTTTGCGGTCTGGCGGGCCGCCACCTTACGGCCGGCGGAGGCAATGCGGCCTGAGCCGCCCGCGATCTATCGCGAGACATGGATCGAGCAAATGGGCCTCAAGCGCTGGCTGTCGCCACCCCTGCGCATGATCATCCGCCACATCCAGCGCCGGGCCTTGAAATCCATGCTCACGGTGCTGGGTATTGCCATGGCGTGCGGCATCACCCTGACCGGCCTGTTTCAGCGCGAGACCGTCAGCTATATGCTCAACGTCCAGTTCGGCATGGCCCAGCGCGAGGATTTGTCGGTGACCTTCACCGATCCCACCGCCTACCGCGCCCGCTTCGACTTGCTCGGCCTGCCGGGGGTGCAGCATGTGGAAGTGTTTCGTGCCGTGCCGGTGCGGCTGCGTCATGGGCATCTGAGTTATCGCACCGGCATTCGCGGTGTGGAGCCGGGTGGTGACATTGGGCGGGTGCTTGATGTCGACCTGCGGCCCGTTGCCTTGCCGGCGGAGGGTATCCTGCTCACCGACTATCTCGCCACGTTGCTGGATGTGCGGGTGGGCGACCGCCTGACGGTGGAAGTGCTGGAAGGCAATCGGCCGGTGCGCGAGGCCACCGTGGCCGCTGTGGTCAGGGAGTATCTGGGGGTGTCGGGCTACATGCACCTCGCGGCACTGAACCAGTTCATGCAGGAAGGCCCGACGATCTCGGGCGCCTATCTCAGCATCGACAGCGCCCAGCTGGCCCCGCTCTACACACGGTTGAAGGGCATGCCGCGCATCGCCGGGGTGGCCGAGCGGGTGCAGGAGATCCGCAATTTCAACCGCGTGATGGAGGAGACCATGCTGTTCTTCACCTACGTCGCCACCGTGTTTTCCGTCATCATCGCCTTTGGTGTGATCTACAACAGCGCCCGCATTGGGCTGACCGAGCGCGGGCGCGAACTCGGTAGCCTGCGGGTGCTGGGTTTCACCCGCGCCGAGGTTGCCTACATCCTGCTCGGTGAGCTCGGCCTGCTGACCCTGCTCGCTATCCCGCTGGGTCTGTGGCTGGGAGAAGGGCTCTGTTACTACATCGCCCAGGCGATGCAAAACGACTTGTTTCGCGTGCCCGTGATTCTGGCGCCCCGAACCTATGCCTTTGCCTGCACGGTGGTGCTGGTCTCCGCGCTGCTGTCGGGCCTGGCGGTGCGCCGCCTGCTGGATCAACTTGACCTGATTGCCGTCCTGAAGTCGGCGGAGTGACACTATGAAAAACAATGTGCAATGGCGCCGTCGAAGCGTGCTGGGCCTGCTCGCCGTTCTGGTCGTCGCGGGTTTGCTCTGGGCGTTTCGCTCCCAGGCGGTCGAAGTGGACATCGGAACCGCCAGCCGTGCCGCGCTGCGGGTCGTGCTGGAGCAGGAGGGGCGCACGCGGGTGCTGGACCGCTATGTGGTCACCGCGCCCGTGACCGGCTACGCCCGCCGCGTCCGGTTCGAAGTGGGCCATGCGGTCGAGCGCGGCGCCATCCTGGCCGAACTGGAGCCTCTGCGCGCCGAGGCGCTGGACCCGCGCCGCCGCGCCGAAGCCCAGGCCCGCATCGCCGCCGCGCAAGCCGGCGTCAGCGCCGCCGCGCAGCGCAGCAACGCGAGCGCCAGCAATGCCGAGCTGGCGCAAACCGAACTGCAACGCGTGCGCGCGCTGCGCCTGCAGGGGCACGTCAGCGTCGCGGCCGAGGACCGCGCTGCCAGCGAGGCGCAGCGCAGCACGGCGGAACTGCGCTCGGCGAAATTTGCCGTCGCCACCGCGCGCCACGAACTCGAAGCGGCCCGCACCACGCTGCAATACGCCGGCCGCGCCAGCAGCACTGAGCTGGTGACGGTGCGGGCTCCGGTGGCCGGACGGGTGCTGAAGATACTGCACAAGAGCGAAGGCACAGTGGCCAGCGGCCAGCCGCTGGTCGAGATCGGGAACCCGAGCGCACTGGAGGTTGAAGTGGACCTGTTGTCGGCCGATGCCGTGGGCATCCATCCCGGCACCCGCGTCGTGTTTGAGCGTTGGGGCGGTGAGGGCGCGCTCGAAGGCGTGGTGCGTCTGATTGAGCCCGTTGGCTTTACCAAGGTCTCGGCCCTGGGCGTGGAAGAGCAGCGCGTCTGGGTCATCGTCGCCTTCACCTCGCCCCCCACCCAATGGCAACGCCTGGGCGACGGCTACCGCGTCGAAGCCAGCTTCATCGTGTGGGAAGGCCAGGACATCCTGCAAATCCCGGCCAGCGCGCTATTTCGTGACGGCGACGGCTGGGCCGTCTTCGTGGTGGCGCAGGGCAAGGCAGTCAAACGCCGGGTGGAGATCGGCCAGCGCACCGGCTTGAGCGCCCAGGTCGTCGCTGGCATTGAGGCGGGCGAACAGGTGATCAATCATCCTGATGATCGGGTGCGGGAGGGGGTGAGCGTGGCGGCGCGCTAAAAGAAGCGCGCCTGTGACGGCTACGGTGCCACAGCGGCACCGGGTCCGCCGCTTGTGTCCGACGCCATCTGCTTCGCCGCATCTTTCAACGCGGACTGAAGCATTTCCTCGATGCTGGGATGGTAATACGGCATCGCCAACAGTGTCTTAACCGTGTCGCCGCGTTGTACCGCCCACGCCAGTGCGTGCGCCAGATGCTCTCCCTTCACGGCGACAAGTGCGGCGCCCAGCAACATGCCGCTGTGCCGGTCCACATACACCCGCACCAGATTACCTTCGGCGCCCAGAATGCGCGAACGCCCGTTGCCTGAGCCTTGGGCCGTACCAATCACTGTGCGCGACAGGTCGAGGCGGTCATACGCCATCCCCACCGCTGCAACGTCCGGGTTGCTGAACACGATCGACATGGCCGCTCGGCGGGCCGGAATTGCTTTCTCAATGCCTTTGCCAAGTGAATGCAAGGCGCCACGCGCGGCCATCACCCCTTCGTCCACGGCCTCATGCATCAAGGGCCGATCCGGACTGACATCGCCAGCCAGAAAAACGGCCGCCGTGCCTGCCGCGCGCAGGCTTGCAGCATCAACGACAGGTTGCCCATGGCTGTCCAGCGTGACGCCGGCCTTGGCAAGGTCGAGCTGCTCGACGTTGGGCTGGCGCCCAAGCGCGGCGAGCACCAGATCAACCGTGGCCGACGCTTCACCGCTATGCATGCGCAGCGCGTCACCAACGGCCTCTACTTCGACCGGACGGCCCAGCCAGGTCGTCAGTTCTCCGCTGAACAGCGCCAGTGCACGTACCCTGACTTCGGGGTCCGTGATGCCTGCGGGCGTGGACTTCAAGTCGCCCGCCACCACGCGCACGCCGAGTCTCGCCAAAGCCAGTCCCATTTCCAGGCCGATCGCACCAAGCCCCAGAACGCCGATGCTGCGCGGCAGTTTGTCGAGTTCAAACAAGGTATCCGTGGTCACGACTCGTGCGCCCAGATGCGCCAAAAATTTGGGCACGACGGGCCGTGATCCGGTCGCAATCACGAAGGCTTTTGCTGAGATGCGCCGGCCACCGACATCGAGGGTCTGGGCGTCCAGGAAGCGCGCTTCCCCCATGATCAGCCGATCGCCGGCATCGGTCACGGTACGCTCGACGGTTCCCTGGGTAAGGCGATCGCGCGTGGTGCGCGCGTGCTGCCACAGGCTATCTGGCGTCTGACTGGCTGAAGCTGTGCCAGCGGGGGCAAGCTGGGACAAGGTTGCCCATTGCTCACCCGCATGCAGAACCGCTTTCGATGGCATGCAGCCCACGCGTGCGCAAGTGGTACCCAAAGGGCCGCGATCGATCAACAGAACGGCGCATCCGGCGCGTGAAATTTCGTGGAATGCCGTCAGACCTGCGGTGCCGGCACCGATCACCGCGATGTCGGCGGTGATGGTGGCGTTCGAATGTGTGCTCTGCATGGGGTCGCTCCTGACACGGGAAAATGGGTCAAAGGCAGCCTTGCGGCTGTGCCTCTGAAACGGCTGGAATATTGTCCCGCCGCTGGACGCCATTCTTCTCCAGCGGCGATGACCTTGGTGCTGCTTGCCTGGCCAGCGCAGTCGCGAACCGCCAACGCCAATTTGAGCAGGGGTGCCAAAGGCGACATGGCGCAGTGAGAAAACGCAGACGCCTACCCTCGGCCTGTGCGGTCACCGAACATACGTCACATTCGCGGTCCGGGAGACATGTGTCAAACCCGCTTCAAAAACACCTCGAATTCGTCCAGCGGCAGCGGGCGGCTGAACAGATAGCCCTGATAGGCATGGCAGCCCAGGCGGGCCACGAATGCCCTCTGGGCCTCGGTTTCCACCCCCTCGGCGAGGACGGTAAGCCCCATGCTTTCGGCCAGGGCGATGATCATCTTGGCAATGGCGGCATCATTCGGATCAATCAGGATGTCCCTGACGAAACCCTGGTCGATTTTCAGTTGATCCAGTGGCAGTCGTTTCAGGTACGACAACGACGAATAGCCCGTGCCAAAGTCGTCCAGGGAGAACCCGACACCGTGCGCCTTCAGCGCCGCCATCTTGGCAATGGTGTTTTCCACATCGGACACCAGCAGGCTCTCGGTCAGTTCCAGCTTGAGCCTTTTCGGATTCGCCCCCGTGCTGCTAAGTACAGCCAGTACCTGGTCCACAAAGTCGGCCTGGTGCAACTGGTTGGCACTGACGTTCACCGCCAGAAAGAGTTGGGCCGTGTTCGGCTGCCTAGCCCATGTCGCCAACTGGGCGCAGGCCGTTTCCAGCACCCAGTGGCCCAGCGGCAAGATCAAGCCGGTTTCCTCGGCCAGCGGGATGAACGCGGCCGGCGACACCAGGCCGCGCTGCGGATGCTGCCAGCGCACCAGTGCCTCGGCGCCGGTCAGGCGGCCGTCACCGACGACCTGCGCCTGGTAGTGAAGCGTGAACTGCCCTTGCTTCACCGCCTCGCGCAGGTCCACCTCCAGGGCGGCGTGCTCGGTCACCATGGCCTGCATCGCTGGATCGAAGAAGCGCAAGGTATTGCGCCCGGCGGTCTTGGACTGGTACATGGCCAGATCGGCCTGCTTCAGCAGTTCGTCGATGGAGGTCTGGTGGCCGCTAAACAGGGTGACACCGATGCTTGGGGTGCTGCGAATTTCGTAGCCGGCGAGCCGGTAGGGCTGATTCAGCGTGGCCAGAATTTTCTCGCCCACCGCTTCGGTCTGCGTCGCCGCTTCGTCGGGATGTTCGCCCAGACCTTCGAGCAACACCACAAACTCGTCGCCGCCCAGACGCGCCACGGTATCACCCTCGCGGACACAGGTGACCAGCCGTTGCGCCACCTGCTGCAGCAGCAGGTCGCCCTTGTCGTGACCGCGGGTGTCGTTCAGCGTCTTGAAGTTGTCCAGATCAATCAGCAGCACCGCTCCGCGATGCGTCGTTCGCGTACTGGCGGTCAGCGCCTGTTGCAGCCGGTCCAGCAGCAGGCGCCGGTTCGGCAGCCGGGTCAGGTGGTCGTAGAAGGCGAGGTGCGTGATTTCGTTCTCGGCGGCCTTGCGCGCGGTAATGTCGATCTCGGTGTCAACGTAGTGGGTGACGACGCCGTCGTCCGATTTCACCGCCGTGATGCTCAGCCATTTGGGATAGATTTCGCCATTCTTGCGCCGACCCCAGATTTCACCCTGCCAGCCGCCCGTGTCCTTGATGAGCGCCCACATCTCGGCATAAAAGTCCGGACTTTGACGATCCGAGCGCAGCAGGCGCGACGTCTGACCCACGACTTCCTCGTCCGTATAGCCCGTGATGTTGGTGAAGGCACGATTGACCTGCAGAATCACATCGTTGGCGTCGGTGATCAACATGCCTTCCTGCGACTCGAACGCTGTCGCGGCAATGCGCAGTTGCGCGTCGCTGCGCTGTTGGGCTGCGATCAGGGCGTTGAATTCCTGTGCGACCGCCGCGATCTCACGTGGCCCGCCCACCGAGGCCCTGACCCCGAGGTCGCCAGCGCGGACTGCACGCGCGGCTCGTTCCAGTTCCGCCACCGGACTGGCGATCCGACGCGCGATGACCAGGGCCATCAGTAGCACCGAGACCATCGCGGCCAGCGCGACGGCCGCTGCGGCTATGGCGCGCTGCCTGGCTGCGGCGAAAACCGTGTGCGCAGGTACACCCACGTAGGCCACCCATCCGGTCTCCGGAATCGGCATGACGGAATAGAAACGCCTGACGCCGTCAACCCCCTGACTCTCGAATTCCCCGTCCCGGAGCTCCACAATCCGCCGCGCCGCGTCCGAGTTGGGTCGGGTGCCGATGCTGCTCTCCGGGTCGCGATTGCGCCAGATCAGACTTCCGTCGCCACTGAAGAAGCCATAGCGAACCTCGGCCGGCAGGAACTGGGCGGGGATATTGGGGTCCAGTGTCGCCAAGTCGAGAGGAAGATGAATCCCGCCGACCATTTCCTGCTGCTCGTTCCAGATCGGTTCTCTCAGAATGGAGATCCACTTGCCGCTGATCGAACCGAAAACTGGCTGCCCGACGCTGAAGCGCCGCTCCTTCAGGAATTTCTGGAAGGACGGCGTTGTCCCGTAATTGACCATCTTGCCGCCCGGCTGTGGCAGCGCCGAGCAGACCACCACGCCCGCCAGATTCGAGTAGCCGACATTGGTGTAGCCCGGATTCAGGCTATGCAGGTCTTTCAGGGCCGCGTCACAGTGATTGGGGTCCATTTGTCTGACGATCGGGCGCACCGCGATGCGATCGAGAATCTGGCGGGCATTGGCGATCTTGCCGCCCGTGTGGCTGACCATCCTGCTGGTCAGCATTCGCAGCGAGGTCTTGGTCTGGGCGATTGCCTGCTGCATGTCGGCATAGATGCCAATTCCGACGACCGCCACCAGTGGGACGGACACGGCCAGGACCAGCAGCAGGAGATAGGTGCGTATCGACGATGTCGTCACTGTTTTATGTCAGAGTTTTGCGCTGAAGCACATTTTTGTTCTTCCGTTCCATGGTGCCGGTTATCAGGAAACGGCAGGGATGCTGCCTGCCCTGTTGCCTTTACCCACAGGGTGGACGGTGGCGACGAAGGACTCATCATATAGTGCGCCTGCCCCAGGCCGCGTTCTTCAAAACGGCGGGGTGGGTGTCCTCAGTACACCGGTTGCCCTCTGTATGTTTTCTCTCCCGGACTGTCGATTCTGCGCGATGGAAGGTGGTCATTTTGACCGGCTGCAACCCTTGATATCTGTGCCTGGCACGCAGGCGACAAGTACGAACACGCTTGAGCTGCACGTCGATCACCCGGCGGTAGCCGCTCACGGTTGTGCCTGTGCAAACAGCGACTGGCACTGATCTTTCGCAAGACACGGGCGCAGGCGGCTTGCCACAATCGCCTGCCGTGCACGCAGAATGGGCTGCGCAGCATGCTGGGTTCGCGGCCGCGAGAAACGCAAAGGTGATGACGATGGCGAAGTTTTCCAAACTGTCGAAGTTGGCGCTGAAGCCGCTCTTCGAGCGCATGACGGCCAGACCGCGTCGCCTGCGGTACGCCGGTGCGATCACGTCGGCGCTGTTGCTGGCCGGATGTGCCGTGGAAACCGTGGAGTGGCAAAACAGGCAGGCCGCCCAGGAGCTCGCGCAGCTCTCAAAGCCGCCCGGTTCCGTCTATCTCGGCTGGCGCGTCTTTCAGGACAGGTGCGCGGGCTGTCATGGGGCTGCGGCGACCGGTACGGCGGGCGGTCCCGATCTATTGCCCAGAGTTCGCGAAATGGGCTCGCGCCAATTCGTGGGCCTCGTGCTCCAGCGCTATGACTGGGGTCTTCCGGCGGTGCAGGCCAGCCGCGACAGCGCCGCGCGGGAAGCCTTGGTCGAAGAGATCGTGCAGCGCAAGGAATATATGCTCACGATGCCCGCGTGGCAAGGCGAGCCCCGCGTGAACGCCCATATCATGGATCTCTATGTCTATCTTTCGGCGCGCGCCCAAGGTACGCAGGGTGCGGGCCGTCCGGCGCAGTAGCTCAGGGCCGCGTCGTTTCGGTCATTTCTATTCAGCTCTCCGAGGAGTTGCTGCCGGTCCGGAATCTGCCAGTCCGCAGGATCGCTTAAACTCCGCCCTGCCCGGGGTGCGCTGTGGATGCGCTGAGATGGTCAACCAAACCCGCGAACTTGATCCGGTTCATACCGGCGTAAGAAGAGCCAGACGTGCAGTCCCATTGCCCCTTGACGGGTTATCTGGGGTTTCGTGCCGTCCTCCCTGTTCGCGTGATTGACTGACTGTTCTCCGGAGCTGTTTTTCACATCTTCAGGAGACCATGCCATGAACGCACCCGACAAATTCAGCGAATTGATGAACCTCACGCGCGAGCCCTTGCCGGCCTCGCGCAAAATCTACGTGCAGGGCAGCCAGGCCGATGTCAAAGTGCCGATGCGTGAGATCATGCAGAGCAACGGCGAAGCGGTCGTGGTGTACGACACCTCCGGCCCCTACACCGACCCGCAGGCCATGATCGATGTGCGCCAGGGTCTGGCGCCGGTGCGCAGCAGCTGGATCGAGGCGCGCGGCGACACCGAGTTGTACACCGGCCGCGCACCCTATGCACTGGACGATGGCCTGAAAAATGGCGAGACCGATGCGCTGGCTGCCCTGCGTGCCCAGGCCGCCGGCCTGCAGCGCACGCCGCGCCGCGCCAAAGCGGGCGCTAACGTCTCGCAAATGCATTACGCCCGCCAAGGCATCATCACCCCCGAGATGGAGTACGTGGCCATTCGCGAGAACCAGAAGCTGGAATGGATGGCGCAGTACCTGGGCAACGCTGAGCGCGAGAAGCGCCTGGCCGGCAACAGCTTTGGTGCCAGCATCCCGAAGATCATGACGCCCGAGTTTGTGCGCGACGAAGTGGCGCGTGGCCGCGCCATCATCCCGGCCAACATCAACCACCCCGAGGTCGAGCCGATGGCGATTGGCCGCAACTTTCTGGTCAAGATCAACGCCAACATCGGCAACTCGGCGGTGACTTCCAGCATCGAAGAAGAGGTGGAAAAACTGGTGTGGTCGATGCGCTGGGGTGCCGACACCGTGATGGACTTGTCCACCGGCCGCAACATCCACACCACGCGCGACTGGATTCTGCGCAACTCGCCGGTGCCGATCGGCACGGTGCCGATTTACCAGGCACTGGAAAAAGTCGGCGGCGTCGCCGAAGACCTGACCTGGGAGATTTTCCGCGACACGCTGATCGAGCAGGCCGAGCAGGGCGTGGATTATTTCACCGTGCACGCCGGCGTGCGGCTGGCCTTTATCCACCTCACCGCGAATCGCATGACCGGCATTGTGTCGCGCGGTGGCTCCATCATGGCCAAGTGGTGCATTGCCCACCACAAAGAGAATTTCATCTATAGCCACTTCGATGAAATGACCGAAATCCTGAAGGCCTACGACGTCAGCTACTCGCTGGGCGATGGCCTGCGCCCCGGCTCCGGCGCCGACGCCAATGACGAAGCGCAATTTGCCGAGTTGCGCACCCTGGGTGAACTGACCCAGCAAGCCTGGCAGCAGGATGTGCAGGTGATGATTGAAGGCCCCGGCCATGTGCCCATGCACCTGGTGCAGGCCAACATGACCGAGCAACTCAAGCATTGCCACGAGGCGCCGTTCTACACGCTCGGGCCGCTGACCACTGACATTGCGCCCGGCTACGACCACATCACCAGCGGCATTGGTGCGGCCATGATTGGCTGGTTCGGCACCGCCATGCTGTGCTACGTCACCCCCAAGGAGCACCTGGGTTTGCCGGACCGTGACGACGTGAAAGTCGGCATCATCACCTACAAGATTGCGGCCCACGTCGCCGACGTGGCGAAAGGTCACCCCGGTGTGCGGGCGCGCGATGACGCGCTGTCCAAAGCGCGCTTCGAGTTCCGCTGGATGGACCAGTTCAACCTGTCGCTCGATCCCGACACGGCGCGCAATTTCCACGACGAAACCCTGCCCAAGGACTCAAGCAAGGTGGCGCATTTCTGTTCCATGTGCGGCCCCAAGTTCTGCTCCATGAAGATCTCGCAGGAGGTACGCGACTACGCCAAGATCAAGGGCGTGAGCGACGAGCAGGCGATCAGTGCCGGCATGGACGCCAAGTCACAGGAGTTCAGAGGCGGCGGCGGGGAAATCTACATCCCGATCAACAAGGCGGAATAACCGCCTTTGGGGTGCGGCAACTTACTCCGGTTGCGGTCAAAGCCTTCCCAGCTCGCACCCACCACCGGGTGACCGAGCAAGGCATGGCGCGGGCCGCTGTCGCGGATATAGACCTTGGGCGACTTCACCTGGCATTTGCCGACCTTGACGTGGTAGGGCTGGAGACGGCACTCCAGTAACCACTCTACCCGTAAATCGGTATAGCGGCTCACCGTCTGGCTGCTGACCCTTAAGCGGTCGGTATTTTTTTCAAAAGCGTCATGCTTGGTCCCTGCTATCTGCTCGGCCAAATTCGGTAGGCTGGTTTGCGCCGGTTCTTAAGTAATTCCGGCCTCTAGCCCTGTACAGTCTGCGTAATATGCTACTTAATTAATAGCAAAAAACGCTGGCCGTCATGGATCAAATCAAGGCTCTCAACCCAGCCGTGTCAGGTGCCGCGCAATCTGCGCCCGCACCTGCTTCGGTGCCGTGCCACCCAGAATATCCCGGGCGTTGAGTGAGCCGCGCAAGGACAGCACCTCGTACACATCCTTCTCAATATTTGGGTTGAACTCCTGCAGTACCTTCAAAGGCAATTCCGACAAATCGACCTGGTGCGAGATGGCGGCTTTGACGGCGTGGGCGACGGTCTCATGGGCGTCGCGGAACGGCAGCCCTTTCTTCACCAGGTAGTCGGCCAGATCGGTGGCGGTGGCATAGCCCTTGAGGGCGGCGCGTTCCATCGCTTCGGGTTTGACGCTGATGCCGCCTTCCTTCAGCCCGGTGGCCGGGTTGAGTTGGCCGCCCACCATCTCGGCAAAGATGCGCAGCGTGTCCTTCAGCGTGTCCACGGTGTCAAACAGCGGTTCCTTGTCTTCCTGATTGTCCTTGTTGTAGGCCAGCGGCTGGCCTTTCATCAGGGTGATCAGGCCCATCAGGTGGCCGACCACGCGGCCGGTCTTGCCGCGCGCCAGTTCCGGAACGTCCGGGTTTTTCTTCTGCGGCATGATGGAGCTGCCGGTGGTGAAACGGTCGGCAATCTGGATGAAGCCGAAGTTCTGGCTCATCCACAAAATCAGTTCTTCGCTGAAGCGGCTGATGTGCACCATGCACAGCGAGGCCGCTGCGGTGAATTCGATGGCGAAGTCGCGATCACTCACGGCATCCAGGGAGTTTTGGCACACCTGAGGCAGGCCTTGGTCATCGACCATGCCCAAGGTAAGGGCGACGCGTTCCCGGTCCAGCGGGTAGCTGGTGCCGGCCAGCGCGGCGGCGCCCAGCGGCAGCCGGTTGGTGCGGCGGCGAACCTCGCTCATGCGCTCGGCATCGCGGCTGAACATTTCGACATAGGCCAGCATGTGGTGGCCGAAGCTGATCGGTTGCGCTACCTGCAGATGGGTGAAGCCGGGCAGAATCACCTCAATATTTTTCTCGGCCACTTCCAGCAGTGCTTTTTGCAGGTCGGTGAGCAGGCCGCTGATCAGGTCAATTTCGCCGCGCAGCCACAGCCGCACGTCGGTGGCGACCTGGTCGTTGCGCGAGCGGCCGGTGTGCAGTCGCTTGCCGGCAATGCCCACCAGCTGCGTCAGACGGGCTTCGATGTTGAGGTGCACGTCTTCCAGATCGAGTTTCCACTCAAAGGCGCCGGCGTCGATCTCGGCGGTGATGGTGGCCATGCCGCTTTGAATGGCCTTGAGGTCTTCGGCGTTGATGATTTGTTGGCGGCACAGCATTTCCGCATGGGCCAAGGAGCCGGCGATGTCGGCCTGCCACAGCCGTTTGTCAAAAAACACGCTGGAGGTGTAGCGCTTGACCAGATCGCTCATGGGCTCGGAGAAGAGGGCAGACCAGGCTTCTGATTTTTTGTCGAATTGGGTTTGTGACATGGAATTGGGCGTCGGCTTACGATGGCCGGGCCGGAGGTTGGTGGTTATGGTTGGGCTTGCAGCAAACAGATCATCAATAATCGGGCTTAGGCAGAATTTCGTCGGCGGTCATGCCGGGCGTGTTCCGGTCTCCCTGGATTGCCGGTCAAGCCCGCCATGACAGTCCTGAGCATCCGCCACGACAACTTTTAAAGCTCAATTATTGATGAAAGACTCGCAAATTTTATCGGTCTTCCAGGAACTGGCTTCCGAACCGCCTGTGTCACTGGGGGCCGGGCCGGCCAAGATGCTGGTGTTCGACGCCTGCCAGCTCGGCGTGGTGCTGCGGGCCGTGCTGTTTGTCGAGGCGGTGGTGGGGGTGGGCGCCATGTTCGGCGCGTCCACGGTGTTTGACTGGTTGACCCGTCTGGCCTTGCTCACCGGGGGCGCCTTGCCGGCGACGCTGGTGTGGCTAATCTCGGCGTGCAGTCTCAAGCAGGTGCTGGCGCGCCTGAGCCCCACCGTCCAGCAAGTGGCCGGGGTCGGCCTGGGTGCCATGGCCGGCCTGTATGGCTGTGGCGTGCTGGCCCTGGTGGGCTTGCTGGAGCCGGCGCCCTGGCTCGCCTGCGCCTTCAGCGGCGCCCTGTTGTCGGCGGCGCTGGTGGCCGCGCTGGTGTTGCGGGCCCGGGCCAAAACGCCGGCTACCACCACGGCGCGGTTGAGTGAGCTGCAAGCGCGCATTCGCCCTCATTTTTTGTTCAATACGCTCAACAGCGCCATTGCACTGGTGCGCGCCGAGCCGGCAAAAGCAGAGGCACTGCTGGAAGACCTGAGCGATTTGTTTCGTCATGCACTGATGGAGCAGGGCGAGTTTGTCACGCTGGCCGATGAAATTGCCCTGGCGCAGCGTTATCTGGCGATCGAGGCGGTACGTTTTGGCGATCGCATCCAGGTGGAGTGGGCGCTGGACCCTGCCGCGTCTGCGGCCAAATTGCCGCCCTTGCTGTTGCAGCCCCTGGTGGAAAACGCGGTCCAGCATGGCGTGGAGCCGAGCGCGGTCGGCGCGTACGTCAGGATATCAACGCAACGTCGCGGCTCCACTGTCGTTATCAAGGTCACCAACACCGTGCCTGGGGGGCAGGGCGCGCGCGGTAACGGTCTGGCGCTGATGAATGTGCGTGACCGGCTCAACCTGCTGCACGATGTGCAGGGCCAATTCCAGAGTGGCCTGAAGGACGGGGTTTTTCAAGTCCGGATCGAGGTGCCAGCATGAACCGCAGGGAGCTACTGCGATGCCGCTGAAGGTGCTGATCGTGGATGATGAAGCCTTGGCGCGCGCGCGCCTGCGCACCCTGCTGGGTGACTGCAGCAAGCCGGCGGCCAGTGTCGTGGCCGAGGCCGCCAATGCCACGCAGGCGCTTGAGTGGCTGCACCGGCAGCAGGTGGATGTGGCGTTGATCGACATTCACATGCCCGGCGCGGACGGCCTGACCCTGACCCGGACCCTGCGCACCTTGCCCAATCCTCCCGCCGTGGTGTTCGTGACAGCCTATGCCGAACACGCGGTGCATGCGTTCGAGTTGGATGCGGTGGACTATCTGACCAAGCCGGTACGGCTCGAGCGCCTGCAGGCGACGCTACAAAAAGTAGAGCGATTGAGGCAGTCTGCACGAGGGCTGGAGCCCGACTTTCCTGAGGATGTGCTGATCATTCAAGAGCGTGGCCGGACCGAGCGGGTGCCGCTGTCGCAGGTCTTGTACCTCAAGGCCGAGCTCAAATACATCACGGTGCGTACCGCCGCCAAGAGCTACCTCCTGGAGGGCTCCCTGAATGAGCTGGAGGAAAAGTACAGAACCCGGTTCATGCGCATTCACCGCAACGCTTTGATTGCCAGGCGCGCGGTGCGGGCGCTGGAAAAACACAACGATCCGCAAGAGGGTGAAGGCTGGGCGGTGCGGCTCAACGGCATTGATGAATTGCTGTTTGTGTCGCGCCGGCAACTGGCGGCGGTGCGCGAGCTCGTGGGCGGGTAGGTGTTTTGGCGGGGGCATACCCGGACATCCCCGCATCCTGCGAAAATCGCTCCCTTCTGGAATATTCAAGGCAAGGCATGACTTACTCGGTCAAGGAGATTTTTTACACGCTGCAGGGCGAGGGCGCCCAGTCCGGCAAGGCGGCGGTGTTTTGCCGCTTTGCCGGCTGCAATCTGTGGAGCGGCCGGGAAGAAGACCGCGCCAATGCCGTCTGCCAGTTTTGCGATACCGATTTTGTCGGGACGGATGGCAGCGGTGGCGGCAAGTTCACATCAGCCGAGGCGTTGGCTGACGCGGTGGAAAAAGCCTGGGCAGCGCAGGGCACGCGGCATCGCCTGGTCGTGCTCACGGGTGGCGAACCGCTGCTGCAAGTGGATGAGGCGCTGACGACGGCGCTGCATGCGCGCGGCTTTGCCATTGCGGTCGAGACCAACGGCACCATCGCCGCCCCGCCGGGACTGGACTGGATTTGTGTCAGCCCCAAGGCCGATACCGAGCTGGCGATCCAGCGTGGCAACGAACTCAAGTTGGTCTATCCGCAAGCGGGCGTGGATCCGGCCCGCTTCGCGCCGCTGCAGTTTGATCATTTTTTTCTGCAGCCGATGGATGGACCGCTGCGCGCTGACAATACCGCCAGGGCCATCGCCTACTGTCAGCAGCACCCCCAGTGGCGCTTGGGTGTGCAATCCCACAAAATGATCGGAATTCGATGATGTTTGAGATCAGTCAGCGCTTCTTCTTTGATGCCGCGCACACCCTGAAACGGGAGATTGAGGCCGAGGGCAGCCGCCGGGTGCATGGGCACACCTACCATGCCGAGGTCTTCGTGCGTGGTGAACCGGTCGGCGCTTCAGGCATGGTGCTGGATCTGGGTTACGTCCGGCGTGAAGTGGATGCGCTGCGGGAAAAACTGGACCATCATTTTCTCGATGAAGTGCCCGGCCTGGGGCCGGCGACGCTGGAAAACCTGTGTGGTTTCATCTGGAAAGAGCTCGCGCCGCGCCTGCCGGGTCTCTCCGGGGTGACGGTGGAGCGGCATTCGATCGGTGACAAATGCACCTATCGCCCCGGCGACATCTCTGGAGTCAACCAGGGTTGATGCTGCCAGTGTCAATGTTGTCATCCCGGATTTGAGCCGGGATCCATGGCTTGCGGATCCAGTCCGCAATCAGAGGAGGTCAGCTAGTCGGCAGTCAGCCGGTGTTGCGCAAGCCGGCGGCAATCCCGTTGATCGAGATGTGAATGCCACGCTGTACGCGGTCATCGGTCTGACCAGCGCGGTAGCGGCGGACCAGCTCCACCTGCAGGTGATGCAAAGGATCAATATAGGGAAAGCGGTGGCGGATGGAGCGTTGCAGCGCCGCATTGTTGGCCAGCCGATGCTTGTCGCCGGTGATCATGCCCAGGGCGCTGGCGGTGCGGTGCCATTCCAGTTCAATGGCCGTGAAAATTCTCTTGCGCAGGCGTGCGTCACTGACTAACTCAGAGTAACGCGAAGCCAGCGCCAGATCGCTTTTGGCCATCACCATGTCCATGTTGGACAGCAGTGTCCTGAAGAACGGCCACTGCTTGTACATCTGTTGCAGCAGTGTCAATCTTTCTTTGTGCGTGTCCTTCTGTGCTGAGACGCCGTCCTGGTTCATAAAAAGTTCTACCGCCGAACCAAAGCCGTACCAGCCGGGCAGCGTCAAACGGCACTGACCCCAGCTGAAGCCCCAGGGAATCGCCCGCAGGTCTTCAATCTTTTGCGAGGCCTTGCGGGAGGCCGGGCGCGAACCGATGTTGAGTTCGGCAATCTCGCGAATTGGCGTTGAGTCAAAAAAATACTCGGTGAAGCCGGGGGTCTCATAGACCAGCTTGCGGTAGGCCGTCATGCTGTTTTGCGACAGCTCAGCGGCGGCCAGCAAAAAGGGCTTGGTCGCTGATTTGGTGGGCTGCAAGAGCGTGGCTTCCAGCGTGGCGGCCACCAGCGTTTCCAGGTTGCGTCGGCCAATTTCGGGGTTGGCGTATTTGGAGCCGATGACTTCGCCCTGTTCGGTCAGGCGAATCTGGCCACGCACAGTGCCAGGGGGTTGCGCCAGAATGGCCTGGTAGCTCGGGCCGCCGCCCCGGCCAACGGTACCGCCGCGACCGTGGAACATCCGGAGTTGAATGGCGCGCTCGCCCCGGGTATTCTGGGCGAGCTGGTCAAACAGTTCCACCAGGGCAATCTCGGCCCGGTACAACTCCCAGTTGCTGGTGAAGATGCCGCCGTCCTTGTTGCTGTCGGAGTAGCCGAGCATGATGTCCTGCTCGGCGCCGCTGCGTTTGACCAGCTCTGTGATGCCGGGCAGGGCATAAAACTCGCGCATGATGGGCGCCGCATTGCGCAGGTCTTCGATGGTCTCAAATAAGGGCACGACGATCAGGTCGCAGAGGGCATGGGTATCCAGCGTGCCGCGCATCAAGCCCACTTCTTTTTGCAGCAACAGCACTTCGAGCAAGTCGCTCACGGTTTCGGTGTGGCTGATGATGTAGTGGCGAATGGCCTGCGCGCCAAAGCGTTCGCGCAGCACCTTGGCGGCCTCAAAAATGGCGAGTTCGCTTTGGGTATGCTCCGAGTAGGCCGCGCCCATCACGCGCAAGGGACGGGCATCATTCAGCAACTTCAGTAGCAAACTGCGTTTGGTCAGTTCATCCAACTGCGCGTAGCCCTGCTCCAGGCGCGCCACGGCCAGCAACTCGGTCACGACCGCTTCATGATTGTCCGAGCTTTGGCGCAAATCGACGGTGGCCAGATGAAAACCAAAGACCTCGACCGCCCGAATCAAGGGGTGCAGCCGTTGCGCCACCAATGCCGCACCATGCTGCGCCAGCAGCGAGGCCTCGATGGTGCGCAGATCGGCCAGGAATTCTTCCGCCGTCTTGTAGGCGTTCTGGGGCGCGACGGCATGGCGCGCCGCCTCGCCGCCAGTCAGGTCCTTGAGGGTGGCGGCAAGCTGGGCGTAGATGCCGATCAGGGCGCGCCGGTAAGGTTCGTCCTTGCGGTGTTCGTTGGTGTCGGGTGACTTGTCAGCCAGTGCCTGCATGGCGGGCAGGCAGTCCACCAGCATGGTCGAGAGCGACAGTTCACCGCCCAGATAGTGCACTTCGGTCAGGTAGTGACGCAGCGCCACGTCCGCCTGGCGGCGCAGGGCGTGCATCAGTGTTTGCGCATTCACGTTCGGGTTGCCGTCGCGGTCGCCACCAATCCATTGGCCCATGCGCAGAAAGCTGTGGACCGGGTGCTGGCCCAGCTCGCGTTCCAGATCGGCATAGAGTTTGGGGATTTCCCGCAAAAACGTCGATTCGTAATAGCTCAAGGCATTCTCGACTTCGTCGGCGACGGTGAGTTTGGTGAAGCGCAGCAGTCGGGTTTGCCACAGCTGCAACACGCGGGCCCGCATCTGTTCCTCGTTGGCGGCCAATTCGCGCGGCGTCAGCGCGTCTTTGTTGGCGTTGACGCAAGCCGCCTTGACCTTGATATCGTCGCGGGCAGTGAGCAGCTGGGCGATGGCGCGCTCGGCGTCCAGAATGCTTTTGCGCTGCACTTCGGTGGGGTGGGCGGTGAGCACCGGTGACACAAAGCTGGTGGCCAGGGTGTCGGCGATGGTCTTGGGGGAAATGCCGGCCCAGCGCAAGCGGGCCAGGGCCACTTCAATGCTGCCTTCCTGGGTGTCGCCGGCGCGTTCGTGGATCGTGCGGCGACGGATGTGATGCCGGTCTTCGGCCAGATTGGCCAGGTGGCTGAAATAGGTGAAGGCGCGAATCACGCTGACGGTCTGATCGCCGCTCAAGCCCTTGAGCAGCTTCTTGAGCGCCTTGTCGGCTTCGTGGTCCGCGTCGCGGCGAAATGCCACCGACAGCTTGCGGATTTGCTCGATCAACTCAAACGCCGCAACACCCTCTTGCTCGCGGATGACATCGCCCAGAATGCGGCCCAGCAGACGAATGTCCTCCACCAGCGGACGTTCGTTGTCTTTGCTGCGTTTGGCGGATTCGGATTTGGGAGCTTGGATCATGGCGTTATTCAAAGGGGGTTACTCAAGTTTGCGACTCCGGCCATGCTAGCATTCCCAGCTGTCCCTAGATTACCAACCGGTTACGACCTTGAGCCCCGCGTATGAGCAATTTGACGATCACGATAGCAACACGAGAAAGCCGCCTGGCCCTATGGCAGGCCCAGCACGTCAAGGCGCTGCTGGAGCAGCGCGGGCACCAGGTGAGCCTGCTGGGCATGACCACCAAGGGGGACCAAATTCTGGATCGCTCACTGAGCAAAGTGGGCGGCAAGGGCTTGTTTGTGAAAGAACTCGAAGTGGCGTTGGAAGAAGGTCGGGCTGACCTGGCCGTGCACTCGCTCAAAGATGTACCGATGGAACTGCCCGAGGGATTTGTGCTCGCGTGCGTGATGGAACGCGAAGACCCGCGCGATGCCTTTGTCTCCAACCGCTATGCAAATCTGGCCAGCCTGCCGCAGGGTGCCGTGGTTGGTACCTCCAGCTTGCGCCGCATGGCCCTGCTGCACGCCCGGCGCCCGGACCTGAAAATCGAGCCCTTGCGGGGCAACCTGGACACGCGATTGAGCAAGCTCGATGATGGCTTGTATGACGCCATCGTGCTGGCAGCGGCCGGCTTGAAGCGGCTGGGTCTGGCGCAGCGCATTCGCGACATTTTCGAGCCGGACGTGATGTTGCCGGCCGCCGGGCAAGGCGCGCTCGGTATTGAGGTGCGCGGCAACCGCCAAGAGGTGATCGATGCCCTGGCGCCGCTGGCGCACCACACCAGCTGGCTGGCGGTGGCGGCCGAGCGGGCGGTGAGCCGCGCCATGGGCGGCAGTTGCTCGATGCCGTTGGCCGCGTTTGCCACACTGGAAGCCGACACCCTGACCCTCGACGCCGCTTGGGGCGATCCCGAGGGCGTGCTGGCGCTGGTGTGCGTGCGGATGCACGCATCGGTCACCGACCTGGCCAGTGCGACGGCGCTGGGCGAGCGGGTGGCGGCCGATCTGCGCGCAAGTGTGGTGGCAAACGGGGGCGCCATCCTGGCGCCGGATGAGGCTGCGGCTCGGGCCTGACCATGCGGGTCATCGTTACCCGCCCCCAGCGCGAGGCGCAACGATGGGTGCTTGATTTGTCAGCGATCGGTCTGGATGCCGTGGCGCTCCCCCTGATCAAAGTCGGTCCGGTGGACGACCCGCTGCACTTGGTACAAGCGTGGCAGCATCTGGCTGACTATGTGGGCGTGATGTTTGTCAGTGGCAATGCGGTAGAACATTTCTTTGCATCAAAACCGACTCTAGCCCCCAATTTCAGTGCGCCAGCAGCTATCAAAACAAGAGCGTGGGCCACCGGTCCCGGCACCGCCCGGGCCTTGTTGCGCGCGGGCGTGGCAGCGGACCGGCTGGATGCCCCGTCACTGGATGCGGGTCAATTTGATTCCGAAGCCCTGTGGCAAGTGGTTGGCGCCCAAGTGCAGCCGGGCGATCGGGTGTTGATCGTGCGCGGTGGCGACCGGGCGGGCAGCGCCAGCGGCGGGCAAGGCATGGGGCGCGAGTGGTTCGCCAACCGCGTGGCGCAAGCCGGGGCCACGGCTGAGTTTGTCGTGGCTTACCAGCGTGACGCGCCTGAATTCAGCTGCGCTGAAGGCGCGCTGGCGCGCACGGCGGCCGGTGATGGCTCGGTCTGGCTGTTCAGCAGCACGGAGGCGCTGGCCAATCTGCGTGCCGCGCTGCCGGGGCAAAGTTGGGCCCAGGCGCGTGCCCTGGCAACCCACCCGCGGATCGCGGCCGCAGCCCGAGAGGCAGGTTTTGGCGTTGTTTGTGAGTCACGTCCGACACTGCCCGACGTGGTGGCATCGCTAAATCCCCAACACTTTAAAATCCTGCCATGAACTCCGATCTCAACGCCGAAACAGCTGACCGCGCCGCAGGCGATGTGTCCCAGGTGACGGCGGACCTTCAGGCGGCCCCTGCCGTGTCAGCGTCGTCCGGGCCGCGCGGGCTCCTGATGGGCTTGGCTGCGGTGGCGCTGGCCGCCTTGTTGGCCAGTGGTTTTCTGTGGCAAAAGATATCCTCCATTCAGGAGCTGTTGGCACGGCAGAGCGCCGAGGCAGGCGCCCAGTCGGTGGAGGCCCGTGCCCTTGCCAAACAGGCGCAAGAGTTGGCGCGCGAAACGGCGGCGCGGGTGGCCGTTTATGAGGCTCGTTTGAGTGAGATTGCGTTGCAACGAACGCAACTTGAAGATTTGATGCAGAGTCTGTCACGCTCACGCGATGAAAATCTGGTGGTTGATATTGAGTCGTCTATCCGTCTGGCACAGCAGCAGGCCCAACTCACGGGCAGCGTCGAGCCGCTGCTGGCAGCGCTGAAAAGTGCAGAGCAGCGGGTGGCGCGAGCGGCCCAGCCCCGCTTGTCACCCTTGCAGCGGGCTCTTGCGCGGGACATTGAGCGGGTCAAGTCGGCAGCCGTCAGCGACACCCAGGGGCTTTTGGTGAAGCTTGATGAGCTGGTGCGCTTGGCCGATGACTTGGTGTTGTCCAATGCGGTGGTGCTGGCCAACGGCACGGCCTCCATCAAGGGCCAGCATCTTGATGCCATGCCCGCATGGTGGCACCGCAGTTTGCAGGTGGTGCTTGACGAGGCGCGCAAGCTGGTACGGGTCAGCCGGATTGAGCAGCCTGAGGCTGCGCTGCTGTCGCCTGAGCAGTCATTTTTCTTGCGGGAAAATTTCAAACTCAAATTGCTCAACGCCCGGCTGGGGCTGTTGGCTCGGCAGCTGGAGTCGTCGCGGGCTGATCTGGCGGCCGCCTCGGTGTCGCTGAACAAGTACTTCGATGCGAACTCGCGCAAGACGCAGGCTGCCGCTACCTTGCTGCAGCAGGTACAGGCACAGATGAAGATGCTGCAATTGCCCCACGTCAATGAAACGCTCGCTGCCCTCGCCACCGCGGCGGCTGGAAGGTAGCTATGCGGGCCGCTCTGTGGTTTTTGGCATTGTTTGGCATGGCGGTCGCGGTCGCACTTTTTGCTGGCAATAACCAGGGCACGATCACGGTATTCTGGCCGCCGTACCGGCTTGACCTGTCGCTCAATCTGGTGGTGCTGCTGCTGGCGCTGTTGTTTTTCACCCTGCATGTTGCCTTGCGCGCACTGGCGGCTCTGTTTGCCATGCCGGGCCACGCGCGTTCCTGGCGCATTCAGCATCAGGAGCGCGCCATGCACGTTGCTTTGCTGGATGCACTCTCGCATTTGATGGCCGGGCGGTTTATCCGGGCCAAAAAAGCTTCTGAGGTGGTGTTGGCGCGTGAGACTGCGATGACGCGCAGCGGTGAAACACTGGCCTATTCGGGGCGCCTGCGCGCCCTGTCCCATTTGCTGGCCGCCGAAAGCGCCCAGGCGCTGCAGGACAAATCGGCCCGGGAGGATCATTTCCGCCAGGCGTTGGAGCAGGCTTCGCGGCCCGATGCGCAGGAAGTCCGCGAGGGCGTGCAGTTGCGTGCGGCGCGCTGGGCGCTGGAAGACCACGATGCCCAAGGCGCACTGCAATGGCTGGATGATCTGCCGCAAGGGGCCTCCCGGCGAACGATTGCCTTGCGCTTGCGCTTGAAGGCCGCGCGGATGGCGCGTCAGACCCGGCTGGCGCTGGAAACGGCACGCCTGCTGGCCAAGCATCGCGCGTTTTCTGAAGTGGCGGCGCAGGGAATTCTGCGCGGTCTGGCGCTGGAGTTGCTGCTGACCGCTTACGACCCAGACCAGTTGCAATCGGTGTGGCGGCAGCTGGATGCGGCGGAACGGCTGACGCCTGAGGTCGCCATCGAAGCAGGCAGCAGGATGTTGAAGCTGGGCGGTGATGTCAATGTGGCCCGTACTTGGTTGCTGCCGGTCTGGGAGCGCATGGTAGCGCAAGCCGGGGCTTTGACGGACGTGCAGCGCATCCACCTCATTCGGGTCCTGGAAAGCAGTTTTGCGCTGGCCTGCGGTGCACCCGAAGCGGCATGGTTGACCCGGATCGAGCAAGCGCAGATGGCCAATCCAGGCGATGCTGCCTTGCAGTACCTGGCAGGAATCACCTGCATGCGCTTGCAGTTGTGGGGCAAGGCGCAGCAGTTACTCAAACAGTCTTTGCCAAGGCTGCAGGACGCCGGCTTGCAGCGAAATGCCTGGCAGGCCTTGGCTGAGTTGGCCGAGCGGCGCGGCGAGGTCGTCGCTGCGACACAAGCGTGGCAAAACGCGGCAAAGGCGGCGGCAACTGCGTGACTCGGTTGCCAGTCAGGGCTATCATGTTAAACATATGAGTACCTTGATCGACCACATTTTGAAGCTGACCGACCACCGGGATCGGGATTTGCTGGAACTCACGCTGTCCAAGGCCTTGATTGATCTGCTCCCGATTCAGCGCATCGTCATTGCCCGTGTCATGAGCTTAGAGGGCGACAAGCGATGGCTCGAAGTGGCCCGTCTGGATGCCAAAGGCGGCGGCAAAGTGGTTGACCCCCTGCGCGTGGACTTCTCGACACTGCCGCACCTGGACGATGCCCCCGATCGTCTTAAGTGTCTTGCGCGCCGTGAAATGGTTGAAATCGCGTGGGCCGGGGAAGAGGGCCCACGCATCCACATGCTGCCGCTGTTTTCTGATTCACGCAAGGATGACGAAGGGGTAATCGAGGTTCATTCGGAGGCGGCGCTGACCGCCGATGAACTTTTGACGATCGAACAATTGCGGCGTATTTACCGCAATATGTACGCCTTGCTGGAGTACAGCGACCGCGACGCCCTAACCGGCTTGCTGAACCGCAAGTCACTGGATGATGCGTTTTACAGCGCGGTACTGGAGGAACTCGCCGGTGCCACCGGGGACGCCGAGATGGAGGGAAAACCGGTGGGTCAGAATCCCGAACGGCGTCACCGGGTGCCGGCCAATTACTGGCTGGGCTCGGCAAGCATCGACAACTTTGATCTGATCAACGACAAGCATGGGCATCTGATCGCGGAAGAGGTGCTGTTGCTGGTGGCGCGCGTGATGAACAACACGTTTCGCACCTATGACCGTATCTACCGCTTTGGCGGGGAGCATTTTGGTGTCTTGATGCACTGCCCGGATGAGTCCCTGGTGTTGGCAGCGTTCGAGCGTTTTCGCACCAATGTTGAAAAATTCAATTTTCCGCAGGTGGGCCGGGTGACGGTTAGCTGTGGCTTTACCAGTGTGATGGCGGATGATTCCCCCAGCAGCGCACTTGAGAAAACGCAGCGTGCCGTTGACTTTGCCCAAAGAAGTGGTCGCAACAGGGTGTGCAGCCACCTTGGCTTGGTTCGGCGGGGTTTTTTGGGAGAAATCCCCAGGGTCGGGGGTGTCGATCTCTTTTGATAAGGATTGACGGGTAAAAAAAAGGGCACTCGAAGTGCCCTTTTTCTTGCGGGTGCCCGGGAGGGCACCTGTTTGACTTACTGCGCTCCCTTTTCCTCAAAAGGCAAGGTCATAGCGCTTAAATCGCGTTTAGTTTCCACCAGAACCAGTGGACCGGCATCCATTTGCACCACCGTAGGCCGTTCGCGCGGCACGCGAACGGCCTTGGGCTCAGCGGCGATGGCGGCCTGGACTGCTGCAATTTTGTCAGCGTCCGAGTTCACCCAGTTCAAGCCGGAACTCTGGGCGACTTGCGCCAATTCGGCCAGGGGCAGCGCAAAGGGCTGCAGTTGAGGCATGCCAGTGGCTATTGCTTCCACCGGCGCGGTTGCCGGTGTTTGCGCCGGTTTTGGCGCGGCCGGTGTTGCCAAAGGCGCTGCTTCTACAACAAGGGTAACGGGTGCAGCGACTGCTGTCTCAGTGGCGGGGCTCTCCGTGCTGGCGGTGAAGTAGGACCGGCGAGGTTCTGCTGCCGCCTCTTCTGGCAAGGACTGACTGTCACGCGCGGGTCGTTCCTGCCGGTCACCCTGCTCGGTACGCTCGCCGCGGGGGCTACGTTCCCGGCCCTGGCGGTCACCACGCGGGCGCTTTTCGCGTGGCTCTGCGCCCTCCGCACGGGCCCCCACTTCACCGGCGACCGGGTGGCCTTGCTCGGTGCTTGATGTCACATCGTGTGCGACAGGCGCTGTGCGCTCGACCACGGAGTCGGCCGTGGCACGGTTGACGTCGCCGCTGGCCGCCTCGGTCCGGGCGTTTTCGTCTGGACGACGGTTGCGATCAGGGCGGCGCTCATGGCGTCCCTCTGCCCGCGGCTCGCCGCGCTCATTCAGGTTGCCCGGTTCGATATTGTCGGTACGCGGCTCGCCGCGGCCACGTCCACCCCGGCTACTGCGTTCACCCCGCCCGCCGCGCTCTGCATCGCGGGGTGGGCGCTCTTGCCCTGGTTCTGTTCGTGCTGCCTCCTGGCCTGGCCCTTGCACCGATGCCTGGGCCATATTGGCGCCGGTGTCGGTCATGATCGGCTTGCCTTCGGCGTCGAAACGCTCGCGTGAGCCCTGCGCCGGGCGCTCACCGCGACCGCCTCGGCCGCCGCGACCACCACGGCCGTCACCGCGACCTTCGCCGCGGCCACCACGTCCACCACGACCTTCTTCAGTGCGACCATCGCCACGGGGCTCGCCACGACGCGCCCCATCGCGGCCACCGCGACCCTCGCGCTTGTCGTCCTTGCCGGTTTCTGCCTCGGGCTTGGCTGGTGGCACTGCCACAGGCGTCGGGGCAAACAATTGCTTGATCCAGCCAAAGAAGCCTTTTTCGGCCGGCACCGGCGCTGCCGCAACCGGGGCGGGCTTGTGCGCGGTGCGTGGTGCAGCCGTCACAGGCGGCTTGACCGGTTCAGGTCGGGGAGCGGCCGCAGGTGCCGGTGCATCGGGCAACACGCCCTTGATGATCGGGGTCTGCTTGTTGGTTGGCTCCTGCGAGCGACGCGTCACCGAGGTGGCGTCCTCCATTTCATCCGCCATCTTGTAGCTGGCTTCAATGTTGTCCAAACGGGGGTCGTCGTGCTTGAGACGCTCCAGCTTGTAGTTCGGGGTTTCCAGTGTCTTGTTGGGCACCATCAGCACGTTGATGCGCTGCTTGAGTTCGATCTTGGCGATCTCGGTGCGCTTTTCATTCAGCAGGAACGAGGCGACATCCACTGGCACCTGGCACAGCACCGACGCGGTGTTGTCCTTCAGGGACTCTTCCTGGATGATGCGCAAGATTTGCAGCGCACTGGATTCAGTGTCGCGGATGTGGCCAGCGCCACCGCAGCGCGGGCAGGGGATGGAGGCACCCTCGCTCAACGCGGGACGCAGGCGCTGGCGGCTCATTTCCATCAGACCAAATTTGCTGATGGTGCCGAACTGGACACGGGCGCGGTCCTGCCGCAGCGCGTCACGCAGGCGGTTTTCGACGTCACGGCGGTTGCGGCTTTCTTCCATGTCGATAAAGTCGATTACGATCAGGCCGCCCAAATCGCGCAGGCGCATCTGGCGCGCCACTTCGTCGGCGGCCTCCAGATTGGTGCGGGTGGCGGTTTCTTCGATGTCGCCACCTTTGATGGCGCGCGCCGAGTTCACGTCCACCGAAACGAGTGCTTCGGTGTGGTCGATCACGATGGCGCCGCCGCTGGGCAACTGCACGGTACGGGCGTAGGCCGATTCGATCTGGTGTTCAATCTGGAAGCGGCTGAACAGCGGCGCATCGTCGCGGTAGCGCTTGACGCGGGCGGCGTGTTCGGGCATGACGTGGGCCATGAACTGCTGCGCCTGCTCGTACACGTCGTCGGTGTCGATCAGGATGTCGCCGATGTCGTTGTTGAAATAGTCACGGATAGCGCGGATGACGAGACTGGATTCCTGGTAAATCAGGTAAGCGCCCTTGCCACCCTTGGCGGCACCGTCAATGGCGTTCCACAGCTTGAGCAGGTAGTTCAGGTCCCACTGCAGTTCCGGCGCGCTGCGGCCAATGCCGGCGGTGCGCGCAATAATGCTCATGCCATTCGGGTATTCGAGCTGATCCAGCGCTTCCTTGAGGTCGGCGCGGTCTTCGCCTTCGATACGGCGCGAGACGCCACCACCGCGCGGGTTGTTGGGCATCAGCACAACATAACGGCCAGCCAGCGACACGAACGTGGTCAGTGCCGCGCCCTTGTTGCCGCGTTCTTCTTTTTCCACTTGCACCAACAGTTCCTGGCCTTCGCGGATGGCGTCCTGGATGCGGGCCTGGCCGACGGCCGCACCTTGCTGGAAATACTGCCGTGAAATTTCCTTGAATGGCAAGAAGCCGTGGCGGTCTTCACCGTAGTCAATAAAACAGGCTTCCAGCGATGGCTCGACACGGGTGACAACGGCCTTGTAGATATTGCCCTTGCGCTGTTCGCGTCCTTCAATTTCAATTTCGTAGTCGAGGAGTTTTTGTCCGTCAACAATGGCCAAGCGGCGTTCTTCAGCCTGCGTGGCGTTAATCAGCATCCGTTTCATGGGTAGCATTCCTTCAATTCAAATAACAAACATGCTCTTGACGAGCTTTTGATACCAGAACTGACGCTTTGAAGTGAGGAGGAATTGCCGGAGAACCGAGACTTAAACGATAAGTCTTGGCGTTGGCGCGTGGAGGGATGCGAGGAGGTTGGGTTGTGGAAGTGCTATTAAAGTAATAGCTGATTGCGCCCTTTTTACGGGGGCTGATGGCCAATCCATGCCGAAAAACGGGGCGAAAACGCACCGTTGGCATATATGAATCAGACTCATCAACACAAACATCTCGCTTCATTCCGTTCACAGACGATTTGTCTATGAACTTTTGGGGTATTCCGTATCAGTATTTCAACGCGTCGTCTTGACCGTTCGTTTTGCAGGCCACCCCAAGCATCTGGCTTGCGGTTTGCGTGTACTTACGTCCGGCGGCATCGACTTACTCGCGGGGCTGGTGGTGGTGGGTGAACTAAACTTCACCTAAACTATGAGTTAACTCTCAGTCAAATCAACCACTTACAGCGCATCGCTAGTGAAACACATTATAGGGGGCAATCCTGCCCCGCAGGCACCCCAAGTCAAAACGCTCCTCGTCGATGAAGATTCGGCGGGGCAACGCCTGGATAATTTTCTGATGCGTCACCTCAAGGGTGTACCGAAAACTCACATCTACCGCATTGTCCGCAGTGGTGAAGTCAGGGTCAACAAGGGGCGAGCGACCGCTGATGTCCGGCTGCAGGCGGGCGATGTGGTGCGTCTGCCGCCGGTGCGGATCTCTGAGCGGGTAGCCGAAAAGACGCAAGCCATGGCCGACAGCGTGGCCCGCGGCGCGCCGGCGCGGGACTTTCCCATTCTGTTTGAAGACGAGCATCTACTCGCCATTGACAAACCGTCCGGCGTGGCGGTGCATGGCGGCTCCGGCGTGAGTTTTGGCGTGATCGAGCAATTGCGCATGGCCCGACCGCAAGCCAAATTCCTGGAATTGGTGCACCGGCTGGACCGGGAAACCAGCGGCATTTTGCTGATTGCCAAAAAGAGAAGCGCCCTGACGAACCTGCAAGACCAGTTTCGCGAGCGTGAAACCGGCAAGACTTATCTGGCGCTGGTGGCAGGTCGCTGGCCCGCCAATAAGAAAGTGCTGGACAAACCGCTGCACAAATACCTGCTTGAAGGCAAGGAGGGCACCGCCGGCGCCGGCGAGCGGCGCGTCAAGGTGGTGTCCCGGGATGATCCCAACGGCATGCCTTCCGTCACCCTGGTGAAGGTTCGGCAGACGATGGCGACCGGGTTTACCTTGCTCGAAGTCACCATCAAGACCGGGCGCACCCATCAGATCCGCGTTCATCTCGCCAGCGAAGGCTTTCCCATTGCCGGTGATGACAAATATGGCGACTTTGACTTGAACAAGACGCTGCTGCGGGCTGGAAAACTGCCGTCCCTCAAGCGCATGTTCCTGCATGCGTGGCGCTTGCAGTTCAACCATCCAGCCAGTGGCGAACGTCTGGAGTTGCTGGCCCAGCTTCCCTCTGAACTTGAAACCTTTGCGACCCATGCTACCCCCCCTCAATCCTGATGCATCCACTTTCCGTCAATTTGACTTGATCGCCTTTGACTGGGATGGCACCTTGTTTGATTCCACCGCCATCATCACGCGCTGCATTCAGAACGCGGTGCGGGACGTGGGCGGGGTGGTGCCGAGTGACCGGGATGCGGCGTATGTCATCGGCATGGGCTTGATGCAGGCACTGGCGCATGCGGCGCCCGATGTGCCCGAGGATAAATATCCAGAGCTCGGTGCGCGTTACCGACACCATTACCTCGCGCACCAGAACGATATCAGTCTGTTTGAAGGGGTATTGGCCATGTTGACCGAGTTGAAGTCGCGCCAGCATTGTCTGACGGTGGCCACCGGCAAAAGCCGGCATGGCCTAGATGAGGCACTGCAGGCGGTGGAACTCAAGGGTATGTTCGATGGGTCACGCACCGCGGATGAAACGGCGGGCAAGCCCCATCCTCGTATGTTGCAGGAGCTGATGCGCGAGTTTGGTGTGGAGCCTGCGCGCACGCTGATGATTGGCGACACCACGCATGACTTGCAGATGGCCCTGAATGCCGGATGCCCGAGCGTGGGTGTGAGCTATGGCGCACATGAACCCGACGCGTTTAATGCCCTGAACCCACGCTACGTGGCCCATTCAGTGCGCCAACTGCACGACTGGCTGTTAGCCAATGCCTGACGGGCAAAAGCCGCGGCATGATGCAGATAATTCCCTTGTGTAATTCGGCCGATCTGGTCGATAGCGCCGAAGCCGTTCCGTTTGATGTGTTCTATGGCGGTCAGACTTGCCGGGCTTTTGCTATTCGTTACCAGGGCCAGGCCTACGCTTACCTGAACCGTTGCGCCCATCTGCCGATGGAGATGGATTACCAGCCCAACCGGTTTTTTGACAGCACCGGTCACTGGCTGATGTGCGCCACGCATGGCGCCATTTATCAGCCGCAGACGGGGGCCTGCCGCGGTGGCCCCTGTCGGGGTGGCTTGATCAAGATTGACACGTCCGAGCGGGATGGCGTCGTGCACTGGCATACTGCCCATAATTTGAAACCCGTAGATTTTTGAAATGACCGACCCCCATATCCCTGAACAACTCCCTGAACAAGCAGCTGCCGGTTCCGAGCCTGATTTGCCATTAAATAAGGCTGCAGCCCCCGTCAATAATGCGCAATCTGCTATTAAAAATAGAGCAAATGAAGCGCCGTCGGACAACCCGGGCTGGGAGCGTGCTACGCTGGAAAAATTGGCTTTTGCATCATTGAATGAGCAGCGGGTGGCACGGCGCTGGCGTAATTTTGTCCGGCTGGCCTGGCTGGCTTTCTTTATTGTCGTGACCTGGGTTTTGATAGTTCAGAGTGGCGTTTCCAGTGATGTATCGACGCCCCACACGGCGGTAGTGGAGATCAAGGGTGAAATTGCATCGGGTGCGGACGCCAGTGCCGAATTGATTGTGGCCGCCCTGCGCGGTGCGTTTGAAGACGAGGGGGCGCAGGCGGTGGTCCTGTTGATCAATTCGCCAGGCGGCAGCCCGGTGCAGGCTGGCATCATCAACGACGAGATCAGACGTCTCAAGGCCAAACACAAAAAGCCGGTGTATGCCGTGGTCGAAGAGTCCTGTGCATCGGCCGCCTATTACATCGCGGTGGCGGCCGACAAGATTTTTGTTGACAAGGCCAGCATTGTTGGCAGCATTGGCGTGCTGATGGATGGCTTTGGCTTTACTGGTTTGATGGACAAGCTGGGCGTGGAGCGGCGTCTCATGACGGCGGGGGTGAACAAAGGGTTTCTGGATCCGTTCAGCCCGCAAACCGAGATGCAGCGGGCTTTTGCCCAGACCATGCTGGACCAGATTCACAAGCAGTTCATCGACGTCGTCAAGGTCGGTCGTGGCAGCCGGCTGAAGGAAACACCGGAGACCTTCAGTGGCTTGTTCTGGAGCGGTCAGCAGGCGATTGAACTCGGACTGGCTGATCAGTTGGGCAACCTGGATTTCGTGGCGCGTGAGGTGGTCAAGGCCGAGGACATCATTGATTACACCCGCCGTGAAAATGTGGCCGAGCGCCTGGTCAAACGGTTTGGTGCCTCCATTGGCGCAGGCGCGGTGCATGCCCTCCAATCCATTCCCGCCATCCGCTGATCCGCATTCACTAAGGTAGCCCACGCTTCGCACGGCGTGTCGTCGCTGCCCCGGAGGGGGCAGCCGTCGCTGTGGGGTGGTCCGGCGGCGACTAAAAACTAGCGACCCAGGGCAAACACCACCGGGGTCGAGTTGTTCAGTGGGGATGTCTTCTGTCGCCAGTTCTTGATGCTGTCGCTGCGGCAGATGCCACTTTCCAAGGTGAGCCCGCTGCTGATGGCCAGCCGGGTGTTGTGTTGCAGCGTCTGCAACAGCGCTTGCAGCATGGCAGCATTGCGGTAGGGCGTCTCGATAAACAGCTGGGTTTGCCCGCTTTTCAGCGCCAGCGATTCCAGTTCCTTGATACGCTGGGCGCGCTCGGCGCCATCTTGGGGCAGGTAACCCACAAACGCGAAATTCTGGCCATTGAGCCCACTGGCGGCCAACGCCAGCAGCAGCGATACCGGGCCGGTCAGCGGGATGACCTCAATTCCCAGATCATGGGCCGCACGCACCACCGAGGAACCTGGGTCGGCCACGGCAGGCATACCGGCTTCGCTGACCAGTCCCACGTCATTCCCTTCCAGTGCGGGCGCCAACAGGTGACGCGCGTCAAAGTTGCCGCTGTGATCCCCTTTTTTATGTACTTCGCGCGGCAACTCCTGAATGTGCAGGGCCTGCAGTGGGCTGTTCAGCGGGGTGATTTCATTCACCCGCTTAAGGTACGCACGCGCTGATTTGGCATTTTCACAGACCCAATACTGCAGCCTTGACGCCACGCTCAGGGTGCCCCGCGGCATCGTGTTTTGAAGATCCGATTGGCTGTCGCAGCCGAAATCCAGCGGGGCGGGCACCAGGTAGAGGCGGCCGTAGGATGTTTGTGCGGCGTTTTGGGGTGTTGTTGTCATGCTCATAGCACCTTGACGCCTGCCGCCTGAATCATCCGGCAGGTACGGATCAGTGGCAGGCCCACCAGCGCCGTCGGGTCATCGTTGTCGATGGACGCCAACAAGGCGATGCCCAGACCTTCGCTTTTGGCGCTGCCCGCGCAGTCGTAAGGGGTTTCCGCTCGCAAGTACGTTTCGATTTCGCAATCGGTGAGCTCTCGGAATTTCACTTTGACCTGCGCCAGGTCCATCTGGGCGAAGCCGGTTTCAGCACACACCACCGCCACCGCCGTCTGGAAAATCACGGTTTTACCGCGCATTTGCTGCAACTGGGCGACGGCACGCGCGTGGTTGCCTGGCTTGCCGAGGGCCTGGCCGTCGAGGTCGGCCACCTGGTCCGAGCCGATCACCACGCAGGCCGGGAATTGCGCTGCTACGACACGCGCTTTGGCCATGGCCAGCCGACAGGCGAGTTGCTTTGGCGTTTCCGACGCCAGCGGTGTTTCATCGACATCGGGGGCGGCGACCTCAAACGGAATGCGCAGGCGCGTCAGCAGTTCATGGCGGTAGGGCGAGGTGGAGCCCAGGATGAGTTTTCGGTGGATAGGATCAGACATGCCGTGATTCTCTTACACTGCGAGCATGAAACAAGAGTCCCCCCCCACCCATCTGGACATCAAGGCGTTTGCGCAGGCACAAAGCACGATCGCCGGCCATGATTTGCTGTCGAAATACCAGCGTCTGATTTCGGAAACACAAGGTCTGGGGGCTGATCGGTTGCTCAGCTGGTCTGCCCGCGGCGAGCTGCGAAGCGATGAAGCGGGTGCCGAACAGGTCTGGCTGCATCTGACGGTGGATGCCACATTGCCCTTGACCTGCCAGCGTTGCCTCGGTCCTGTGGATATCAGAGTGGCCGTGAATCGGTCTTTTCGCTTTGTCGGCAGCGAAGAGGTGGCCGAGGCGCAAGATGAAGAGGCGGAGGAAGACGTGCTGGCCCTGAGTCAGGATTTCAGCCTGGTTGATCTGATTGAAGACGAGGTGCTGATGGAGTTGCCGGTGGTGCCCCGCCATGAGAAGTGCCCGGTTGAGATCAAGCTGGCGGCGGTGGACCCGGATTTCGATGCCGCGTCCGCCGAAAAACGCAATCCTTTCGCGGTGTTGGCGAAGCTGCAGGGTGGAAAATCCAGCTGATGCGACGAGGTGCGCTATAATTGAAGGCTTCACGCGGGTTGAAAAGCCGCGTGTTTCACTAACCCAAGATGTTGCGACCTTCGCGACATAAACGTCAAGGAGCAGATCATGGCTGTCCAACAGAACAAAAAATCACCTTCCAAGCGCGGTATGCACCGTTCGCACAATGCGCTGGTCGTGCCAGGCATTGCAGTTGAGTCCACCACGGGCGAAACCCACCTGCGTCACCATATCAGCCCGAATGGCTTTTATCGTGGCCGCCAAGTGCTCAAGACCAAGTCTGAAGCCTGATAGTTCTCACCAATCAAGGCCCGGTGCTACTGTGTTTGTAGCATCGGGCCTTTGTCTTGATGCCTCCGGTATCTGATTTTCACTTGACGGATTGCACTAGTTTTTCATGATCACCATCGCTGTTGATTGCATGGGAGGCGATCATGGCCCCCGTGTCACGCTTCCTGCTTGTCGCAATTTTCTGGATCGACACGCCGATGTGCAGTTGCTCCTGGTGGGGTTGCCGGACAGCTTGAGTGCGTTTTTCCATCCGCGCGCGAAAATTGTGGTGGCCAGCGAGGTTGTCAGCATGGATGACCCACTGGAAGTGGCACTGCGACGCAAAAAAGACTCCTCCATGCGGGTGGCGATTCAGCAGGTCAAGGACGGTGTGGCGCAAGCCGCTGTATCGGCCGGCAACACCGCTGCGCTGATGGCGATTTCGCGCTACTTGCTCAAAACCCTGGACGGTATCGATCGCCCCGCCATTGCCGGGCAAATTCCCAATGCCAAGGGTCAGGCTACCACGGTACTGGACATGGGTGCCAATGTCGATTGTTCGGCCGAGCACCTGCTGCAGTTCGCGATGATGGGTTCCGCTCTCGTGTCCGTCCTGAGTGGCAACGACAATCCCACGGTAGGTTTGCTCAATATTGGCGAAGAAGCTATTAAAGGCAACGAAGTCATTAAAAAAGCCGGTGAACTGCTTCGATGTGCATCTAAAGCTGGCGATTTAAATTTCTATGGCAACGTTGAGGGCAATGATATCTTCAAGGGCACTGCCGACATCGTCGTCTGTGATGGATTTGTCGGCAATGTTGCCCTGAAAGCCAGTGAAGGCTTGGCGACCATGATTGTCGATTTTTTGAAGATGGAATTTTCGCGTAATATTTTTACAAAAATGGCAGCAATTGCTGCTTATCCCATCATATCTGCGCTTAAAAAGCGAATGGATCACCGTCGCTACAACGGTGGCGCCTTGCTTGGCCTGCGTGGGCTGGTTTTCAAAAGCCATGGTTCAGCCGATGAGGTGGCGTTTGAATACGCTTTGACGCGGGCGTATGATGCAGCCCGAAACAACTTACTTGACCGTGTTCAAGTCCGGATTGCTCACGCGGCGCCTTTGTTGGCTGCCAGCGGGTCCTCCGTTCAGTCCGATGCGGTCGTAACCGCCTGACCCATGAAACTCTATTCACGCATTACCGGGACCGGTAGTTATCTCCCGCCGCGTCGGCTGACCAACGCCGATTTGGCGGCAGAGCTTGCCACGCAAGGGGTCGAAACCTCGGATGACTGGATTGTTGAGCGCACGGGGATTCGGGCGCGTCATTTTGCTGCGCCGGAGGTTTGCAGCAGCGATCTGGGTCTTGAGGCCGCGCGCCAGGCTTTGCAGGCGGCCGGAGTGGAGGCCAAAGATATTGACCTCATCATCGTCGCCACCTCAACGCCCGATATGGTGTTTCCCTCAACCGCCTGCATATTGCAGGACAAGTTGGGCGCCAATGGCTGCGCGGCGTTCGATGTGCAGGCCGTGTGCAGCGGTTTTATTTACGCGCTGACGATTGCCGACGCGATGATCAAGACTGGGGCCGTCACCAAGGCGCTGGTGATTGGCGCAGAGGTTTTTTCACGTATTCTCGATTTCAAGGATCGGACCACTTGCGTGCTGTTTGGTGATGGCGCCGGTGCCGTCGTGCTCGAGGCGTCCGACACGCCCGGCATTCTCGCCAGCGATTTGCATGCGGACGGCAAGCATGTCGGCATTCTGTGCGTACCGGGTCATGTGTCGGGTGGCAATGTGCTGGGCGCCCCGTTGCTGAAGATGGATGGCCAGGCGGTGTTCAAGCTGGCCGTGGGCGTGCTGGATGAAGCCGCCCGCGCCACCCTGGCCAAGGCGGGCAAGACCGCCGCCGACATTGATTGGTTGGTGCCGCACCAGGCCAACATCCGCATCATGCAGAGCACGGCCAGAAAGTTGAAGCTGTCGATGGACAAAGTCATCGTCACGGTGGACCAGCATGGCAACACCTCGGCGGCCTCGATTCCGCTGGCGCTGGATTCTGCGGTGCGTAGCGGCAAAGTCAAACCGGGTGAATTGCTGCTGCTGGAGGGCGTCGGCGGCGGTTTCACCTGGGGCGCCGTGCTTCTTAATCTGTAGCATTCGGCGCTTTTCCTTCAAGGCCAAGAGCCTGTTTTATTCAATAATTACCGTTCATTCACAATGAAACCGTTTGCTTTTGTCTTTCCCGGTCAGGGCTCGCAATCCGTCGGCATGCTGGATGTTTGGGGTGATCATCCCGTGGTGCTTGAGACGCTCAAAGAGGCCTCGGATGCCTTGGGTGAGGATGTCGCCAAGCTCATCAAGGAAGGACCCAAGGAAGCGCTGGCGCTGACGACGAATACCCAGCCGGTGATGTTGGTGGCGGCAGTGGCGGCGTACCGCGTCTGGATGGCGGAGACCGGCGTTGCACCGTCCGCTGTGGCTGGCCACTCGTTGGGCGAATATTCAGCCATGGTCGCGGCCGGTGTGCTGACACTGGCCCAGGCCACGCCGCTGGTGCGTTTTCGGGCCCAAGCGATGCAGGACGCGGTGCCGGTCGGCGTGGGCGCGATGGCCGCCATTCTAGGCATGGATGCTGCAAAAGTAATCGCTGGCTGCGCGGAGGTGACGAAGGGATTTGGCGAGGATTCGGCGGAAGTGGTGGAAGCCGTCAATTTCAACGACCCGGCCCAAACCGTGATCGCTGGCAGCAAAGCCGCAGTCGAGAGGGCCTGTGAGGTGTTGAAGGCCAACGGCGCCAAGCGCGCGTTGCCGCTGTCGGTATCGGCGCCTTTTCATTCGAGCTTGATGAAGCCGGCTGCCCAGAGGCTCAGGGAAAAGCTGGAGTCGGTTGAATTTTCGTCGCCGCAAATCGTATTGATCAACAATGTTGACGTCGCCGTCGAGGTCGATGCTGATCGTATTCGTGACGCGCTGTACCGCCAGTCCTTCGGACCGGTACGCTGGGTGGAGTGCATGCAGGCGATCAAGGCGCGCGGCGTGACTGCGATTGTGGAATGCGGACCCGGCAAGGTGCTGGCCGGTATGGTCAAACGTATCGACCCGGAATTGAACGGCATGGTGCTATGGGACCCGGCCAGTCTGGCGGATGTGAAAAGCGTACTTTGGGGTGCTGAACATGAGTGATATGAAATTTGAAGGCCAGGTTGCCCTGGTGACCGGCGCCTCGCGCGGTATCGGTGCGGCCATTGCCCTGGCGCTGGCCACCCGGGGCCTGAAGGTCATTGGCACAGCCACGACCGACGACGGGGCGGCAAAAATCGGGCAAACTTTGGCGGCTTTCCCCGGCTGCAGCGGCAAGACGCTGAATGTCAACGATGCGCAGGCCGCTGAAGCCCTGATGGACGCGATTGTCAAAGAGCATGGCGGACTGCATGTCCTGGTGAACAATGCCGGCATCACGCGCGACAACCTGGCCATGCGCATGAAAGACGACGAGTGGGATGCCGTGCTGGACACCAACCTCAAGGCCGTGTTTCGCATGAGCCGCGCCGTCATGCGTACCATGATGAAACAACGTTATGGCCGTATTATCAGCATCACGTCCGTGGTGGGCGCCTCGGGTAACGCGGGGCAGGCCAACTACGCCGCGGCCAAGGCGGGCGTGGCGGGCATGACGCGCGCACTGGCGCGTGAGCTGGGCTCGCGCCACATCACGGTCAATTGCGTGGCACCCGGTTTTATCGAAACCGACATGACCGCCAGCCTGCATGAAGATCAGCACAAAGCACTGCTGAGCCAAATCCCGCTGGGGCAGCTCGGCAAGCCATCGGACATCGCTCATGCGGTGGCCTACCTGGCTTCGCCCCAGGCGAGCTACGTGACGGGACAGGAGTTGCACGTTAACGGCGGCATGTTCATGGCCTAGTCAGTTGAGGGCCGCGCTGGTCGCTCCACCGCTGCGGGCGGTCCCGCAAGGTGTTATGTGGTCAACAAAATCAAGCCGATTTATCCGTTCGGCAGCCGGATTGGGGAATCGCCCCGAAGCCCGGCTAAAATCACGGATTGATTTACAACCCTCTGAGGGAACCTATGAGCGATATCGAAGCACGCGTTAAAAAAATCATTGCCGAACAACTCGGTGTGGAAGAGTCACAAGTCACCAGTGAAAAAGCCTTCGTGGCCGATCTGGGTGCTGATTCTCTCGATACGGTGGAGTTGGTGATGGCGCTGGAGGATGAGTTTGGAATTGAAATCCCAGACGAAGATGCCGAGAAAATCACGACGGTGCAAAACGCAATCGATTACGCCAATACGCACAAGAAAGCGTAAGGGTTGGGGCGTGCGACGCGTCAAGCGTTCACGCGCCGATTGTGGCTGACTGCGATGAACTGGGCTGCCTGAAAAGGCTAGCCGAAGTTCCGGTCCGCAAGCCTGGTTTCATGCCGCTCCAGGCGGCTTTCTCTAGATCAACTACTGACTGCAAATTTCTATGTCCCGTCGTCGCGTTGTCGTAACAGGTTTGGGTTGTATCAGTCCCGTGGGCAACACGGTAGCCGATGCCTGGGCCAACCTGCTGGCCGGGAAGTCCGGTATTGATCTGATCACCAAGTTTGACGCCTCAAGCTTCGCCTGCAAGATCGCGGGCGAGGTCAAGGGCTTCGATCTGGAGTCGTATATCAGCGCCAAAGAGGCGCGCACGATGGACACCTTCATTCATTTCGGCATTGCCGCGGCCAGCCAGGCAGTTGCCGATGCTGGCCTGCCCACGGGCGATGCGTTGGAGGATGAGTTGTCCACCCGTATCGGCTGTCTGATTGGTTCTGGCATCGGTGGCCTGCCGATGATTGAAGCCATGCACACCGAGTATGTCAATCGGGGTGCACGCCGTATTTCTCCGTTTTTTGTGCCTTCCACAATCATTAATATGATTGCCGGACATGTCGCGATTCGTTTTGGCTTCAAAGGCCCCAACATGGCCATCGTGTCAGCTTGCACCACTGGTCTGCACTGCATTGGCGATGCCGGCCGCATGATTGAGTACGGTGACGCCGATGTCATGGTCGCGGGTGGCTCTGAGGCCACCATATCGCCTTTGGGTATGGGTGGCTTTGCCGCCATGCGTGCCTTGAGTACCCGTAATGACGATCCAAAAACAGCCTCCCGGCCTTGGGATAAAGATCGGGATGGTTTCATTATGGGTGAAGGCGCGGGTGTGATGGTGCTGGAAGAGTTCGAGCACGCCAAGGCACGCGGTGCCAGAATTTACGCTGAACTGGCAGGTTTTGGCATGAGTGCCGATGCCGGCCACATGACAGCCCCCAATATGGACGGCCCACGCCGCGCCATGGTCAATGCCATGCGCAATGCCGGCGTGAACGCCGATCAGATTGACTATCTGAATGCCCATGGCACCTCGACGCCGTTGGGTGACTTGAACGAAACCAATGCGATCAAGGCGGCCTTGGGAGACCATGCGAAGAAGACGGTGGTCAACTCCACCAAGTCGATGACCGGGCATTTGCTCGGCGGCGCTGGCGGCATCGAGTCGGTGTTTACCGTGCTGGCGCTGCATCACCAGAAGAGCCCACCCACCATCAATATTTTCAACCAGGATCCCGAATGCGATCTGGATTACTGCGCCAATACGGCGCGTGACCTGAAAATTGATGTGGCCCTGAAGAACAACTTTGGCTTTGGTGGTACCAATGGCTCGCTTGTTTTCAAGCGTGCGCCGTAACGTTTTTCCACCACTGCATCAAACATACGCCATCTGATTGATTCCAGCATGCACAGCGCCCCAGCGGTCAGTTATCCGGTGGGGCGTTCGCGTTTTCAGGGCTGGCTGGTGGGTGTGATGGCCTCGGGCGGTGGGGCTGTCGGTTGGCTTTGGCATACGCAGGCCAACCCGGCCGGATGGCGGCAAGGGCTATTTGCCACGACCCTGCTCGGCGCCGGCATCGTCGCGACTCTGGCTTGGCGCCGTTCTCCACGGGGTAGCTTGCGCTGGGACGGGCAAGCCTGGAGTTGGACCACCGTGGACGCGTCGGTCTCTGGGCTTCTGACGGTACATCTTGATTTCCAGTTTTGTCTGGTGCTGAGTCTGCGCCCGGACCGCGGCGCCCGGCTATGGCTTTGGCCACAGCGCAGCAGTGCGGTGGTGCTTTGGAACGCGTTGCGCCGGGCTGTCTTTGCTCGCGGCGCGACGGGTCAAACCCAAAACACCAGCACTGATGCTGACTGGGCACGCAGGTGACGTCGTGAGCGCAGACGCCCCACCGCCCCCCTTGCGGCCGCAGCCCGGTGCCACCGACAACAGCGACCTGATGCTGGTGGAGCGGGCCGTGGCGGGCGATCAGGGTGCTTTCGAGTTGCTCGTCATCAAGTACCAGCGCCGGATTCAACGGCTGATTGGGCGCATGGTGCGCGATGTCGATCTGGTGGAAGACATCGCCCAGGAGACGTTCATCCGGGCCTACCGGGCGCTGCACCAGTTTCGTGGCGATGCCCAGTTCTACACCTGGCTGTATCGCATTGCGGTCAATACGGCCAAGAAGTTCTTGCTGGAACTCAAACGCGATCCCACCGTGTCGGAGAACGCTTTTAAATCAGATGAGGACGGCGATGAAACTTCTTGGGCCGGAAGTGAACCAACTATGGATGAGACGCCGGAATCGGTGTTGGCTGCTAAGGAAATTGCTGTGGCGGTGAATGCTGCCTTGGAGGCTTTACCGGAGGACTTGCGCCAAGCGCTGACCTTGCGGGAAATTGAAGGTTTTAGCTACGAAGAGATCTCGGAAATGATGAATTGCCCCATTGGCACCGTTCGTTCCCGCATTTTTCGTGCACGGGAAGCGATTTCGGCCAAAGTGAAGCCGATGCTGCAAAAACAGACCAGCAAGCGTTGGTAAGACTGGAATTGATGATGCAAGAAGCTGTGAAAAATCGTGAACTGCTCTCGGCGCTGGCCGATGGGCAATTGTGCGGGGAGGAGTTCGCACGCACGGTCGAGTGGGTCAGTGGTGCGCCAGATGGCCGATTGACATGGCAGGCCTACCATCTGGTGGGCGATGTGTTGCGGTCTGGCGAAACGATGAGCAGCGGACGCGATGCTGCTTTTGTCGAGCGGTTAAAGCTTTCTTTGCAGCAGGAGGCTCCGTTTGTGCCCAGTGTTGGTGCTATTGATTCAATAGCTTATTCGTCAATACTGACGGAGGTTATCAGCCTAAATTCTTCTAAATATGTGGTCGCCAATGACGCCAGTTTTCGCTGGAAACTGTTGGCTGGGGTCGCGGCGCTGGCGCTGATGTCAGTGGTGGGTTGGCAGGCCGCGGGCGGCTGGAGCAGCCAGGGTGAAGGGCAACAGCTCGCGCAGTTGCCACTGCAGACCAGCAAGCCGACCGTCGCGTTACAGCAGGGCCCGGCTGCTGATGAGCCACAGCGCATGATCCGCGATCCCCAGTTGGATGCGCTGCTGGCGGCGCACAAGCAGTTTGGTGGTACCTCGGCGCTGCAGATGCCGGCGGGTTTTCTTCGCAACGCCACGTTTGAGGGAGCAAGCCGTTGAGACGGATGGATACATCGGCAAGCCAGGCGTGCATTCGCTGCGCTGTCGGGATACTGGTGATGGCGCTGAGCCCGCTGCTGGCGGCCCAAACGAAATCTCCCGCCGTGGCGCCATCCATTGTTGATGGCAAAGCGGCTGAGCGCAGTGTCAATGACTGGCTGATGCGCATGCACGAGGCGTCGCGCCGACGCGCGTATGTGGGCACGTTCGTGGTCTCAGCCGGGAGCCACATGTCCAGCGCCCGCATTTGGCATGTCTGTGATGGCGAGCAGCAGATGGAGCGCGTTGAGTCATTGACGGGCGCGCCCCGGTCCACGTTCCGGCGCAATGATCAGGTGCTGACTTTTTTGCCCGAGAGCCGGGTGGTGGTGGCCGAAAAACGTGAGTCACTGGGGCTGTTTCCGAATTTATTGAAGTCAAACGACTCTGCCATTGCGCAGTTTTACAGCGTCCGGGCGGGCGGCAGCGAGCGTGTTGCCGGTTTTGACGCGGACGTGCTGCAATTGCGTCCCGCAGACGGTTTGCGTTTCGGCTACCGAATCTGGGCCGAGAAAAAAACCGGGTTGGTGGTCAAGTTGCAGACCTTGGATGGCAATGGGCGTGTGCTGGAGCAGGCGGCTTTTTCCGAACTGAAGTTGGACGTGCCGGTCAGTATGGGCAAATTGACCCAGATGATGGGCAACACCGAGGGCTACCAGATCGAGAAGCCTGATATGGTGAAAACCACGGCCGCCGCCGAGGGCTGGCGCTTGAAGAGTGATGTGCCGGGCTTCAAGTCCATGAACTGCTTGAAGCGGTCGATGGGGACGGCCGCCGAGGCCCGTCACGAGAACACCATGCAATGGATTTTTTCGGATGGGCTGGCGTCGGTCTCGCTTTTTGTCGAGGCCTTTGACCCCCGCCGCCATGGTCAGCCGGGCAGTGTGGCCATGGGTGCCACCCACACGCTGACGCGGCACATCGGCGACTGGTGGCTGACGGCAGTCGGTGAAGTGCCAGCGCAAACCCTGGCGGCTTTTGCCCAAGGGCTTGAGCGCAGCAAATGAAGCTTTATTTCGAAACCTTGCGGGGCCATCCGAAACGTCGCGAAACGCTGTCCTCAATTAGTTAGTCATTCGTTTTTCAAAGAAAGAGGTCGATGATGATTCAAATCGATTGGAAAAAGTTGCACTCCTGTGTGCTGGCGGGAGCTTTGGCTGTGACGGCCTCGGTTACGCTGCTGCCCATCACCTCGGCGGTGGCGCAAGTGCGCACTTTGCCGGACTTCACCGATCTGGTGGAACAGGTGGGGCCATCGGTGGTGAATATTCGCACGCTTGAAAAAGTGGCGGCCCGTAACGGCCCGGGCGCTCCCGGCGAGGAAGAAATGCTGGAGTTTTTCCGGCGCTTCGGGCTGCCAACGCCCAATATTCCGCGCCAGACGCCGCGTCCGAATCGACCGCAACCGCAGGAGGAAGAACAGCCACGCGGTGTCGGTTCGGGCTTCATTCTCTCGGCCGATGGCCTCATCATGACCAATGCCCACGTGGTTGACGGGGCTGACGAAGTGATCGTCACGCTCACCGACAAACGCGAGTTCAAGGCCAAAATTATTGGCGCTGACAAGCGCAGCGATATTGCGCTGGTCAAGATCGACGCTGCGGGCCTGCCGGCGGTGAAGGTCGGTGATGTGAATCGACTCAAAGTAGGCGAATGGGTCATGGCCATCGGGTCGCCGTTTGGTCTGGACAACACCGTGACGGCCGGCATTGTGAGCGCCAAGCAGCGCGACACCGGCGACTACCTGCCGCTGATCCAGACTGATGTGGCCATCAACCCCGGTAATTCGGGCGGCCCGTTGATCAACATGCGCGGTGAAGTGGTGGGCATCAATAGCCAGATCTATTCCCGCTCGGGTGGCTCCATGGGCATCTCGTTTGCCATTCCGATGGACGAAGCGGTGCGTGTCAGCGAACAGTTGCGGGTGGCGGGCCGTGTGACGCGCGGGCGCATTGGTGTCCAGATTGAGCAAGTATCCAAAGAGGTGGCGGAGTCCATTGGCCTTGGTAAACCCCAGGGTGCACTGGTGCGCGCTGTCGAGGTTGGCTCGCCGGCAGAGAAAGCCGGCGTGGAAGCGGGCGACATCATCACCAAGTTTGAAGGCAAAGTGGTCGAAAAATCGAGTGACCTGCCGCGCATGGTGGGCGGAACCAAGCCCGGCACCCGCAGCGCGCTTACCGTGTTTCGTCGGGGCGGCTACAAGGAGCTGACGGTCACGATTGCGGAGATCGAGGCTGACAAACCGGTTGGAAAAGCCGCTGACAAGGACGACAAGCCCAAGGCATCGTCGGCCGGGCAGGCGCTTGGATTGGCGGTCAGCGAGTTGACCGACGTCCAAAAGAAAGAGCTCAAGGTCAAAGGTGGTGTGAAGGTCGAGGCCGCCACCGAGGCAGCAGCCCGTGCCGGTGTGCGCGAAGGTGATGTGATTATGGCGATTGCGAATGTAGAGGTGGCGAACGTCAAGGAGTTCGAGGCGGCGTTGTCAAAACTGGACAAGAAAAAACCGATCAACATCCTGTTCCGGCGTGGCGAATGGGCGCAATATGCCGTGATTCGGCCGGCCCGTTAAGCGCCGGCGAGTTCCGCAAGACCCTGACCCGGACTCGGGTTTTGGGTCTTTTTTGTTGTTTGCGCTGTCAAAAGAGGGGATGAAAAAATATTTGTTTTCCAGTCTGTTGGGCTGCGAAATGTTTGCATTCACTAACTTTTAATTCAGATACTTACTGTTTTGGTTAGAATAGGGCCGGGTCATTAGGGATTACCGGCATATGGAATGGACCGAAGTCCACGATACGGGAAGAATTGGAAAACCCCTAGGTGGTCCACAGTTCCCCCACAAGTTGTCCAGATGGTGATCCGCCATTATTGTTAATAAGTTGTGTATAAGATTCTTGTTGCGGCACTGCAACGACTCATGCTGACTGTTTTTTGGGCTGTACGTTCTTGGCTTTTTGCCTACAATGAACTTCCAACCTTCGCAGTTGCCAATGATTGTTGGTTCAGGGCGCGTCAGAATTCGACGCGCCCTTTTTTCTTGCCCCATCGTTTTAATTCAATCACTTAAGTATCCTCCTTGATGAATCACATCAGAAATTTTTCGATCATTGCGCACATTGATCACGGCAAATCAACCCTGGCTGATCGCTTGATTCAGCGCTGTGGTGGTTTGCAGGAGCGGGAGATGCAAGCCCAGGTGCTGGACTCGATGGACATTGAGAAAGAGCGCGGGATAACCATCAAGGCACAGACGGCAGCGCTCAAATACAAGGCCCAGAACGGCCAGATTTACAACCTCAATCTGATCGACACCCCCGGGCATGTGGACTTTTCCTATGAAGTGAGTCGCTCGCTCTCGGCCTGCGAAGGCGCACTGTTGGTGGTGGATGCCAGCCAGGGTGTCGAAGCGCAAACAGTGGCCAACTGCTACACCGCGTTGGAGCTCGGCGTTGAGGTGGTGCCGGTGCTCAACAAGATGGATTTGCCCAATGCCGATCCCGATAACGCCAAAGTTGAAATTGAAGATGTGATCGGCATTGATGCCACCGATGCCATTCCCTGTTCGGCCAAAACCGGCATGGGCATTGACGAGATTCTGGAGGCCGTGGTCGCCCGCATTCCGGCGCCCAAAGGCAATCCGACCGGGCCCTTGCGCGCCATGATTGTGGACAGCTGGTTCGACACTTATGTCGGCGTGGTGATGCTGGTGCGCGTGGTCGATGGGCGCTTGGCCAAGGGCGAACGTTTCAAGATGATGGCGACCGGTACCATGTACAACGCCGATAACCTCGGTGTGTTCACGCCAGCCAATGAGCCGCGCGACTCACTGGAAGCGGGTGAGGTCGGTTACATCATTGCCGGTATTCGTGAACTGCAGGCTGCCAAGGTGGGCGACACCATCACGCTGATCAAAGCGGGCACCGGCGGCGCGGCCTTTACGGCGACCGAGCCGCTGCCCGGTTTCAAGGAAATCCAGCCGCAGGTATTTGCCGGTCTGTACCCAACCGAGGCCAACCAATACGAAGGCTTGCGCGACAGTTTGGAGAAACTCAAGCTGAATGATTCGTCGCTGCACTACGAGCCGGAAGTGTCGCAAGCGCTGGGGTTCGGCTTCCGCTGTGGATTTTTGGGTCTGCTGCACATGGAGATCGTGCAGGAGCGTCTGGAGCGTGAGTTTGACCAGGACCTGATCACCACCGCACCCAGTGTGGTGTACCAGGTGGTGGCGGTCGACGGCGAGGTGCGGATGGTCGAGAACCCGTCCAAGATGCCCGATCAGGGGCGCATGGACGAGATCCGTGAACCCATCGTCACCGTGCACTTGTACATGCCGCAAGACTATGTCGGTGCCGTGATGACACTGGCCAACCAGAAGCGCGGCGTGCAGATGAACATGGCCTACCACGGGCGCCAAGTCATGCTCACTTATGAGATGCCGCTGGCTGAAATCGTGCTGGATTTCTTTGACAAGCTCAAGTCCGTCTCGCGCGGTTATGCGTCGATGGACTATGAGTTCAAGGAGTACCGCGCCGCCGATGTGGTCAAGGTCGATATTTTGCTCAATGGCGAAAAAGTGGATGCGCTGTCGATCATCGTGCACCGTTCACAGTCGCAATTCCGTGGCCGGGCGGTGGTCGCCAAGATGCGGGAGACCATTTCCCGCCAGATGTACGATGTGGCGATTCAAGCTGCCATTGGCTCCAATATCATCGCGCGTGAGTCGATCAAGGCGCTGCGCAAGAACGTGATTGCCAAGTGCTACGGCGGCGATATTTCACGCAAGCGCAAGCTGCTGGATAAACAAAAAGAAGGTAAGAAACGTATGAAGCAAATCGGTTCAGTTGAGGTGCCGCAAGAGGCATTTTTGGCAATTTTGCAGGTGGACGGCTGATGCAAGTTCTAACCTCTCTCATTCTGGCGGCTTTTGTCGGTTACGCCGGTGCCTGGTACTTGGGCGTGGTCGAAGGCAACTTTGCGCTGCTGCTATTTTTGGCCACGGTTGTCACTGGTGTTTACTGGCTGGCGGAACGTTTTTATTTTTTGCCGCAGCGGCAGAAAGCCGCGGCACTGCTCGAAGCCGAGGCGGTGCGGCGGCGCCAGGAGTTGGGCAAGATGGGCATTAGCCAAGTGGATGGGGACATTGCTGCGGCGCGCAGCCGCCTGCTGGCGCAACCCTGGTGGCTGGATTGGACGGCAGGGCTCTTTCCGGTGATCATCGCCGTGTTTTTTCTGCGCTCTTTTTTGTTTGAGCCCTTTAAAATCCCCTCGGGTTCCATGATCCCGACCTTGCTGGTGGGTGACCTCATCCTGGTCAACAAGTTTCACTACGGCATTCGCCTGCCAGTGATCAACACCAAGATCACCGAAGGCAGCAAGCCGGAGCGCGGCGATGTGATGGTGTTCCGTTATCCGCCCAAGCCCAGTCTTGACTACATCAAGCGCGTGGTCGGACTGCCGGGCGACGAGGTGGCCTACTTGAACAAGCGCTTGACCATCAACGGCAAAGTGATCGAGACGGTGGCGTTGCCGGAGTTCTTCGATGAAGATGTGATGCGCTATTTCAAACAGTACGAAGAATCATTGAGTGCGTACAAACACCGGCTGCTCAACGACGATGACCGTCCTGCCTTTGTGCCGGGGGCAGACGACTTTGTTTTCAAACAAAACTGCCGCTACAGTATCGAAGGGGTGGTGTGCAAAGTGCCGCAAGGCCACTACTTCATGATGGGCGATAACCGGGATAATTCGCTGGATTCGCGCTATTGGGGGTTTGTGCCAGACAAAAACATTGTCGGCAAAGCATTTTTTGTCTGGATGAACTTCAACAGCCTGAAACGCATCGGCTCGTTCAATTGAAATCGCTTTGGCCATTGGAAAACTTGCGGGGACAGACCCTGGCGCTACTCTGCCAGCCAGCGCTGTCTCCCCACTGATTAGGAAAATCTATGACGATTCAATTCAAGTCCAGACAGCGCGGCCTGTCTTTCCTGGGGCTCCTGTTTGTGGGCGGCTTGCTCGCCGTGGCTGGGGTGATTGGCGCGCAAGTTGTGCCGACGGCCATTGAGTATCAAACCGTTGTCCAAGCGGTCAACAAGGCGCGTGAAGGCAATTCTGTCGCAGAAGTGCGCAGTATTTTTGACAAGGCGGCCGCAGTTGACGACATCAAGTCCATTTCGGGCAAGGATCTTGAAGTCACCAAAGAAGGCGACAAAATCGTCGTCGGTTTCGCTTACCAGCGCGAAATTCATCTGGCCGGTCCGGCTTACCTGACACTGAAATACACCGGGCGGTCCAAATAATATGCCCGTGCAGAATCATGAGAAAGATAGCAGAGCGTGAATGAAGGCTTGATTGCGCTGCAGCGCCGTTTGCAGCATGAATTTTCGAACCCCCAGCTGTTGAGTCGGGCCGTAACGCACCGCAGTTTCTCCGCCGATCACAATGAGCGGCTGGAGTTTTTGGGTGATTCCGTCTTGAACCTGGCGGTGGCCGATTTGCTGTTTGAGCGCCTGGGCGCACTGCCGGAAGGTGACCTGTCGCGCGTGCGTGCCAATCTGGTCAAGCAGGACACGCTGCACCAGTTGGCGGTCGAACTGGGTTTGCCCGAGATCATCCGTCTGGGCGAGGGCGAGGCCCGCTCCGGCGGCCAAAAGCGACCGTCCATTCTGGCCGATGCCTTGGAAGCCCTCATTGGCGCGGTCTATCTGGATGCGGGTTTCGCCGCAGCGCAAGGCCTGGTCCACCGGCTGTTCAAGGCGCTGGAAATCAACCCGGAAATGGAAGCCATTGGCAAAGACCCCAAGACCGAGTTGCAGGAGTGGCTGCAGGGGCGCAAAATGAATTTGCCCTTGTACCGGGTGGTCGGAACGCAGGGTGCGGCGCACAAGCAGACGTTTGACGTCGAATGTGAAATTATCGAGCTCAATTTTTCAGAGCGCGGCATCGGCGGCTCGCGCCGTGCTGGCGAACAGGCTGCAGCTGCCGCGATGCTGCAAACAATCAAGGCAAAGGCTAAATCATGACCCCCACGCTTCTCACTTCGTGTAACACGCTGCCCCCCGAGGGGGCGCATTTCGCCTTGGGGCGGCCCGGCGGCAAAATATGACTACTACTAAAATAATAGCTGCTGATGCAGACTCCACGGGGGCTGAAGGCCAAAATGATATCGAAAGCATGCTCAAAAGCATGCGGGTGGCCGCCCCGGCGGATGCCCCTGTTGCAGGGCAACGTTGCGGCCTGATCGCCATCGTCGGCAAACCCAATGTGGGTAAATCGACGCTGATGAATGCCCTGGTCGGCCAGAAGATCAGCATCACCTCACGCAAGGCGCAAACCACCCGCCACCGCATCACCGGCATCCACAGCCAGGGCGCCACGCAGTTTGTGTTTGTTGATACGCCGGGCTTTCAGACCCGCCACAACAACGCCCTGAACCGTTCACTCAACAAAACCGTGCTGGGTGCGGTGGGCGATGTGGACCTGATTTTATTTGTGGTGGAAGCGGGCATGTTCAACCAGGCCGATGCCAAAGTGCTGGCCTTGCTGAGCAAGGACATTCCGACCCTGCTGGTGGCCAACAAGCTGGATCAGGTGACGCGCCGGGCCGACATCGCACCGTGGCTGCAGGAAATGCAGCAACGCCATACGTTTGCCGAGTTCGTGCCGATGTCGGCCAAGAACGCCAAAGATATTGAACGCATGCTGGGTATCTGCGAAAAGTACCTGCCCGAGCAGGCCTGGTGGTACGCCGAAGACGAGTTGACCGACCGTAGCGAGAAATTCCTGGCCAGCGAGACCGTGCGCGAAAAGTTGTTCCGTCTCACCGGCGATGAACTGCCCTACACGTCCACGGTGGTGATCGACAAGTTCGAGGAAGAGCCGCCGGCGCGCAAGGGCCAAAAGCGCCTGCTCAGGATTGCCGCCACCATTGTGGTTGAGCGCGACACCCATAAAGCCATGGTGATTGGCGACAAGGGCGAACGCATCAAGCGCATTGGCATGGAGACCCGGGTCGAGTTGGAAAAGGCGCTGGACTGCAAGGTGTTCATCGAGATGTGGGTCAAAGTGCGCTCCGGCTGGGCGGACGACGAAGCCCGCGTTCGTTCCTTCGGCTACCAGTGAAGAGATTGTGACCCCCACGCTTGCCACTGCATGTGCGGCGCTGCCCCCCAGGGGGGCTGTTTCCCCTTGGGGCGGTCCGGCGGTGAAACTGACCGCCATGCTTGCCACTGCGTGTGCTGCGCTGCCGACCAACGCTGCGGCATGTGCTACCTGAGCGAACCGTTGCGTGGCCACCAAGCGCATCTCTGACGAACCCGCCTATGTGCTGCACCGCTATGACTGGAGCGAGTCGAGCCTGATTCTGGAAGTGTTCACGCGTCACTACGGCCGCATTGCGTTGGTGGCCAAGGGTGTCAAGCGGCCCAGCTCCAGCTTTCGCCCCATCCTGCTGCCCTTGCAGCCGCTGCATGTGGCTTTTGGCGGTGATGCCGAAATTCGCACGCTCAAAGGGGCGGAGTGGCAGGGCGGCCATGTGATGCCGACCGGCGACGCGCTGATGTCCGGCCTCTACCTGAATGAACTGCTGCTGACGCTGCTGGCGCGGGACGACCCGCATCCGGGTCTGTTTGACGTGTATGCCAATGTGGTGCAGGTGATTGCCTCCGAACACGGCGAGGTCCTGCAGTCCGCCTTGCGCGCGTTTGAGCTGCTGCTGCTGCGCGAGATCGGGCTGCTGCCCCGGCTGGACGTCCAGACCCTGACGCTGGCGGATCTGGAGCAGGAAGCTCGCTACAGCCTGGTGCCCGAGGGTGGCCTGCGTCAGACCCATGTGGCGAACCGGGCCAGCCTGAGCGGTGCCCAATGGGTCGCGCTGCAACCGTCGCTGGCAAGCGGCGCCCCGTTCACCGCCACCTTGCGCGCCTGCGCGCAAGTGATGGCGGAACTCAAACCCCAGTTGCGCACGCTGCTGAATTACCATTGCGGGGTGAGCACCCTGCGTACCCGGCAAATGATGATCGACCTGCAATCCTTGTAGATAGCTTTATAAATCCACATTTCTGTCATGGCGAAGGTAGCGCGGCCATGACAACTAATCGATGCCCGTATGAACAAAAACCTGACAGCCCTCTCGGTCAACCTCAATAAAGTGGCGCTGGTGCGCAACACGCGTCATCTGGGCATCCCCAGCGTCACGCGCGCGGCCACCTTGTGCCTGCAGGCCGGGGCCAACGGCATCACGGTGCATCCGCGGCCGGACGAACGCCATATCCGGGCCGCTGATGTGCACGACCTGGCGGCGCTGATGAAAGCCTGGCCGGATCGCGAGTTCAATATTGAGGGCAATCCGTATCAAAACCTGATGCATTTTGTGCGCGAATGCCGACCGCAGCAATGTACTTTTGTGCCGGATTCAGAAGGCCAGTTCACCAGTGACCATGGCTGGAATCTGGCCCACGATGCGGATCGTCTGCGCCCGCTCATTGCGGAGGCGCAAAGTTTGGGCGTGCGCGTCAGCCTGTTCATGGACGCCGACCCCCCGGCTATGGCAGCCGCCAAGGCGGTCGGCGCCGACCGGGTTGAACTGTATACCGAGCCCTATGCCGCCGCCTGGGGCACGCCGCAGCAGGGTGCGCAGCTGAAGCGCTTTGCCGCGGCCGCGCAAGCGGCGCTCGCGGTCGGCCTGGGTGTCAACGCCGGCCACGACTTGAACCGCGACAACCTGGCCGTGTTTCTTAAAACCGTGTCGGGGGTCGCAGAAGTCTCCATCGGCCACGCCCTGATCGCCGACGCGCTGGAGTTGGGTTATAGCGCGACAGTGCAGGCGTATTTGCGCTGCATCCATGACGGGCTGTCATGTCCGACCTGAGGCGCCTACCGCGGACGCCGATCCGGGGGCAGCCATGGCTTGCGGTTCAAGCCCGCAATGACATGGAATGATTTACGGCATTGGCACCGATCTCTGCGACGTGCGCCGCATTCGCGCCAGCCTGGCGCGTCATGGGGATCGCTTTGCCGGCAAGATTCTGAGCGAGGCCGAGTTCGCCACCTGGCAAGCCCGCAGCGCACGCTGGCCGGAGCGCGGCATTCGCTACCTGGCCACCCGCTTCAGCGCCAAGGAAGCCTTCAGCAAGGCGATCGGCCTGGGCATGACCATGCCCATGACCTGGCGCCTGTGCGAGATTGGCAGCTTGCCCAGTGGCCAGCCGACCATCGTGCTGCATGCTGGGCTGAAAGACTGGTTTGACGCCCGTGGCCTGAGCGCCCATGTGAGCGTGAGCGATGAAACCGATTACGTCGCCAGCTTCTGCGTGGTAGATAAACTAGACCACTAGCCCTGGCGGCCTCAAAAGTGAAGTGCAACATACCTTCGAATTCTCTCTAAG
>DAITMI010000001.1:0-70512 GCA_036835225.1 Rhodoferax sp. | reverse complement strand
CCACCGCACTGCGCTTGCTGGCGCGCGGGGACGAGGTGGTGGGGCTGGACAACCTGAATGACTATTACGACGTCACCCTGAAAGAAAATCGCCTCAAGCGCTTGACGCCGCACGCGGCTTTTCGCTTCGTCAAAATGGACGTCGCCGATCGCCAAGGCATGGCCCAGCTCTTTGCCGCAGAGAAATTTGACCGCGTTATCCACCTCGCTGCCCAGGCGGGTGTGCGCTACTCCCTGCAAAATCCGCATGCCTATATCGAGAGCAACGTCGTGGGTTTTGTCAACATCCTGGAAGGTTGCCGCCACGCCAATGTGCAGCACCTGGTGTACGCCTCCAGCTCCAGTGTTTACGGCGGCAATACCAAAATGCCGTTTTCCGAACACGACAGCGTGGACCATCCCGTCAGCTTGTACGCCGCCACCAAGAAAGCCAATGAACTGATGGCACACACCTACAGTCACCTGTATGGTCTGCCCACCACGGGTCTGCGTTTCTTCACCGTGTATGGTCCCTGGGGCCGACCCGACATGGCCTTGTTCCTGTTTACCAAGGCCATTCTGGAAGGACGGCCGATTGAGGTGTTCAACCATGGGCAAATGCAGCGCGACTTCACCTATGTAGATGACATTGTCGAGGGCGTTATCCGCGTGCTGGATCGGGTTGCAGTCGCCAATCCAGCCTATGACGCAGCGTTGGCTGACCCGGCAACCAGCAACGTACCTTACCGGGTGTTTAACATTGGCAACAACAACCCGGTGCCTTTGCTTGACTTCATTGGCTGCATTGAAGACGCCTTGGGCCAGAAGGCCGAGAAGCGCCTGCTGCCCTTGCAGGATGGTGATGTGCCCGCCACCTATGCCAATACCGATGCGTTGAATGACTGGGTCGGTTTTGTTCCCGGCACCAGCATTGAGCAGGGAATTGGCCGCTTTGTGGCGTGGTACCGCGATTACTACAGCGTGTAAGCCTGTGTCGTGAGCAGGCCTTTCACGCCCGCCTCGCACAGATCCAGCACCTGCTCGAAGCCGGCCAGGTTGCTGTAGTAGGGGTCGGGCACCTCCGTCAGACCCAGCTGCGGGGCAAATGTAAGCAGCAGGCGCAGTTTGTTCTCGTGGTGTGGCGGGCACTGACGCTGCAGCGCAACCAGAATAGTCTCGTCCATCGCCAGCAGCAGGTCAAAACGCTCGAAGTCTTGCGCCATCACGCGGCGTGAACGCGCGTTGCCAGTTTCGTACTTTCGGTTTGACAACACCGTCCTCGCCCGGGGATCCAGGCGTTCGCCGGCATGCTGCGCCTGGGTTCCGGCCGAGTCAAACTCAAACGCTGCCGCGCGCCCCGTGTCGCGTGCCATCTGCTGCGCCACCGCCCGCGCCATGGGCGAGCGGCAGATATTGGCCAAGCAGACCATCAGGATCTTTGTCATGGCTACGGATTCTAGGGGCGAAGGCGGCGGAACATTCAAATGAATTGGCACCCACGCAGGCCGGGCATGAGCCGCTTTGCGCCACGGTATGGCGACTATTGCAGCGTGCGCACCAGCGGGTTGGGGCACTTCAGGTCACTGAGTTGCCATTTCCCCCCAGCCTCTGCGGTTGCGCTCTGCCACTCGGGCTGCTGCAGCCACGCCAACAGCGCGGGGTGACGTGCGCCCACCTGCGCCTCCAACTCTTGCAGATTGGCGAGGTAGGGCGCCACCGGTCCGTAGTAGTCGGTCTGAGGTCCAATGGGCCGGAAGGCAAAGTTCAGGCGCAGCAGCGAGCGCGCCAGCGGTCGCTCCATGGCGGCGTACCAGTGGCCAATGCCATTTGCGCGGCTGTACGCGTACATTTGGCGATAGAGAGTCAGCAGCACTTGCGACGCATCATCGCGCCTCTCGCCAGCGGAAGCGGCTTTCGTTTGCCCTGCCGCCGCGTCTGCGAGCCGGGTCGCGCGCTGACGTCGATAGTCATGGCGCACCATGAGCCGACTGATCTCGACGGCGTGGCCCGGCACCGGCAGTGTTACATCTCCGGCAGACAGGGCGCAGTGCTTTTGAAACGGGAAACGCTGGTTGGCATCCGGGCGAACGAGGCGAACGTAGCCGACCAACTCCTGGTTCGCATCGAACGCATAGAAGTGCTCCGCGGCTGCATCATGTTCATCGGTCTCCACCCCCTCCGGGTAGTCGTCCGGAGAAAGAAAGCTGCACTCCAGGCAATAGACCTGGTACCGAAGTTCCAGGGCGCTTTTAAGGTCGCGATCCTGGCCGCGACGCACAAGCTGATCCCGACGCGTGGCGCCCACAGCTTGCTTTGTCAAGCGTGTGGCCGCGCCAGGGTTGCGTGGCGGGTGGTCGGATGCGCCGATCCGACGGTCTGCAGTTTTAGGACGATGTGGCTTCATGCTGTCAGTGATAACGGTTGGCATGGGGGCATGCTAAGCGGAAATGCTTGAAAGAAGAGCGCGGGTTACAGACTGTTTCGGGACTTCGTTTTGGTCACACACAGGTGGAACCCGCTGAGGGATCGTGTACGCTGGCGTGCTGCGGTAGAGGCGCTTGCCCTCGGAAAATCCTGCACATGGATACAAAAAAACCGCAAGGCTTACACCTCGCGGTTTGCTCGTCGAGAGGCCTGTTAGTCGCTGGTTCAAGCCTTGCGACGGCGCGAAATGGCACCCACACCCAAGAGCGCCAGCGCAACCAGCGCGAGCGAGCCCGGCTCGGGAATGACATTACCCGTGATATCACCGCTTGAGATCACCGTCCAGCCGCTCGCCGTAGCGGCGTCGTTGGGACGGAACGTGAACGAGGCGAGCAGGTCGCGCGCCTCGCCGTTCAGGCCAATTTCACCGTTGGTATCAAACTGGGTCTGCCACGCGCCGCCCGTGACATCCAGGTAGCCGCCGCTTCCGCCGACAATCGAATTGCTGTTGTAGGTCGTCGTGAACGTCGTCGTGGCGTCGCCGCCACCGATGATGCCGCTTGCAAAGTTACCCGAAAGGGCTAGTACGCCGCCGCTGATGCTGGGGTACATCACATTATTCAGATCCTTGGTTGCCGTGACGAGCGGTCCGAGCGTGGGGTCATAGTTTGCCGCATTCAAGAACATGCTGAACGTGCCCCCCGAGGCCAGGATCGAGGTCGAGGGATTGATGGTTCCCGCCACTTCCACCGAGTAATCTGTCAGGTTGCCGAAGATACCCGTCAGGTAGCCATCCACGCCGCGCACAAACCAATCGGTGCCCGTGGAGATCTGGTTGATGGATGCAACCGAGAAAATCCCCATGGTGTCAGCCGACGTGTTCACGGAGCCGACGCTACCGGGTGCAACATTAGCACCAGCAGCCGTATCGCAGGTCGCCACGGTGTTGCATTTGACGCCAGTAGTGGTGCCGTACTGCGTCGTGGCGGAGTCGTAGTTGTCCAGGATCATCTTGAAATCACCGGCCTGGATGGTTAAGGCGTTTGCCGCACCGGCCAATCCCAAAGACATCGCGACAGCAGCAACTGCAGCACTGACTTTTGACTTTTTCATAAAAAACTCCTAAAGGAAATAAAAAATAAACCCGGTAATTTCTAACGAAAAATAAACCCGGCAATTGTCAAATGCATGATCTGTGCCACATTCGTTGGAGACGATAAGTCATTGATAAATAAGGAAATAATGTGCCATTGATAAATTTGCTTCCGATCAATGTAAAAGTTCTCGACACTTATTTAGCCATCGGGTCCATATACGCAAACTTTCGTTCGTGGTCGAGCAGCGGGCGATAGGGAAATGCATGGGGCGCCAACAGTTCCAAATCAAGTGGCGTTGCTTGGCGATCGTTCACCAACGTGAGCAGTTGTTTGCGCAGCCCGGCATCTTCCGCGGCGGTTTCGGTATTGGTCTGGATTGTCAATTTGACGACGCCCGTATCGTTTTTTGAAATTCGGAAGGCGCCCGTGAGTTGGTCCGCGACAGCGTGGTCCGTATAAATCAGCTCCTTGATGCTTTCGACCGAGGGCATGCCGGCCGGTCGATCCTTGATACGTCCTTGGACCGCTACCACGGGTAGCCAGGGACGGGCGGTTCCTGCGAGTTGCGCGGCTTGTGCGACGTCTTGCCGGCTCACCAGTTTGCCCATGTCGCCGGTGGTGTAGCGCGGCAGCGCAATGATGGCGTGCGGGTCGAGCATCGTGAAACACAGCTCACCAAAGCCATCCGCACCCGGACGCAACACTTCAACATAGCAACGCAGTGGGTTGAAACAAAAGATGGACGGCATCGAACTGCTGGCCGCATTGCCGCTCAGCAGTTGCGCTAGCGCAGGCTTCGCCCGCATGGCGCGGCGCATTCGGATGGTCTCGCGGGTTTCGAACAACAGGTTGAGCCCCAGTTCGCCGACGCCGAAAGAACTGCCGATCATGCGGTGCCGGTCATGGTCGAGGTCAATGTCCATGCGCGCGGCGATGTAGTCGCGCTGGGCTTCCACCAACACCTCTTCGCCCATGATCACGCTGGTGTTGAGTGCCTTCCAGTTCACACCGGCCGCGCGCGCCTCGTCGAGCACCCGCCGGATAAACAAGGGATCGGTGCACAACAGCGTTTGCTTGAAACGGGGGCCCACATCGCGAAGGATGGCGCAGGCCATGTCCTCGCGCACACTGACGTTGGCCACGGTGACGGCGTGGGAGGGAAACACCACGCCCATCGGCAGGCAGTTGACCAACAGGGTGGCGTCGTCATCGACGTTGAACACGTCTTGCAGCCCCAGGTCGATGTCGAACCATGATGTCTCGTGCTGCTCGCGTGTCGTGAGCCGGAAGCCGAAGCTCCGGCCACTGCGCCCCGAACTGGTCAACACATCGGCCAACTCCTTGGGCGGTGTGGGCCGAGCCAGTTGCGCCAGCGTGAAGCGCTCGAAGGTATTGGTTTTGGTCAGAATCGGTAAGGCGGCCAAGTCGGTATGGGCACCCAGGGTCGTAGGTTCGACTCGGTGTTCCTGTAGCAGGGCACGATAGGCCGCGCTGTGCTGCGCCGCCTGAACAACGGCCCGGACGGCACCGCGTCTTGAGTTCGCCAGCATGCGATCGGCGTCCATGCGCTTGCCGTAGCCGAGCATGAGTGTACGCAGCAATCTCACTGCCGCTTCAGGAAGTAGAGGCAGCAGGTTCATTTCAGCGGCCACTGTCCTGTGGCCGCTGCATCCAGGCCAGCAGCGTCGGATGACTTTCGCCGAGGCGGGCCTCCAGTTCGCGCAGATCGGCGAGGTAGGGCGCCACGGGGCCGTAGTAGTCGGTTTGCGGTCCGATCTGCCGAAAGGCGAAGTTCATCCGGGTCAAGACCCGAGCCAGTGACCGTTCCATGGCCGCGTACCAGTAACGAATGCCATTCTTGAGACTGTACGCATACATCTGACGGTACAGGTTCAGCACGATCTGGGGGGAGTTGTCGCGCATTTCGTGTTCTGGCACCGCGCTACCGATTTCTGGCGTGACACCGGCCAGCATGTCGCCCTGCCGGCGCCGGTAGTCCTGGCGCACCATCAAGCGACTGATCTCGGCGGCCTCTGACGGATCGGGTAGGGTCACGCCTTCGAGCAAGGTGCTGCAGTGACTTTGAAACGGAAAGGTCTGCAAAGCGTCTGGGCGAACCAGGCGCACATAGCCCGCCAGTTCATCCCTCAAATTGAAGGTGCAGAAGTGCGCTGAATTGGCGTCGTGTTCGTCAACCTCGCGGCGGTCTGGGTAATTGGCCGTTGGAAGAAATCCGCATTCCAGGCAATAGACCTGAAACCGCAGTTCGAAAACACGGCGCATCAGCGCATCATCGCGGCCCACGCCGCCCTCGTGACTTCGAAAATTGGGCGAGAACTCCGCTCGATCGTGTGATGTGGTGGTCATGCCATATCCTTGTAACGTGAGGCACTGAAAATAGTGAGTTCCGATGATGAGAACAACTTTTCGCAACATCCCCAAGTTGCCTCCACGGAAATGTCTAACTCAGACATCAAGCGCCCGCGCCATGCCACATAACAACGTACTTTTTCATAGGCAAACTGTAAAAGTTCCGCCATCTTGGCGTTTGACAATTGGCAATGAAACAGTTTTTTTGGCCTGCGCTCTGATCCAGGCGCTTGCAGAATTTCCTTTTTGGTGTTGATGTTTTCGGGTACAGGATTGCTCGTGCTCAAATTTCCAACAAACCTAAGCCTTCAAATTTCCCGCATAAAAATCCTGCGGCCGGGTTGTGGGTTTCTTGATAAATATCAAGATATTTGGAGGGACTCAGCGCAGACTACAAAGCGTGATTCGTACTTGGCCGTTAAAGAAAATTCGCTGTGTTTTTTTATCTCGCGCCAGTCGAATGCCTTCAACTTGATAGGGGATGCGTTTTGAAAAATTTTTGTAGCATAGTAAAAGTTGCAGTCCGTTGGATCGCGCTTGGTTTGGTGCTCGGTCTGATCGGTGCTTGTGCCGGTTTTTCGTCCGCACTACCTCCTGCACCGGTTGTCGCGGCAACACCGGGATACAACTACGTTGTCGGCGCCGGGGATACGCTTAACATCATTGTTTGGCGCAATCCCGAGCTCTCCTTGTCGGTGCCGGTGCGCCCCGATGGCAAAGTTTCAACCCCACTGGTGGATGAGCTTGTTGCTCAAGGCAAGACCTCGGTTGAGATCGCCCGAGACGTTGAAAAAGAATTGAGCAAATTTGTACGTGACCCGGTCGTGACGATCATCGTTACCAGTTTTGTCGGACCCTACAGTGAACAGATTCGGGTCGTCGGCGAAGCGGCCAAACCGCAGGCTTTGCCGTACAAACAGAAAATGACCGTGCTGGATGTGATGATTGCGGTGGGTGGCCTGACGGACTTCGCCGATGGTAACGGGGCCTCGATCACGCGTGCTTCAGAGGGGGACAAGCGGTATTCCGTGCGGCTCAAAGATCTCATCAAACGCGGCGACATATCGGCCAATGTGGAAATGAAGCCGGGCGACATCCTCATCATCCCGCAAGGCTGGTTTTAAGGCCACTTTCATTCCTGGTTGCTGTTTCGCTTGACGAAGGCTTTGCAGCGTTCAAAAACCCCTGACCACAAAGAATCAATCTGATGGATGAGCTGATTAGTCAAATGTCCGCCGCTGCCAAAGGCATGTGGAAATATCGCTGGCTGGGCCTGCTGGTTGCCTGGCTGGTCACCGCCATCGGTTCGGTGGTGGTGCTGTCGGTGCCTGATAAATACGAGGCAACGGCCCGTATTTTTGTGGACACGCAGTCCATCTTGAAGCCATTGATGTCGGGCTTGGCTGTGCAGCCTAATGTGGACCAACAGGTCGTGATGCTGAGTCGCACCCTCATCAGCCGTCCGAATGTTGAAAAGCTGATCCGCATGGCCGACCTTGATTTGAAGACGCAATCCAAGGGTGCGCAGGACGCGTTGATTGATAACTTGATGAAAACGCTTGAAATCAAGAATGTGGGTCGAGACAACCTTTACGTGCTGTCGTATCGCGATACGAGCCCCGAGAAGGCGAAAAGGGTAGTTCAGTCCCTGGTGTCAATTTTTGTTGAATCCAGTTTGGGCGATACGCGCAAGGATTCCAATACGGCCAAACAATTTATCGATGAGCAGATCAAGAGCTACGTGGGCAAGCTCGAAGAGGCTGAAGCACGGATGAAGGAATTCCGGGTCCGAAATATTGAACTTCAAACCGCCGACGGTAAAGACATGGCCGGGCAGATTGGTGCCGTAAGCGGCCAATTGAATCAAGCGCGGCTGGAATTGCGTGAGGCCGAAAACGCGCGTGATGCGGCAAGGCGCCAGTTGGATGCCGAAAAATCGCAGAACGCGGATGTCACCTCGCGCAGTCTGCTTCAAGAATCAGCCATGTCCATTTCGACACCTGAAATTGATGGGCGCATTGAAGCGCAGAAGCGTAATCTTGATGGCTTGTTGCAGCGCTTTACCGAGGAACATCCCGACGTGATCGGGGCTAGGCGGCTGATCAAGGAGCTTGAGGCGGTCAAGCGCAAAGAGGTGCAGGAATTGCGGAAGACCGCGATGGCCAACCCGGCGGCAGCGTCAGCCAATAGCTTGGCTTATCAGGAACTCAATCGCATGCTGGCCACTTCGGAGGTACAGGTGGCTTCGTTGCGTGCCAGGGTGGGGGAGTACGAGGCGCGCTTCAATCGGGCCCGTGAGCTGATGAAAACGGCCCCGCAGATCGAAGCTGAATTCGCTCAATTGAACCGGGACTACGACATCAACAAGAAAAACTATAACGATCTTGTTGCGCGCAGAGAGTCGGCCGCCTTGTCCGGCGATCTGGACAGCGCCACCGGTGTTGCTGACTTCCGTTTGATAGACCCGCCGCGGGCGTCGCCCAATCCGGTCGCGCCCAACCGTCTGCTGCTGCTCCCGCTCGCCTTGTTGGCGGCCCTGGGTGCCGGGCTGGCAACCGCCTTTCTTGCAAGTCAACTGCGTGCCGTTTTCTATGACGCCCGCTCGCTGAGGGAGACGGTGGGCTTGCCTCTGCTGGGTGTCGTTACCTTGGTGTTGGGCGAAGACGCAGTGCTGAAGGAGAAATCTGATTTGAACAAGTTTATGGGTGCTTCAGGTGGCTTGGTGGGTATTTTCATTGCCGGGATGATCATTTTTTCAATGATGTCCGGGCGGGCAGGATGAATCAAATATGAGTAGCTTGATCGAGCAGGCGGCGCAACGCCTGGAACAACTCCGCCAGGCGGGCGCTGATATGCCGGCAACGCCGCCCGTGGCATCGACAGTAGGTGACGCTGAGGTGCCGATGACCCTGTCTCTTCGCATTGATGAAGTGGCCACGCGACCGCCTGAGGTGCAAGCCGCCCAGCTGTCGCGCCGAGTCGAAATTGATCTGGAGGCACTCGCGCTAGCGGGGATCGTCAGTCCCAATGCGCCACGATCCAAAATTGCAGATCAATTCCGTGTGATCAAGCGCCCGTTGATCGGTAATGCCATGGGTAAAGGCGCCTCGGTCATCGCCAATGGCAACCTGATCATGGTGACCAGCGCGCTGCCTGGCGAAGGCAAGACGTTTACCGCCATCAATCTGGCGATGAGCATGGCCACCGAGTTGGATTACACGGTGATGCTGGTGGATGCTGACGTGGCACGGCCGTCGGTGATGAATGTTCTGGGTCTACCTGCAGGCCCCGGTCTGCTTGATCTGGTGCTCGATGAATCGAAGGATTTGTCCGGCATGTTGTTGAGAACAAACATTGACAAACTGACAATTCTGCCGAGTGGAACGCCGCATGCGCGCGCCACTGAGCTGCTGGCCAGCGACGCGATGATCCGGCTATTGAACGACATGGCCAAGCGCTACGCTGATCGCATCATTGTGTTTGATTCGCCGCCGCTTCTTCTTGCCACAGAGTCGCGCGTGCTGGCTTCTCACATGGGTCAAATTGTGGTGGTGGTGCAAGCCGAGAAGACTTTGCAGTCAGATGTTGCGCAAGCGTTGGCCACCATTGAGGCGTGCCCCCTCAAACTAATGTTGCTGAACCAGGCAAGAACAATTACCAAGGGGGGCTACGAACATGGATACGGGTATGGATACGGGTATGAGCAGCAGCACGCCTGATGATCTTCGTCGTCACGTCGATCATGAGGTGTAGTCTGCTTTCGCTGCGAACGCTCCGACTCCATGCTGCTGGCGTTCCTGTGGCGGGAATGCTGGTCATGGCATCGGCTGGCGCCTATGGTCAGGCGTTGTCGATTGTGCCGCGCGTCTCCATTGCCGAGACCTTAACGGATAACGTGCGCCTGACCCAAGCCGATCAGCAGGCGGAGCAGGTTACCGAAATCAGTCCCGGCATTCGCGTCAGCAGTGACGGCGCGCGACTGAAAGCATATTTCGACTACTCACTGAGTGAAATTGTGTACGCACAAAACTCAGCGCCTAGCCGCACCCAGAACGCCCTCAATACGTTTGGTACGCTGGAAGCGGTTGACAACTGGGCATATCTCGATTTCAGTGGCTCCATTTCGCAGCAGGCGATTTCGGCTTTCGGTACGCCATCGCTTGACAATGCATCCGTCAATGCCAACCGAGCCGAAGTGTCCAGCTACCGGATTTCGCCCTATGTGCGCGGCCGCTTGGGTGATCTGGCGAGCTACGAGGCTCGATACAGCCGGACTGTCACCAACAGCGATACGGCTGCTGGATCAGGTGTGACGGCGGGTGATGGTGCCGTCAAAGTCAGTGGTGGCACTGCTTTCAGAAGCCTCGGTTGGTCGGCAGACGCCAGCCGGCAAAGTGTTGATTACAGCGCTGGTCGTCCCACCGAAGTTGACCGATTGAATCTGGGCTTGTCTTATTCGATCACACCCCAATTAAGCGTGTTTGCGAATGGCGGACGTGAAGCCAATAACTACACCAGCTTTGATAAGCAAAACTACGACACAAGCGGCATCGGGATAAGTTGGTCGCCCTCCGAGATGACCAAGTTGTCCGCATCCTTGGATCATCGTTCCTTCGGCGACGCGCACAGCCTGAGTTTTGAGCACCGAACGGCACGCACGGCATGGAAATTTACCGATTCAAAGGACGTGTCAGTCACGCCAAGTCAGACCGGTCTTGGCAGTCTCGGCTCCATCTATGACTTGTTGTACAGCCAGTTTGCATCGCTTGAGCCCAACCCGGCAGCCCGTGCACAGTTGGTCAATGGCTATTTGCAGGCCAATGGAATTAGTCCCAATGCAACTGTCGTCAGCAGCTTTTTGACGTCGGCCGTGTCGGTGCAGCGTCGGCAGGATTTGTCGTTCGCGCTACTGGGCGTACGCGACACCGTGACGTTTGTTGCCACGCGAAGCGAGGGCAGCCGACTCGACACCATGTCTTCTGGCGTGGATGACTTCGCTACGTCTGCATTGGTTCGTCAGCGCGGCTTTAGTGTGAATTACGCGCATCGTTTAGCGCCCGAGTATTCATTGGGTGTTCTTGTGTCGCAGCAAAATACCTCTGGAGTGTCGAGTGCGCAAGACACAACATTGCGATTTCTCAATGTGCATATCACGGGCAAAGTGGGTAAGCAGGCTGCAGTTTCTGTGGGGGTCCGCCGCGTCGTTTTCAGTAGCAGCGCTGCGCCTTACGCAGAAACCGCTGTCACCGCCAATTTGACTGTGCAGTTCTGACCCATGTACGAAGATTTTTATGGCTTGAGCAGCAAGCCTTTTCAGCTCAACCCGGATCCCAGTTTTTACTTCGGCAGCAAGCAGCACCGGAGGGCCAAGGCCTATCTCGAATACGGTGTGCAACGAAATGAAGGTTTCATTGTCATCACGGGTGAGGTAGGGGCGGGCAAGACCACCATTGTGCGTGGCCTGCTCGCCAGCCTGGACTCCGACAAGGTCGTGGCCGCCAATCTGGTCACCACCCAGCTGGATGCCGAAGATACCCTGCGCCTGGTGGGTGCCGCCTTTGGCGTGCGAGTTAAAGACGTTTCAAAGGCCGACGTGCTAATGGCGCTGGAGGCGTATCTGGTCAACCAGGCAAGCCAGGGCAAACGCTGCCTGCTGATTGTTGACGAAGCGCAAAACCTGACGCCTCGGGCGGTCGAAGAGTTGCGCATGTTGTCGAATTTTCAGTTTGGCCAGCAAGCGCTGCTACAGACGTTTCTGGTGGGGCAGCCCGAGTTTCGGGCCATTTTGCAAAGCCCCACCATGCAGCAACTCAGGCAGCGCGTCACCGCAACCTGTCATATCGGGCCGCTGGATCTGGAAGAAACGCGTGGCTATATGGAGCATCGCTTGAACTGTGCTGGGGCGTGCGGTCGCCCCACCTTCGAGGCAGCTGCATTTGAAGCCATTTTCAGAGCTTCGGGGGGAATACCCCGGCGGATTAACCTGATTTGCGACCGCTTGTTGTTGCTTGGCTTTTTGGGCAACAAAGACGCCTTTGGCCTTGAAGATGTCAATGAGGTCGTGAGTGAAATTCACGATGAATCGGCGGTTCCTGTCAACAAGGTCCAAGGCGAGAGCGCTATTTGGGACGACTCGGGTATGCAAAGTCTGACCAACACCGAGTCAGTTGAGATTGATCCCGCCAAACTGCAGGTTACGCGCGACGTGGCGGGCGCGATTTTCAGCCAAATCGATGGCCTGGGTGTCGAGCAATACGATGGCCGCTTGCGGCGGCTGGAGCGAAGCATGCTTCGCCTGGAGCGAATCAACCTCGAGATCCTCGCCATGCTGCAAAAACTCGTTGCGGTCGTCAAAAGGCCGAGCCAGGAGCGCAGTCAATGAGCAGTCAAACGGTCATGACTGCGCCGACTGCTGCTTTGGTCCCTGTCATTTGTGTGGCGGGCAACGTCATGATTGACTCGGTGCTGGTTGGGCGGGCCAACGCCCGCAGTGCCAACGACTCCCTGCGAGAAAACACGGAACGTCCAGTCACTGTCGAACAGGGTAGCAACCTCGTCGTGGGGCGCGACAGTGATGCCATTCTCGGGGCGATACAAGGGATATGGGTCGGACAGCGCAAGCGTGGCCGCGTGCCTGAACTTTGGGGTGAACATTCTGCTGAACGGATCGTGGCTGATTTGTACCAAGGGCTGAAAAAGAAGCGTGTTGGCATGGCCTTCCCGTCGGGTATTAGATAGACCAATCGGCATGTTCACCCCAACCATCACCAATGCCTTGACGATTGATGTCGAAGACTATTTTCAAGTTTCGGCATTTGCGCCGCACATTGCGCGTTCCGAGTGGAACATGCGTGAATGCCGGGTAGAGCGCAATATCAACTGCATTCTCGAAATGCTGGCGCATCGCAATACCAAAGCAACATTTTTTACGCTCGGCTGGATTGCCGAGCGTTATCCGCAGTTGGTGCGTCAAATCGTGCACGAAGGGCATGAGTTGGCCAGTCACGGCTATGGGCACGAGCGCGCCAGCGACCAGACCGAACAGGCTTTTTTTGCCGACATCCATCTGGCCAAAGTTGTCCTGGAAGATTTGGTTGGCAGCGAGGTCAATGGGTATCGCGCGCCCAGTTTTTCGATTGGCACAGGCAACCTCTGGGCCTTTGACTGTTTGGCGCGGGCCGGCTACCGTTACAGCTCCAGCATTTACCCTATTCGGCACGACCACTACGGCATGCCGAACTCGCCCCGCTTTGCCTACGAGGTTCGTCCGGGCTTGATGGAAATCCCGATTACGACGCTGCGGGTGTTTAACCGTAACTTTCCATCCAGCGGTGGTGGGTACTTCCGATTGTTGCCGTATGCCCTGTCACGCTGGATGCTCAGCCGGGTAAACGGGCATGACCGCGAGTCGGGAATATTCTATTTTCACCCATGGGAGATTGACACCGGTCAGCCTCGCATTGCCGGCATCAGTAGCAAGACGCGCTTTCGGCATTACGTCAATATTGACCGCATGGAAGGTCGTTTGAATCAGCTGCTGAGGGATTTCAAATGGGGCCGCATGGACCAAATTTTTCTGGACAGGTTTACTGCTCATGTCACTGTCGCCTGAAATTACCGCGCTGACCGTCAAGCGCTTATTGCCTCACGATAACGCCGCGGCAGCGCGGTGGGATGAGTTCGTTTTGGCGTGTCCCGAGGCTACCTTTTTTCATCGTGCTGGTTGGCAAAAAATTGTGCGCGATGTTTTTCGCCACGACACCTATTTTTTGTATGCCGAGGAAGATGGCCGTATCCAGGGGGTATTGCCTCTAGGGCATGTTAATAGCTGGCTGTTTGGCAATTCGCTGGTGGGCCTACCTTTTGCCGTTTATGGTGGCGTTGCTGCGCTCAGCGCGCAGGGGGCAGAGGCCCTGGAGCGTGAGGCTCAGCAACTCGCCAGGCGCCTGGGAGTCGCGCATCTTGAATGGCGCAATGTGAATTCGCGTCACGCAGACTGGCCGGCACAAGACCTGTATGTCACCTTTCGCAAGGAAATCCTGCCTGCAGAGGATGCCAATATGCTGGCCATTCCGCGCAAGCAGAGGGCCATGGTACGCAAAGGCATCAAGAACGGCCTGAGGAGCGAGGTTGGCAGGGAGGTTGGCCAGTTTTTTTCCCTCTACGCCGATAACGTTCGCCGCCATGGCACACCCGCCATGCCCAAGCACTACTTCAAAGCCTTGCTTGCCGAGTTTGGCGCGGATTGCGAAGTGCTTACCGTGACCGCGCCTGATGGCCGTGCGCTTAGCAGCGTGCTCAGCTTCTACTTCCGTGATGAGGTTCTGCCCTACTACGCGGGTGACGACGAGTCGGCTCGCGATCTGGCGGCCAACGATTTCAAATACTGGGAGTTGATGCGCCGTTCATGCGCGCGTGGGCTCAAGGTATTTGACTATGGCCGCAGCAAGCAAGGCACCGGGTCTTACGCTTTCAAAAAGAACTGGGGTTTTCAACCCCGGCCTTTGCACTACGAGTATTGCCTTTACAAACGCGACACCATTCCGCAGAACAACCCGTCCAATGCCAAGTACAGGCTGCTAATTGAAACTTGGCGACGCCTGCCCCTGCGCGTGGCAAATTGGTTGGGCCCGTTTGTTGTGCGCAACCTGGGCTGACAGTCACCATGGCGAACATACTCTATTTGGTGCACCGACTTCCTTTTCCGCCGAACAAGGGGGACAAGGTTCGTTCCTATCATTTGCTCAAGCACCTTACCGCCAGGCACCGTGTTTTCCTGGGTACTTTTGTGGATGACCCTGCTGACGCGGCCTACATTGATGCTGTGCGCGAGATGTGCCCGGATCTGCATGTGGCACGGCTCAACCCGGCAACAGCCAAACTACGCAGCCTCACCGGCTTGTTGACGCACCAGGCCTTGAGCTTGCGCTACTACCAGGATGCACACCTGCAAGCATGGGTAAAACAGACGCTGGCTGAGCAAGACATTGATGCGGCGGTGATTTTTTCGTCGGTGATGGCGCAGTACGTTGAGGCTGGTTCAGGTGTCACTTGTCCGCCTCTGTTGGTAGATTTTGTCGACGTTGATTCGGCCAAGTGGACGCAATATGCGACTGGCCACCGGTGGCCCCTGTCCTGGCTGTACCAACGGGAGGGAAAACGGCTTTTGGTGCACGAGCGGGCCGTGGCGGCACGTTCAACACGCTCGTTTTTTGTCACCGAGAATGAAGTTGCCTTGTTTCACAAAATGGCGCCCGAATGCGACGGTGTTGTCGAACCCATGAGCAACGGCGTGGATACCGACTATTTTTCACCCGATCCGGCCCGCGCTTCTCCGTTTGGAGCGGACCCATTACAGCGCGGGCAGATCCCGCTGGTGTTCACCGGCGCGATGGATTACTGGCCCAACATCGATGCCGTCATCTGGTTTGTGACTGACATCTTGCCCACCTTGCGCCAAGCCTGGCCCCAATTGCGTTTTTATATTGTGGGGCGCAGCCCGCCGCCTGGGGTGCTGGCACTGGCTTGCGATGCGGTGGTGGTGACTGGCACCGTGACCGACGTCAGGCCTTACCTGCAACATGCGGCGATTGTGGTGGCGCCGTTGCGGGTGGCACGTGGTATTCAAAACAAAATACTGGAGGCCATGGCCATGGGCAGACCGGTCGTGGCCTCTCGTGCATGCGTGGAGGCCATCGATGTGCGGGCGGGGGACGAGGTGGTCTGCGCCTCAAAAGACGCCGACTTTGTTCGCGAGATCGATGCGTTGTTGACCGCCCCTGAGCGGGCTTCAGCTGTGGGCCAGTCCGCGAGATTACGGGTGCTGAAAAGTGGCAGTTGGACCGCCCACTTGGCTGGAATCGACCGGTTTCTGGATGGCAAGCTGCAGGCACGGGACAACGCATGAACCATGTCGCCACCCCCTATTTTCGGCTAGCCAGCGCCAATGTAGCGCCGTCATGGCGGCAGGCGCTTTCGGCGCTAGCCCTGCTGTTGTGCTGGACCTTATTCATGTACCGCGATACTGGCATCGCCATGGTGACCATTTGGGCCCGGTCTGATACTTTCGCCCATGCGTTCCTGGTTCCGCCCATCGTGTTGTGGCTGGTCTGGCGACAGCGCCGGGCCGTCGCTGAGCAGACACCAAGGCCGGCGCTTGGTGCCTTTGTGTTGATTGCTGGGGCAGCGCTGGTCTGGCTGCTGGGTGATTTGGTGGCAGTCAATGCGCTCACCCAGTTGGCGTTTGTGGCAATGCTGGTATTTGCCGTGCCTGCAGTGCTGGGTTGGCCGGTTACGCGTCTGATTATTTTTCCATTGGGATTTCTATTTTTTTCTGTGCCGATTGGTGAATTTCTGTTGCCCCAGCTGATGGACGGGACTGCGAATTTCACCGTGCTCGCCCTGCGCTTGAGCGGCATTCCTGTTTACCGGGAAGGGCTGCAGTTTGTCATTCCTTCCGGGCACTGGTCTGTGGTGGAGGCGTGCAGCGGCGTGCGGTACTTGATCGCCTCGCTCACCGTGGGTACCCTCTTTGCTTACCTGAACTACCAATCGACCAAGCGTCGAATCTTGTTTGTGATGGTGTCCATTCTGGTGCCCATCGTTGCCAACTGGATGCGCGCCTATCTCATCGTCATGCTAGGGCACCTCTCCGGCAATACACTCGCGACGGGTGTTGATCACCTGATTTACGGCTGGCTTTTTTTTGGTATCGTCATCATGCTGATGTTCATCATTGGCGCCCGCTGGGCAGAAGCTGAGCAGGTAGCGTGCGGCAGCGGCCCCGTGGCCACTGCACCGAAGCAGCAAGTGAGCGCTGCAAGACTGTGGACAACGACGGCGTGCGTTGCGGCGCTGGTGGCATTACCCCACACCGCTTTGTTGGTCATTGACAGTGGGGCAAGCACCGATCCTGTCCAACTCACTGTGCCGGCGGCTCTGGCGACAGGCTGGCAGGCCGTTGGTCCGGGCTTGGATGGTTTCAAACCGAATTTTCTGAATCCATCCGCTGAAATCAACAGCAGCTACGCCAGTCAGGGCCGTGCTGTGGGACTGTATCTGGGCTATTACCAGCATCAAAATTACGAGCGCAAGCTGGTCAGTTCCAACAACGTACTGGTTGTCAGCAAAGACCCCCAGTGGGCGCAGGTGGCCAGCGGTAGCCACTCTGCTACTTTCGGTGACAAACAGGCTACCGTGCGCACGGCAGAACTGCGGGGAACTCCCTTGACAGGGCAAACCAATGAAGGCCGCCTGGTGGTGTGGCAGATCTATTGGATAAACGGCACGGTGACTGCCAGTGATTACCTCGCTAAAGCCTATGGTGCGCTCTACCGGTTGATCGGGCGTGGTGACGACTCTGCCGTGATCATTGCCTACACCTCAAAAGACCAGGCTGGCGGCGCTGAAGCGGTGCTCGAATCGTTCTTATCCACCAACTACGCGGCCATCAATGAATTATTGCTGAAGACGCGGCAAAACAAGTGATGAACAAGCGATTTGAGCGGCCTTTGATCTTTTGAATGCTATGGAGGTTTCCTGATGAGTGTTGTTGCTGTGATCGGTTTAGGTTATGTGGGTTTGCCATTGGTGGTGGAGTTTGGCAAACACTTTCGCACCATCGGGTTTGACATCGCCGTGTCCAAGGTCGAGTCATGCCTCAAAGGAGTTGACCCGTCACGTGAACTGTCAGACGATGAAATGCGGGCCTCGCCCCAGGCGGTGTACACCGCCGACCCGAGCATGCTGGCTGAGGCTGACATCATCGTCGTCGCCGTGCCGACACCGGTGGACGGCGCCCACATTCCTGACTTTCGTCCGCTGATCGGCTCCAGCACCAGTGTCGGTCGAAATATGAAAAAAGGTGCCATCGTGGTTTATGAATCCACGGTTTACCCGGGCGCCACTGAGGAGGTTTGCATTCCCGTGCTGGAGCGGGAGTCCGGGCTGAAGTGGAAGCAGGATTTTTTTGTGGGCTATTCGCCTGAACGAATCAACCCCGGCGACAAAGAGCACACCCTGACCAAAATTCTTAAAATTGTGTCGGGCGATACGCCCGCCACACTGGATAAGGTGGCCAAGCTCTACGAGACCATCATTTTGCCCGGCGTCCATCGTGCGTCCAGCATCAAGGCGGCGGAGGCCGCCAAGGTGATTGAAAACACCCAGCGCGATCTGAACATTTCCCTGATGAACGAGCTGTCGATTATTTTCGACAAACTCGGCATCGACACCACCGAGGTGCTCGAAGCCGCTGGCACCAAATGGAACTTTCTCAATTTCAAGCCTGGCTTGGTGGGCGGTCATTGCATTGGCGTTGACCCCTACTACCTGACGCACAAGGCCGAGATGCTGGGCTACAACCCGCAAGTGATCTTGGCCGGTCGTCGTATCAATGACGGCATGGGCAAGTTCATTGCCGAGCAGACCATCAAGCACATGATTGCAACTGGGAGCTACATCAAAGGCGCCAAAGTGAACATCCTCGGGCTCACCTTCAAGGAAGACTGTGGCGACTTGCGCAACTCGAAGGTGATCGACATCATCAATGAACTCAAGTCGTACGGGGTCGAAGTGTCTGTGACCGACCCACGCGCCGAGTCGGCTGAAGCCATGCATGAATATGGTGTGCCGCTGCTGTCCTGGGCGGACCTGCCCCGCGCCGACGCTATTGTGGCGGCTGTTGCGCACCAGGAATACGCCACGCTGACAGTGGAAGATTTTGGCAAGAAGCTGGTCAAGGGCGGGGCGTTCATTGACGTGAAGTCCGCATTCGACCGCAGCGCTATCGAAGGGGCTGGCTACAAACTCTGGCGCCTGTAAGGGCGACAGGCGATTTTCAAAGGCTGCGCATGCAAAGTGACCATCGTCCACTCGTGCTTCATGTGATGTACCGCTTTGACACCGGCGGATTGGAGAACGGCATCGTCAATCTCATCAATCACATGCCTGCCCACGCCTATCGGCATGCCGTGTTGGCCTTGACTGAAGTGACTGGATTCCGGCTGCGCATCCAGCGCAGCGATGTTGAGTTCATCTCCCTTCGCAAGCCGCCTGGTCACGGCGTCTGGCAATACCCCGGATTGTTCAAGCTGTTCCGCCAGTTGCGTCCCGACATCGTGCACAGCCGCAACCTTGCCGCCCTGGAAGTGCAGGCCCCGGCATGGGCGGCCGGTGTGCCGGTTCGCATTCATGGGGAGCATGGCCGTGATGTGGGCGACCTGGACGGCCGCAACCTCACCTACCAGCGCGTACGCCGTTTTTACAAGCCCGTCGTTCATCACTACATGGCGCTGTCGCGTGATCTGGCTGACTATCTGGTGGACAAGGTGCATGTTCCGCCGAAAAACATCACGCAGGCCTACAACGGTGTTGACACCCTGTGCTTCTGCCCGGCGCCCGATGGGCCACTACCGATCGACGGTTGCCCGTTCGACCCGGCGCAACATTGGCTGGTGGGGACCGTCGGTCGCATGCAGACGGTTAAGGACCAGGTCATGCTGGCGCATGCGTTTGTGCAAGCCCTTGTTTTGGCGCCCCAGCTCCGCCTCCGCATGCGCCTGCTGATGGTCGGCGAGGGCCCATTGCGGGCGCAAGCCCAGGCCGTGCTGAACGCGGCAGGCTTGGGCGCGCTGGCCTGGTTGCCCGGTGAGCGCAGCGACGTGGCTGAGATCATGCGCGGTCTGCACGCCTTTGCCTTGCCCTCACTGGCAGAGGGCATCTCCAATACCATTCTGGAGGCCATGGCCAGCGGCTTGCCGGTCGTCGCCACCGCCGTGGGCGGTAACGCCGAACTGGTCGTGCCGGGGCAAACCGGCTACCTGGTTCCCTCCGCCAATCCTCAGGCCATGGCGCTTCGCCTGGTGCAGCTTGCCTCCACGCCGGAACGGGCCCGCGGTATGGGCCAGGCCGGCCGCCAGCGGGTGCAGGCCACTTTCAGCATGCAGGCCATGGTGTCCACTTACCAGGCCCTGTACGACCAGCAATTGCACCGCGCTCGCCCGATGCACACCACCCAACAATATCAATAGACACCATGTGTGGCATTACCGGCATTTTTGACACCCGTGGCAGCAGCGACATCAGCCGCACCGTGCTCCAGCGCATGAACGACTCGCAGCTGCATCGCGGGCCGGATGAGGGCAGTCTGCACATTGAACCCGGTGTGGGCCTGGGCCATCGGCGCCTGTCCATCATCGACATTGCAACCGGCCAGCAACCGCTGTTCAACGAGGATGGTTCGGTGGTGGTGGTCTTCAACGGTGAAATCTACAACTACCAGCAGCTTATTCCCGAGCTGCAGGCACTGGGCCATGTGTTTCACACCAAGAGCGATACCGAAGTCATTGTTCACGCCTGGGAATCCTGGGGTGCCGATTGTGTCAAACGCTTCCGCGGCATGTTTGCCTTCGCCCTGTGGGACCGCAAGCGGCAAACCTTCTTCATGGCGCGCGACCGGCTGGGCGTCAAGCCCCTGTACTACGCGCTGCTGGATGACGGCATCCTGCTGTTTGGCTCCGAGCTCAAGTCGATCCTGGCCCACGGTGGCCTGCGTCGTGACATCGATCCACTGGCCGTAGAAGAATATTTCGCCTTGGGTTATGTGGCGGAGCCGCGCACCATCTTCAAACAGGCGAACAAGCTGCCACCCGCCCACACCCTGCTCCTGCGCCGCGGCGAGCGCGCCGCAGAGCCGCGTTCCTACTGGGATGTGCGCTTCAGCCTGGACGCCAAAATCAGTGAGCAGGAGGCCTGCGAGCAGCTGACGGCGAAGCTGCAGGAGTCGATCCGGTTGCGCATGATCGCCGAGGTGCCGCTGGGCGCATTCCTGTCCGGCGGTGTCGACTCCAGCGCTGTGGTGGCATTGATGGCCGGCCTCTCAAACGCGCCCATCAACACCTGCTCGATCGCCTTTGATGACCCCGCTTTCAACGAAGCTGCGTTCGCCCAGACGGTGGCCAACCGCTATCACACCAATCACCGCGTCGAGACGGTGCAGAGCGATGACTTCGACCTGATCGACACGTTGGCGCGGCTTTATGACGAGCCCTATGCCGACAGCTCCGCCATCCCGACATACCGGGTTTGTCAGTTGGCGCGCAAGCATGTCACTGTGGCCCTGTCCGGCGACGGCGGCGATGAAACCTTTGGCGGCTACCGCCGCTACAAGCTGCATTTGCTGGAAGAGCACCTGCGCTCGGCCCTGCCGCTGGGCTTGCGCCGACCGTTGTTTGGCGCACTGGGGCGGCTCTACCCCAAGGCCGACTGGGCGCCCCGCGTGTTCCGCGCCAAGAGCACGTTCGAGGCGCTGGCGCGCAATTCGGTCGAGGCCTACTTCCACAGCATGTCGCTGATCGGCGATGCCGGCCGCACCCGTCTTTACAGCAGCGCTCTCAAAGCGGAGTTGGCGGGCTACAACGCGCGCGAGGTGTTTACGCGGCATGCCGCGAAGGCCGACACCGAGGATCCGCTGGCGTTGATTCAGTACATCGACACACACACCTATCTGGTCGGCGACATCAACACCAAGGTCGATCGCGCCAGCATGGCGCATTCGCTGGAAGTGCGCGAGCCACTCATGGACCATGAGATCGTCGAGTGGCTCGCCACCCTGCCGTCGTCCCTGAAGATACGCGGTGGCGAGAGCAAGTTTTTGCTGAAGAAGGCGATGGAGCCGTACCTGCCCAACGACATCATGTACCGGCCCAAGATGGGCTTTGCCGTGCCCCTGGCGCGCTGGCTCAGGGGTCCCATGCGGGCGCGGGTGCGCGGCGCTCTGCTGGATGGACCATTGGCGGCATCGGGTTGGTTCGATCAGGCGACGATACGGCAGATGGTCGAGCAGCACGAGGGCGGCGCGCGCGATCACAGCACGCCGCTGTGGACGCTGCTGATGTATGACGCCTTCCTGCGCAACGTGGCAGGGCAGGGGCCGGCCGTTTCCGCAACCCTTTGAGCGCATGAAGATCCTGTATCACCACCGCACCGCCTCGCGCGATGGCCAGTCCACCCACATCGACGAGATGATTCGCGGCCTGCGCGCGGGCGGTCATTCGGTGGTCGAGAGCTCGCCGCAGATCACCGGTGACAGCGCGGCCGGCGGCAGCCCCGGCTGGGTTGGCGAGCTCAAGGCCCGGCTGCCGAAGCAGGCCTATGAGCTGGCCGAGCTGGCCTATTCCTGGGTCGCTTACCGCCGGCTCGCTGACGCGATCAGACACGATCGGCCAGACGGCATTTACGAGCGCTACAACCTCTATCTGCTGGGCGGCATCTGGGCGAAGAAACGATTTGGCCTGCCCTTGATCCTGGAGGTCAATGCACCGATGGCGGTGGAGCGTCGTCAGTACGGTGGCCTGTCCTGGCCCCGTTTGGCCGATTGGGCCGAGCTCTATGTCTGGAAGCGGGCCGATGTGATTCTGCCGGTGACGCAGGTTCTGGCCGACTATATGGTGGCCAAGGGCATCGACCGGGAGCGTATCCATGTCATACCCAATGGGATCAACGAAGACCACTACCAGCGGCTACCCTCGGTGACCCAGGCCAAGGACAAGCTGGGTCTGGGGGGGCGTCTGGTGCTTGGTTTTACCGGCTTTGTGCGCGAATGGGACCGGCTGGACCGGGTCATGGTCTGGGTGGCACGGCACGCCGCCCAGCACAATGTGCATTTGCTGGTAATCGGCGATGGCCCGGCGCGGGCCGAGATCGAGGCCTGCGCGGCGCAGCTGGGCGTGGCCGACCGGCTCAGCTTTACTGGCGTCGTGCCGCGCGAGCAAGTACCGGCCCTGTCGATGGCGTTTGACATCGCCCTGCAGACCGCCTTGGTGCCCTATGCCTCACCGCTCTGCCTGTTCGAGTATCTGGCGCTGGGCAAGGCCATCGTGGCGCCTGATCAGCCCAATCATCACGAGATTCTGAGTTCGGGCGTCGATGCCTTGCTCTACGACCCGGCTGACCCGGCCGGTATCGAGAAAGCATTGGATGCCTTGTGCCATGACCGGGCCTTGCGCGAACGCATTGCGGCGGCGGCATCAGAGTTGATTGCACGCAAGCGGCTGACCTGGCGCCAGCACGCGTGCCAAGTGGCCGGCCTGTTTGACCGTGCCGGCGCTGTTGGCGTGCAGCCGGTTGCACTTCCTGAGCCTTGAAGAGGAGACTTGTCTTGAGTTCCAGAAAAATCCGTTTGCTGACCTTTTCAACCTTGTATCCGAGCAGCGCACGCCCCGGCCACGGCATTTTTGTCGAAACACGGCTGCGCGAGCTTCTGGGCAGCGGTGAGGTGGAGGCACGGGTGGTGGCCCCGGTGCCCTGGTTTTTTTCCACCCGCCCACGTTTTGGTGAATACGCCCGAGTGGCGCGCACGCCCTTGCGTGAATCCCGCAACGGGTTTGATGTACAGCATCCGCGCTACTTCTTGCCGCCCAAAGTGGGTATGAATATCGCACCCTTCACCCTGGCCATCGGTGCCAGGCCGGCTATTCAGCGCCTGCTGGATGAGGGCTATGACTTTGACGTGATCGATGCCCACTACTATTACCCCGACGGGGTGGCGGCGGCGCTGCTGGCGCGGCACTTCAATAAACCGTTCACCGTCACGGCGCGGGGTTCCGACATCAATCTGATTGCGCGCCATGCGATCCCATGCTGGCTCATGCAGCGGGCCTCAAGCCGGGCCAGTGCGTCCATTGGGGTCTCCCGGGCGCTGACGCAGGCCATGGTGCACATGGGCATGCCGGCATCCAGACTCATCAGCATGCCGAATGGGGTTGACCTGAAACGGTTTGATATTCAATCGCAAGCGCTTGCGCGTGCAGCACTGGGTTGGCCAGCGAGTCCAACCTTGCTCAGTGTCGGAAATCTGGTGGAAAACAAGGGCCACCACATCGCCATAGAGGCGCTAACCCGCCTGCCGGGGTTTCGACTGGTGATCGCCGGGGAAGGTCCCGAACGGCAAGCGCTGGAAACCCTGGCCAGCCAGCTCAATGTCTCTTCGCGCCTTCAGTTTCTGGGTGGCGTGGCGCAGGATCAGCTCGCCCGCTGTTACAGCGCGGCCGACCTGTTGGTATTGGCGTCGAGCCGCGAGGGTTGGCCCAATGTGCTGCTTGAGGCCATGGCGTGCGGCACGCCGGTCATCGCCACCCGGGTTGGCGGTATTCCGGAAATTGTGACATCGGCCAGCGTGGGTCGCTTGATGCCGGAACGAACGGTGACGGATGTGGTGGAGGCCGTTGCAGACTTGTGGCAATCCTTGCCCGACCGCATGACGGTGCGGGCGCATGCACAGGCGTGTAGTTGGCAGAGCACCACCGCAGCCCAGATTGACCTCTTTGGTCGTATCGCGACGGCCGGACTGGAGCCAGTTCATGCGTGACTTCGTCCTTGGCCCCATCATCCTTGGTCTGGCCGCCTATGGCTTGCTGCATCCATGGCTCGGGATCCTGGGCTGGACCTGGATCAGTGTCATGAACCCCCATGCCTACAGCTGGCACCTGAGCAGCATGCCGGTGGCGGCCGCCGTCGCCGGGGCTACCCTGCTGGGCGTGCTGTTCACCCGGGACCGGCGTCAGTTTTTTGTCACCCCGGAAACCGGCGTGCTGATGCTTTTCATGCTGTGGATGTGCATCACCTTGCCGTTCTCATTTTATTTTGACGACAGTTTTCGCCTGTGGAACCGGGTGATGAAGATCGACTTGATGGTCCTCGTCGCCATGGTGGTGCTGCATTCAAAAAAGCACATCACGATGTTGGCGTGGGTGTTGGCTAGTTCAATCGGGTTCTACGGCGTCAAAGGCGGTTTTTTCACGCTGGCAACCGGGGGCAATTACAGGGTGTGGGGGCCAACCGGGAGTTACATTGAGGGGAACAACGAGGTGGCCCTGGCGCTGGTGATGATCATTCCCCTGATGCGCTTTTTGCAGTTGACCAGTGTGTCGGTATGGACCCAGCGTGGGCTTGGGCTGTCCATGCTGTTGTGTGCGGCCGCCGCACTGGGCAGCCAGTCGCGCGGCGCCTTGCTGGCGATTGTCGCCATGGTGGCAGTGCTGTGGTGGCGCAGTGACAAGAAAATTGCCGTCGCTGGCTTGCTGCTGGTGGCGGGGGTGGCCTTGTTGTCGTTCATGCCGGAGCAATGGTGGGGGCGCATGGAAACGATTGGAACCTATCAGGACGACACCTCTGCTGTCGGCCGCATCAATGCCTGGTGGATGGCCTGGAACCTGGCCAAGGCCAATTTTCTGGGTGGTGGCTTCATGGTCTATCGGCCAGACCTGTTTGCTTTGTACGCCCCCAATCCGCAGGATCTTCATGCGGCTCATAGCATCTACTTCATGGTACTGGGGGAGCACGGGTTTGTGGGCCTGTTCCTGTTCTTGTTGCTGTGGTTTCTGGTTTGGCGCTCGGCGGGGCGTTTGCGCATTCAGGGGAAAAAGCTGCCACAAACCGAGTGGTTGTCGCACTTGGGTGCCATGTGCCAGGTGAGCCTGGCCGGCTATGCGGTCGGGGGCGCGTTTCTCAGTCTGTCGTATTACGATCTCCCCTACAACCTTATCATCCTGGTGGTGCTGGGCTGCCGCTGGCTGGATGGCCGGGAGTGGGTCAAGGAGGCCGAGGCACAAGCCCTGCAGCAAGTCGCCCAGGCAAGCAAGCATCCCAACGCGACCCTGGCCTGATGCTGCTCAAGCCGCTGTTTCACTGGCTATCGCCGGCCGGTGCCCGGGCCCGTTTGTCGGTGCTGATCTTTCATCGGGTGTTGCCGCAGGCTGACCCGCTGTTTCCGGATGAAATGCACGCGCGCCGTTTCGATGCGCTGTGCCGCTGGTTGTCGTCCTGGTTCAATGTGTTGCCACTGGACGAGGCCGTGGCCGGTCTGAAGGCCGGCACCCTGCCGGCGCGGGCCTTGTGCCTCACCTTTGACGATGGCTATGCCGACAATCACCATGTCGCCCTGCCGATCCTGCAGCGCCACGGTCTGACCGCCACGTTCTTCATCGCCACCGGTTTTTTGGACGGTGGGCGCATGTGGAATGACACCATCATCGAGTCGATCCGCGGCAGCAAAGTGCCGGTGCTGGACCTCGCCCTCCTGGGTTTGGGGCGCCATGCGCTCGGAACCATTGAGGAAAAGAGGTCCGCCATCGCGGACCTTATCAAGCAAATCAAATATCGGCCGGTGGCGGCGCGGGTTACCCTCACCGAGCAAGTGGCGCAGCTGGCCCGGGTGCCGCTACCGCACGACCTGATGATGAGCTCGGATGAGGTCAAGGCCCTGCATCAGGCCGGCATGCAGATAGGGGCTCACACCGTGTCCCACCCCATTCTGGCCGGCCTCAGCGATGAGCAGGCCCGGCAGCAAATACAAGACAGCAAAAGTTTTCTGGAGCAGTTGCTCGGCGAGCGCGTCGGCTTGTTCGCTTACCCCAACGGTAAGCCGGGTGAAGACTACACCCCCCAAACGGTGGCGCTGGTGCGCAGCCTGGGCTTTGACGCCGCGGTCAGCACCCAAGCGGGCGCGTCAGGCGCGGCGGATGACCTGTTCCAGATCCGGCGCTTCACACCGTGGGACCGCACCCTGCTGCGTTTTGGGGCCCGCCTGTTGGTTAATTTGCGCGGTGCTTGACGCGCGTCGTCAGGAAAGGGTTTCCTCGTGCGTCAGCGCCTCACCGCGCAGCGAGTAAGAGCGCGTCTCGGTAATCTTGACGTCCACCAACTGTCCGATCAGGCCGGGCTGCCCGACGAAGTTGACGACCCGGTTGCACTCGGTGCGGCCCATCAGTTCGGCGCCATCGCGTTTGGACGGGCCTTCCACCAAAATGCGCTGCACCGTGCCCAGGCGACTTTCGCTGATGCGTTTGATGCTGTCGTTGATAACGGCTTGCAGATGTTGCAGCCGGCGCAGCTTCACCTCATGCGGCGTGTCGTCGTGCAGGTTGGCGGCCGGGGTGCCGGGGCGTGGACTGAAGATGAAGCTGAAGGAGTTGTCAAAGCCGACATCGTCAATCAGTTTCATCATCTTGCCGAAATCGTCTTCCGTTTCGCCGGGGAAGCCGACGATGAAATCACTGCTCATGGCCATGTCGGGCCGAATCGCGCGCAGCTTGCGCACGGTCGATTTGTATTCCATGGCGGTGTAGCCACGCTTCATGGCCATCAAAATGCGGTCCGAGCCATGTTGCACCGGCAAATGCAGGTGGCTCACCAGCTTGGGAATTTTGTCGTAGGCCGCAATCAGCGCCGGTGTGAACTCGTTGGGGTGACTGGTCATGTAACGGATGCGCTCGATGCCGGGAATGTCGGCCACGTATTCCAGCAGGGTGGCAAAGTCGGCCATCTCGCTGGAGGGCGAGGCGGCGTCGCTCACCATGCGGGCGCGGTAGGCGTTGACGTTCTGGCCCAGCAGCGTGACTTCCTTCACACCCTGGTCCGCCAGCCCCGCCACCTCGACCAGCACATCTTCGAACGGCCGCGATACCTCTTCCCCGCGGGTGTAGGGCACCACGCAATAACTGCAGTATTTGGAGCAGCCTTCCATGATGCTGACAAAGGCGGTGGCGCCTTCCACCCGCGCTGGCGGCAGGTGGTCGAATTTTTCGATTTCGGGAAAACTGATGTCCACTTGCGCGCGGTTTTGCAGCGCACGCGCCGCCAGCATCTGCGGCAGCCGGTGCAGGGTTTGCGGACCAAACACCACATCCACATAGGGCGCGCGTTCGATGATCGCCGACCCTTCCTGGCTGGCCACACAACCACCGACGCCGATCAAAACGCCTTTCTTTTTCAGGTGCTTGACGCGACCCAGATCAGAAAACACCTTCTCCTGCGCCTTCTCGCGGACCGAGCAGGTGTTGAACAAAATCAGGTCGGCCTCATCCACGTTGTCGGTCGGTTCGTAGCCCTGCGCCACGTTCAGCACGTCAGCCATCTTGCCCGAGTCGTACTCGTTCATCTGGCAGCCGAAGGTTTTGATAAAGACTTTTTTGGTCATGCTGGCGTTTCAATTGAATTGCTATTATTCCAATAGCTGCTTGCGCATATTGGACGGGGGCTAGAGCCTGTTTTCTTATATAAATTCGACGCGCAGAGGCGGCGCCGTCATGGCCGCACGCTATTGCTGCGGATAGCGGGGCAGCTGGTCGAACGGGGTTTTCCCGTCATCGGTTTTGGGCTTGTCGGCGTCAGAGGCAAAAATGAAATTCGTCACCGTCTCCAGGCCGGTGCGCTTTTCCTGTGCCTCTTCTGGGCTCAGGATCCACACCTCCTGAATCAGGCCTTGCGCATTGCGCACATAGTTGACCAGCACGCGGGTGCCCACCAGCGAGGCCGACATCACTGTCATGTTGTTGACACCCTTGATGCGGGCGCCGGGCGAGAGTCGCGCCGCGGCGCCATTGATCAGCACCTCGGGGGGCGCCGTCACCACCAGCGTGCCATGCTTGGCGGCGGGCGGAAACTGGCGCAGCAGGGTCTGTGCCGCGGCCGGATTCGGCGCGAAGTTTGACGCCCAGACAATGGCTAGCATCACCAAGAAACGGACGGTCGGGCGTGGCAGGCAGCGGTTCATGGTGTTCATCCAGAGGCTGTGGTTTATCGGGCGCATCCAGCATTTAAACAACACTGTGCGGTGGCGGCCTTTTACATCGGCCGGATTGGTCCACTGGATGGAGCCAGCGAGCCTGAAAACAAAAAAACCGCAGCAGCGAGTGCTGATGCGGGTCTTGGAAAATTTGGTGGTGATAGGTGGATTTGAACCACCGACATCAGCATTATGAATGCTGCGCTCTAACCAACTGAGCTATATCACCAACAGGGCGAAATTATAGCAAGTTGTAATGGGCACGCGTCAGCGGTTCTGGAAATTGGCTTTGCGTTTGTTCACAAACGCGTCCATGCCTTCCTTCTGGTCGGCGGTGGCAAACAAAGCGTGGAACAGGCGGCGTTCAAAAATAATGCCATCGCTCAGCGTGCCCTCATAGGCCCGGTTGACCGATTCTTTGGCCGCCATGGTGGCAATTTGTGAGTACTCACTGATCATCAGTGCCGCGCCCATGGCCTCTTCCATTAACTTGTCCAGCGGCACAACGCGACTGACCAGGCCGGCACGCTCGGCCTCAAGCGCGTCCATCATGCGGCCGGTCAGCGCCATGTCCATGGCCTTGGCCTTGCCCACCGCGCGCGGCAGCCGCTGTGTGCCGCCGGCGCCGGGGATCACGCCCAGCTTGATTTCGGGTTGACCGAAGCGGGCGTTGTCAGCGGCGATGATGAAGTCGCACATCATCGCCAGTTCGCAGCCGCCGCCCAGGGCAAAGCCGCTGACGGCCGCAATGACGGGCTTGCGGATGCCGCGAATCTGTTCCCAGTTGCGGGTGATGTAGTCGCCCTTGAACACATCGGCGAAGGTGTAGCTGGCCATGGCACCGATATCGGCCCCGGCGGCAAACGCCTTTTCACTGCCGGTAATGATCATGCAGCCAATCGCCGGGTCGGCATCAAAGGCTTTCAGGGCGGCACCCAGCTCGTCCATCAACTGGTCGTTCAGCGCATTGAGTTGCTTGGGGCGGTTCAGGGTGACGATGCCCACTTTATCGGCTTCCGTGCGGACGGTGATCAGTTCGAAATTCATGCGGCTCTCCGGATTTTTGCTAGGGAGTGACTATATGCCTAAGGGAAATCATGGGCTCAACGGTGGGGCGGGAGATGGTAAATTTCAACGCTAACTGAGGATTGCCCGAATGTCTGAATCTACTGTTTTGTACGCCGAACAAGGCGGTGTGGCGCTTGCCACCTTGAATCGACCGCACGCCTTGAACAGCTTCACCCGCCAGATGCACCATGATCTTTGGGCTGCACTGGACCGGGCGGAGGCCAACCCGGCCATCCGCGCGCTGGTCATCACGGGCGCCGGGCGCGGCTTTTGCGCGGGGGCTGACTTGGCGGAATTTGATTTTGAACCCGGCCCCGATCTGCTCGCCCGGGCTGACCCTGGACCGGTCATTGAGCAGGCGTTCAACCCGACGGTGCGTCGCCTGCAAAACCTGCGCATGCCCACCATCGCCGCGGTCAACGGGGTGGCCGCGGGTGCCGGTGCCTCGCTGGCCATGACCTGTGACATCGCGATCGCGGCACCGGCTGCCAGTTTCATCCAGGCCTTCAGCAAGATTGGCCTGATTCCCGATGCCGGTGGCTCCTGGTTTTCAACGCAGCGGCTCGGCTTGGCGCGGGCCATGGCGCTGGCCATGACCGGTGACAAATTGAGTGCGGCGCAAGCCAAAGAGTGGGGCTTGATCTGGGACGTGGCCGACGACTGCGTCGCCGCTGCCACCCTGCTGGCCGAGAGCCTGGCCAGCATGCCGACCCAGGCACTGGTCGCCACCCGTCACCTCCTGCGGGATAGCACCACGCGCACGCTCAACCAGCAGCTTGATGTGGAACGCGACACGCAGTCGGCGCTGGGCAAAACCGCCGACTACCTGGAAGGTGTCATGGCGTTTCGCGAGAAGCGCCCGCCAAACTTCAAGGGGCGGTAAGCCACTGGCCGATCAGCTTGCTGTCACGCGCCACCAGCCGCCAGGTGGTGACGGCCTTGGGCAGCGTCAGTGGCAGTGTCATCAGGCGTTTGTCGCGTGCCACCAGCGCCCCGAGTTTGGTGGCGGTTCCGGCATAAAGCAGCAGGTCATCAAGCTTGCTGAGGCGCCAACTGGACGCCGATTTACCGCTGCCGGTCAGAAGGCCCAACCATTCGTCGCCAGCGGCAAACCCGGCGCGCTCGGCGGCACCGCCGCGCAACACGACCTTGAGCTGAATCCCGCTGCCCTCGGTCACGCGCACCCCGAGTCGCTGGGCGATCTGGGCCGGTTCTTCCAGCACGGCAATGCCTCGCCCCGCCAGCAGGGCCTTGATCGGCAGGTCGGCGGTGCCGTGTACCCAACGCGCCAGTTCCTTGGCAAAAGACCGCCCGGACAGTTCCGCCAGCACCTTGGACAAGTCGCTCTCCAGCATCGGCCCGCCCTGGCAACGCCGCCACACGGCGCGCATCACGGCATCCAGTGAGGTTTTTCCCTCTTGCCGCAGCGTCAGGTCCAGACACAGCGCCACCAAAGACCCCTTGGTGTAGTAGCTGACGGTGGCATTGGGCGTGTTTTCGTCCGGCCGGTAGTACTTGACCCAGGCGTCGAAGCTGGCTTGCGCCACGCTTTGCACCGCACGCCCAGGTGTCTGCAGCACCTGGTTGATGGTCTTGGTCAGCAGCTTCAGGTAGGTGCTGTCGTCAATCAGTCCGCTGCGCCGCAGCAGCAGATCGTCGTAGTAGCTGGTGAAGCCTTCAAAAAACCAGAGCAGCTGCGTGTAGTTCTCACGGGCATAGTCGTAGCGGGCGAACTCGGCCGGCCGCAGCCGCTTGACGTTCCAGGTATGAAAATACTCATGGCTGATGAGGCCCAGCAGCGTGGTGTAGCCCTCGGATGGTTGGGGTGTTGTGGCGCTTGCCTTGGCGGTGCGCGGTGCGAGCGCCGGGTTGCTCAGGCGCGGCAGGTCTTTGCGGGTGCAAATCAGCGCCGTCGAGTTGCGATGTTCCAGGCCGCCATAGCCGTCATCCACCGCGTTGAGCATGAACAGATAGGACGTGAAGGGGGGCTGGTTATCGCTGCGGGCGCTGGTCTTGGTGCCATGCCAGAACCGGATTTCGGCTTCACAAATGGCTTGGGTGTCGGCCAGCAGTCGGGTACCATCAAAACTGGGGGGGGCGCCGGCCACCACAAAGCGGTGCGCTATGCCACCCGCCACAAACGAGCCAGTCCAGAACGCGCCCATCTCGACGGGTGAGTCCACCAGTTCGTCGTAGTTGGCGGCCAGGTAGGTGCCGAAGCCGTTCTTCGTGGTCTTCTTCGGCGTCAGTCCGGTCGCGACCTGCCAGCCGGACAAGGCCGTGTCCGCCACCAGCGCCAATTCATGGGGCGAGGCGGTCTGGCCTTCCACCTGCAGGAACAGGCTGGTGCCGTTGAAGAAGCCACGGTTTGCGTCCAGCCAAGCGGTGCGCACCGAGTGGTCAAGGGCGTAGATTTCGTAGCGCAGCACCAGCGGCTGCTCAGTCGAACAGTGGACTTGCCAGCTGCATTTGTCGAGCTGTGTCAGTGCCACCGCTTTGGCGCCCTGACTCGCCTGCAATCGCTGCAAATTCTTGGAAAACTCGCGCACCAGATAGCTGCCCGGAATCCACGCTGGCAAACTCAGCCGCTGCACCGCGGCGGGCTGCGCAATGGTCAAGGTGACTTGAAACAGATGGGCATGCCGGTCCTGCACCCGCACGCGATAGCCAACGGCAGCGGCTGGCATCAGTTTTTCGCGGTCGTCGTCAGATGCTTTTCAATTTCTGCCGCGCTAATGGCCCCGGGCACCCGGGAGCCGTCGGCGAAGACCAGTGTCGGGGTGCCGGTGATCTTGTACTTGCGTCCGAGTTCGACGTTGCGCGCGATGGCGGCGCTGTCGCAGCTTGCCGGGCTGGGCAACAGGTCACGTAGCATCCAGTCTTGCCAGGCTTTGGTCTTGTCTTTGGCACACCAGATGGCCTTCGACTTTTCGTTCGAATCGGGACTGAGAATGGGATAGAGGAAGGTGTGGATGGTCACGTTATTCACTTTTTCCAGGTCTTTCTCAAACCGCTTGCAGTAGCCACAGTTGGGGTCTTCAAAGACCGCCAGCTTGCGTTTGCCGTTGCCCCGCACGATGGTGAATGCATCCTTCAGCGGCAGCGAATCGAAATTGATGGCCGTCAACTTGTCCACGCGTTCTTCGGTCAGGTTGCGACGCTGCTTGGTGTCAATCAGATTGCCCTGCACCAAATAGTTGCCCTCGGCGTCGGTGTAATAAATCTCGGTGCCGTTGATCCGAATTTCATACAGACCCGGCATCGGACTTTTGCTGATCTCGTCGATTTTCTGCAGTTGTGGAATGCGCTCGCCCAAGTTCTTGCGAATGGTAGCCTCCTGGGCTGTGGCGCTCAAAGTGGCCGCCAAGGCGGCAGCCATCAACGTTGTCTTAAACAGTTTCATTTTTATCCAGTCAATCATTAAAAACCCATGGCTTGGCGTGCGACCCATTGCTTGATCAGGCCGCTACGCTCAAACCCATTCATCCCCCAGTTGCGGGCAGCTTGCCACGGGGCGCCACTGTGCGAAAACAATTGCTGCAAACCATCCATGCTGGCGCCCATCGCCAGCACCGCCGCCTTGCGGGAGCGCTCGTAGCGCCGCAGCAACTTTTCATCGCCAACACTGCGCCAGTACTCGCGCGCGTGCAGTGTTGCCGCCAGCGCTGCCACATCGGCCAGCCCCAAATTCAGACCTTGCCCAGCCAGCGGATGCACGTTGTGGGCAGCATCGCCCGCCAAAGCCCAGGCTTTACCCGCGTGGCTTCCGGCCCAACGGGCGGCGCGCGCCATTTGCAGGGGCCAGCTGCGTCGTTCACTGATCAGGGTCAGTTTGCCCAGACAGCCCTGGCTGGCAGCCTCCAACTTCCGGCAGAAGTCGGCGGGGCTCTCATCCACCAGTGCCTGCGCACGGCCTTCTTGTACTGACCAGACCAGGGCGACAGAGTTCCCCTGGGGGCCTCCCAGCGGCAAAAAAGCCAGGATTTCGCCCTGCGAAAACCACTGACGCGCGGTTTGCGCATGCGGCACTTCGCACGCCAGCCGCGCCGCGATCGCTCTTTGCGGATAGGGCGTGACCTCAAAGTCGATGTCGAACTCGGCGCGCGTGCTGCTGGTCTTGCCTTCGCAGATGACCGTCAGTGCGGCGGGCTGGGGGGCGTCGAGCACCTCGATTTGCGGCTGAAAACGCACCGCCTCGGCCAGCTGGGCTTCGAGCACCGGCACGTCCACAATCCAGGTCAAACCGGGCACCTGGAGCTCGCTAGCGCAGAAGTTCACCTCACCGCCGTCGTCGCCTTTGACCTGCATTTTCAGCACTTCGGTCGCATGCTGGGCATCGGGCCAGCAGCGCAAGGATTCAAGCAGAGCCCGGGATTTGGCGTTCAAGGCATAAGCCCGCACGTCCGCAGCCGCCGGCTCAATGCCACTGGTGGCCGGGCGGGGCCGCGACACCAGGCCCACGCGCAGACGTTCACGCGCCAGCAGCAGGGCCAGCGTGCTGCCCACAATACCGTCGCCGCGAATGCAAATATCAAAGGGTTGAGTCATGGTCGGGATTGTAGAAGGCGGGCAAAAATCCGGGTCAAGCAGGTCGGGCGCAGACGCCTCGCATACACTCAGCGCCTTGTTTTTTAGGTTTGCGGGACAGGGCGCAGCGACGCTGCGCGCGCCAGCGCGGTCCTCAACTGGTGAGGACTTTTCATGAGTTTGGCGTGTGGCATCGTGGGCTGGCCCAACGTTGGTATCCTTCGCTACTTCATTCATCCGGTCGAACAAGGAGTTATATGGATTTTCTGGGTCTTTTTGAAAAGTATTGGCCATTCCTGGCTCTGGGTCTTTGGTTTGCGTACAAGTGGTGGAATTCAAAAAGAGTCATTGCCATGCTGCCAGAACTCAAGAAGAACGGCGCAATTTTTGTCGACGTCAGATCAGCTGGGGAGTTCGCAAATGGGAACGCTCCTGGAACCATTAACATCCCCCTTCAGGAATTGGGAAGCAGACTCGGTGAGATACCCAAGTCCTCCCCGGTTGTTCTCTGCTGTGCGAGCGGAACACGAAGTGGCATGGCAAAACTGATGCTAAGGAAGAACGGCTACCGGAATGTTTATAACATCGGAACCTGGAGCAAGTTTTTGAACTGATCTTCTTGGGCAAAGGTGGTCATTGAATGTGACCGGGAAACGGGGGAAGCCCAATTTGAGGCCATCATGGGATGGCCTTTTTCTTTTGTCGGCTATAGCAGTGGCTGGTTTGACTGGGCGGGCAAGCCGGATGACTGAAAACAATTCAAAGCCACTGAGCATGCGATCACGCAGGATGCGGCCATCTGAAGCTGTGGCCCTGAGCAGCAGGGACTCGCTAATCATTACAATTGGCAGCATTACCGCAGGACAAAACCAGGACAAAACTTTGCGTCAACGCAGCGTTCAGGCCGGCTTGTACTGATCTTTACGATTCCACTCCAGACGTGCCTCAGGCACTTTCACGATGCCCACATGGGGCTCGATGCTGCAGTTGGGATATTGATTTCTAAGGATATTTTCATGAGTTTGAAGTGTGGCATTGTGGGCTTGCCCAACGTCGGTAAATCCACGTTGTTCAACGCCCTGACCAAGGCCGGTATCGCGGCCGAGAACTATCCGTTTTGCACGATCGAGCCCAATGTGGGCATCGTGGAGGTGCCGGACCCGCGTCTGGATGCGCTGTCTGCCATTGTCCAGCCGCAAAAGGTGCAACGCGCGATTGTTGAGTTTGTGGATATTGCCGGTCTGGTCGCCGGTGCCAGCACCGGCGAGGGCCTGGGCAACAAGTTTCTGGCCCACATCCGCGAGACCGACGCCATTGTGAACGTGGTGCGCTGTTTTGAAGACGAGAACGTGATTCACGTCGCCGGCAAGGTGGACCCGATCTCCGACATGGAGGTGATCCAGACCGAGTTGTGCCTGGCGGACTTGCAGGCGGTGGAAAAGGCCTTGCACCGGGTGACCAAGGCGGCCCGTTCGGGCGACAAGGAATCCATCAAGCTGGTGGCGATTCTGGAGAAATGCCAGGCGGCCTTGAATGAAGCCAAACCGGTACGCACCCTGCAATTCAGCAAGGAAGAGCTGCCGCTGCTGACGCAGTTTTTCCTGATCACCGCCAAGCCGGCGATGTTCGTCGCCAACGTGGCCGAAGATGGCTTTGAGAACAACCCGTTTCTCGACCGGCTGTGCGACTATGCCGCTGGCCAAAACGCGCCGGTGGTGGCGATCTGCGCCAAGATGGAAGCCGAAATGGCCGACATGGAGGAGGACGACAAGAAGATGTTCCTGGCTGAAATCGGCCAGGACGAGCCGGGGTTGAACCGCCTGATCGTGGCGGCTTACAAGCTGCTCGGCCTGCAAACCTACTTCACTGCCGGGGTGAAAGAAGTGCGCGCCTGGACCATCCATGTCGGCGATACCGGCCCGCAAGCCGCCGGCGTGATCCACACCGATTTCGAGAAGGGCTACATCCGCGCCCAGACCATCGCCTTTGACGACTTCATCACCTACAAGGGCGAGCAGGGCGCCAAAGACGCCGGCAAGATGCGTAGCGAAGGCAAGGATTACATCGTCAAGGACGGCGACGTGATGAATTTCCTGTTCAGCTCCTGAAATTTATAAGAAACTGGGCTGTAGCCCGCGTGGAATATGCGTAATAAGCTATCAAAAATATAGCTTATTCGGTCGGTGCAAGCGGCTTGCTTGGCGGTGATCCGGCATCCGCCCCACCCCGGCCGTGCGTTGTGGCCTACCCGCCAAACATCCCCACCAGCGCGGCCGTCATGGTCAGGTAGCGGGCAAACTTGCCGATCGCCATGTAGGCCAGGCAGGGCCAGAACGGCAGCTTGAGCCAGCCGGCGACGGCGCACAGCGGGTCGCCGACGCCCGGCAGCCAGGCCAGCAGGCAGGCCTTGGGGCCGATGCGTTCCAGCCAGTCCAGCGCCCGCAGGTGGTGTTTGGAGTGCTGGTAACGATCGACCACCTTGTGCGACGCCAGCCCCATGGCCCAGGTCACGGCACCGCCCAGGGTGTTGCCGGCGGTGGCCACCAGGATGGTCGGCCAAAACAGTGCCGGGTTGAGCTTGACCAGGCCGAACACCACCGGCTCGGAGCCCAGGGGAAGGAGCGTGGCGGAAATGAACGACACCACAAATACCGTGCTCAGGCCGAATTCGGGCAGTGCAAGCAGTTCAAGGAGATGTTTAAGCCAGGCGTCCATGGTGACGTGAGTATAGGCAGGCCGTCGGCGCGGCCTGCGAACGGCGTTTTAATTGCTGAAATATTGGGCAGTTAGAATCGACGTCTGGCGTTCTGCCCCGCCCTGTTCCACTACCCCGTTTCGCCTCATTGCCTCCAATTTGTTCGCATGAACATCGGTCCCTATTTGCTCGCCAATCCGTTCTTTGTTGCCCCCATGGCGGGGGTGACCGATCGGCCGTTCCGCCAGCTCTGCAAGAAGCTGGGGGCGGGCTATGCCGTCAGCGAGATGGTCACCAGCCGGCCGGACCTGTGGAACACGCTGAAAACGTCGCGCCGCGCCAATCATGCGGGGGAGCCAGGCCCGATCGCGGTGCAAATCGCCGGCACCGATGCCTTGATGATGGGCGAAGCGGCGGCCTACAACATCGACCGCGGCGCGCAGATCATCGACATCAACATGGGCTGCCCGGCCAAAAAGGTGTGCAGCAAGTGGGCTGGCTCCGCGCTGATGCAGGACGAGGCGCTGGCCTTGTCGATCGTGGCGGCGGTGGTGGCGGTGTGTGCACCGCGCGGTGTGCCGGTCACGCTCAAAATGCGCACCGGCTGGTGTCAGTCGCAAAAAAATGCGGTGGTACTGGCGCGGGCCGCCGAGCGCGCCGGCGTGCAGATGATCGCGGTGCATGGGCGCACGCGCGAACAGGGTTATGGTGGGCAGGCCGAATACGACACCATTGCCGCCGTCAAGGCGGCGGTGGGGGTGCCCGTGGTGGCCAATGGCGATATCGATACGCCCGCGAAAGCCCGCCAGGTGCTGGCGGCGACCCAGGCCGATGCGGTGATGATTGGCCGCGCGGCACAAGGGCGGCCCTGGATTTTTCGCGAGCTGGCGCATTTCATGGCGACCGGTACCCTGCTGGCGCCGCCGCGGGTGGCCGAAGTCAAGCAGTTGCTGCTGGACCACCTGCAAGATCATTACGACCTGTATGGCGAGTTCTCTGGCGTACGCACCGCGCGCAAGCACATTGGCTGGTACATCAAGTCCCTGCCGGGCGGGGAGGACTTTCGGGCGCGCATGAATGTGATCGAGGACTGCGGCCAGCAGGTGGCGGCCGTGGCTGATTTTTTTGATGGCTTGAACGACCGCATGGACCGGGTGCCGGAGGTCGTTCCGCATGGTTTGGCAAGTGAGGACGAAGAACATATGGAGACGGCGGTATGAGCAAAAAAAACATTGAAGAGTGCGTGCGCACCAGTCTGGAGGGCTATCTCCGGGACTTGCACGGAACCGAGCCGGACGGCATGTACGTCATGCTGGTCAATGTGGTCGAAAGACCCCTGCTGGAAGTCGTCATGCAGCATGCGGACAACAACCAATCCAAAGCGGCGCAATGGCTGGGTTTGAACCGCAACACCCTGCGCAAAAAGCTGCTGGAACACAAGCTCATCAAATAAGCAAAATTCGGCCGTTGATGGCCACCACCCTTTACCGATTACATTTTTGATACCCATGAACGCACTCCTATCCGTCTCCGACAAAACCGGCATCGTTGAATTTGCGCAGGCGCTGCACGCCCTGGGCATCAAGCTCATTTCCACCGGTGGTACCGCCAAATTGCTGGCAGAAAAAGGCCTGCCCGTGACCGAGGTGGCCGAACTGACGGGTTTTCCCGAAATGCTGGACGGGCGCGTCAAGACCCTGCATCCCAAGGTGCATGGCGGCCTGCTGGCCCGGCGCGACCTGCCGGAGCACATGGCGGCGCTCACAGCGCACCACATCGACACCATTGACCTGCTGGTGGTCAACCTGTACCCGTTCGAGGCGACCGTCGCCAAGGCCGGCTGCACGCTGGAAGATGCGATCGAGAACATCGACATCGGCGGCCCCGCTATGGTGCGCAGTGCCGCCAAGAACTGGAAAGACGTGGGCGTGTTGACCGACGCGTCGCAATACGAAGGCGTGCTGGCCGAACTGAACGCCGGTGGCCTCACTCTCAAGACCAAATTTGCCCTGTCGGTGGCGGCGTTTAACCGCATCAGCCAGTACGACGGTGCCATCAGCGACTACTTGTCCTCGGTCAACTTTGAAGAGGGCAACAACACGCCGTCGCGCCAGTTGTTCCCGGCGCAGTCCAACAGCCAGTTCACCAAGCTGCAGGACCTGCGCTATGGCGAAAATCCGCACCAGCAGGCCGCCTTCTACCGCGACCTGTACCCGGCGCCCGGCTCACTGGTCACCGCGCAGCAGTTGCAGGGCAAGGAGCTGAGCTACAACAACATCGCCGACGCCGACGCCGCCTGGGAATGCGTCAAGAGTTTTGACGCCGGCAAGGAAGCCGCCTGCGTCATCGTCAAGCACGCCAACCCCTGCGGCGTGGCGGTCGGGACCGACCCTTTGACCGCCTACAGCAAGGCGTTCCAGACCGACCCGATCTCGGCGTTTGGCGGCATCATTGCCTTCAACCGGCCACTGGATGAGCGTGCCGCGCTGCAAGTCGCCAAGCAGTTTGTGGAAGTGCTGATGGCACCGGACTACACGCCCGCGGCGCTGGCGGTGTTCAAGAGCAAGGTCAACGTGCGCATCCTGAAAATCAGCCTGCCGGCCGATGGCAACCTGGGTCGCAACGCAGTGGACATCAAGCGCGTCAGCTCCGGCCTGCTGATGCAAACGGCCGACAACCATGAGCTGACGCTCGCCGACCTCAAGGTCGTCACCAAGGTGCAACCCACGGCGGAGCAGTTGCAAGACCTGCTGTTTGCCTGGAAAGTGGCCAAGTACGTCAAGAGCAACGCCATTGTGTTCTGCAAAGACGGCATGACCATGGGCGTCGGCGCCGGCCAGATGAGCCGCCTGGACTCCGCCCGCATCGCCAGCATCAAGGCCCAGCACGCGCAGCTGTCGCTGAGTGGCACGGCCGTGGCCAGCGACGCCTTCTTCCCGTTCCGCGATGGCCTGGACGTGGTGGTGGATGCCGGTGCCACCTGCATCATCCAGCCGGGTGGCTCCATGCGCGACCAGGAAGTGATTGACGCTGCCGACGAGCGCGGTGTCGCCATGGTCTTCTCGGGCGTGCGCCATTTCCGGCACTAAGCCGTCGCTGGCACCGCATTAGCGGTGGCCATAAAAAAAGCGGCGCAGGCCGCTTTTTTTATGAGAAATATGGCTATAGCCCGCGTGTACTATGCGTAGATAGCTATTGTCTTGGTAGCAATTTGAAAATCGCGCGCGCCGCCGCCACGGTGACTGCAATGTCGTCGTCGGTGTGTGCGGCGCTGACAAAACCGGCCTCATACAGCGCGGGCGCGATGTACACGCCGCGGTCCAACAGTCCATGGAACAGCTGATTGAAGCGGGCACTGTCGGTCTTCATGACCTGGGCATAGTTTTGCGGCAGTGCGTCGAACAGGAAGAAGCCAAACATGCCACCTTCACTGTCGCCGCAAAAAGGGACGCCTTCCTGCTGGGCCGCCTCGGTCAGGCCGGCCACGAGCAAACGGGTTTTGCGCGCCAAGTCCTCGTAAAACCCCGGCTTTTGAATTTCGCGCAAGGTGGCCAGGCCGCAGGCGGTGGCCACCGGGTTGCCCGACAGCGTGCCGGCCTGGTACACCGCGCCCAGCGGCGCCAGCTGCTCCATCACCGCCCGCTTGGCACCAAAGGCGGCCAAGGGCATACCACCGCCGATGACCTTGCCCATCACCGTGATGTCGGGCTCGAAGCCGGGGAGGTCGCGGGCATAGACGCTTTGGGCACCGCCCAGCGCGACGCGAAACCCGGTCATGACCTCATCAAACACCAATAAGGCGCCATGCTCGGTGCAGAGCTCGCGGCAGCGTTTCATGAAGGGCACCGAGGCGCGCACAAAGTTCATGTTGCCGGCAATCGGCTCAATCATCAGGCAGGCGATCCCAGGCCCGTGCAAGGCAAAGGCTTGTTCCAGTTGTTCGATGCTGTTGTATTCGAGCACCAGCGTGTGCTGCACCACCTCCGCAGGCACGCCCGCGCTGGTGGCGTTGCCAAAGGTCGCCAGCCCCGAGCCAGCCTTGACCAGCAGCGCGTCGGCATGGCCGTGGTAGCAGCCTTCAAACTTGATGATCTTGCTGCGGCCGGTGGCGCCACGCGCCAAGCGGATGGCGCTCATCGCGGCCTCGGTGCCAGAGCTGACCAGGCGCACCATGTCCATGGACGGCACCAGTCGCAGAATTTCTTCCGCCAGTTCCACTTCGCGCTCGGTCGGGGCGCCGTACGAGAAGCCTTCCAGTATCGCGGCTTGCACCGCTTGCACCACGGCCGGGTGGCCGTGACCCAGGATCATCGGCCCCCAGGAGCCGATGTAGTCAATGTAGCGCTGGTCATTGGCGTCCCAAAAATAGGCGCCGTGCGCGCGTTTGACAAAGCGTGGCGTGCCCCCGACGGCCTTGAAGGCCCGGACCGGTGAATTGACGCCACCGGGGATCACCCGCTTGGCGCGTTCAAACAGCAGGTGGTTGTGATCAGTGTTGTGTGTCATGAGGCGGGAGTTCCAGGTTGGAAATTAGGGAAGGAGAGGAGTCTTGGTTGATCTCTTCGTCTGGTTCAAATTCGGGTTGCGCCCAAAACAGCCGGTCCGGCACGATGTTTCCCATGCCGGGACGAAAACCGCCTGCCAAGCAGCGATCCAGGTAACTGAGTGCTTCCGTGAAGGCTTCCGCCAGGTCGTCGCCGCTGGCCAGCAGGGCGGCCAGCGCGGCCGACAGGGTGTCGCCGGCACCTGAAAAAACCGCCTCGAAGCGCTCAAATGTTTCATTGGCCAGCACGGTCCGCGGCGACGCCAGCACGTTGTCAATGAACTGGTCCGGCAGCGCGATGCCGGTCACCAGCGTATAGGGCACGCCCAAGGCGTTTGCGGCGCGGGCGATATCCCGTGCGCCCGGCGGGTGCTCCATGCTCCAGTCAGGCAGCAGCCAGCGCCACAAAGTGCTGTGGTTTCCTACCAATACGGTGGTCTGGGGCAATATCAATTCCTTGAAGGCGTCCAGGTACAGGTCAATCTGGATTTCATCCCACCAGGACAGGTCGGGCATGTAGGCGATCAGCGGAACATCCGCATAGTCGGCGGCGATCCCGGCCACCGCACCGAGATTTTCCGGCGAGCCGACAAAGCCGACCTTGATCACCTGAACCGGGACATCCTCAAGGGCGGCGCGTGCCTGCTCCGCCACCGCCTCTTCGTCGAGGCAGAAGTGATCGAAAATTTCGGCGGTGTCACGCGCGTACGCCCCCGTCACGATCGGCAGGGCGTGCGCACCGACCGAGGCAATGGCCGTGACATCCGCCGCCAAGCCACCCGCGCCGCTGGGATCGCTGGCATTGAATACCATGACACAGGCGGGCCGCGTCGCTTGCTGCGGGTCTTCGGCTATTAGGGAAACCGTGGGGGGGGGCATGGGCAGGCCTGTATTTTTCTTCAGGCAGAATATGGTGTTGTGGCGGGCGCCGCGTTGATCGCGGATGCCGTCTTTATTCAATGATTACATTCTATTCGAAGGCCCTTTAAGCTGTGAGCGAGACCAAAACATGGATGTGTCTGATTTGTGGCTGGATCTATGATGAGGCGACGGGGGATCCCGCGCATGGCGTGGCGCCAGGCACCGTTTGGCGTGATGTGCCGATCAACTGGACCTGCCCCGAATGTGGCGCCCGCAAGGACGATTTCGAAATGGTGCAAATATGAATGAGTCCCTGACTTGAGGGTGTGTACCATCGCTAACGTTAATTGTCAGTTCAGGAGCATTGTTTTGTGAATACGACTGGATCGACTTTCAAAGTTCTGGTGATTGACGACAGCAACACCATCCGGCGCAGCGCCGAAATTTTTCTCAAGCAGGGCGGGCACGAAGTCATGCTCGCCGAGGACGGTTTTGATGCACTGGCCAAGGTCAATGACTACCAGCCCGATCTCATTTTTTGCGACATCTTGATGCCCCGGCTGGATGGCTACCAGACCTGCGCCATCATCAAGCGCAATGCCAGGTTCTCGGCTGTCCCCGTGGTCATGCTGTCGTCCAAGGATGGTGTGTTCGACAAGGCGCGCGGCCGAATGGTCGGCGCGCAGGATTATTTGACAAAACCGTTCACTAAAGACCAGTTGCTGCAGGCTGTGCAACAGTTTGGCGCAGCGATGCAAGGAGTAAATTGATGGCGATCCAAAAAGTGCTGATCGTGGACGACTCGAAAACCGAGTTGATGTTCATGACAGATTTGCTGCAGAAGAACGGCATGTCGGTTCGCACGGCAGAGGGGGCTGATGAGGCTCTTCGCCGGCTGGCCGAAGAGAAGCCCGACCTCATCCTCATGGATGTGGTGATGCCAGGTCAAAACGGCTTTCAACTGACGCGCTCCATCAATCGGACTCCCGAGTACGCGGATATTCCGATCATCATATGCACCAGCAAAAATCTCGAGACGGACCGGGTATGGGGTATGCGTCAAGGTGCGCGTGACTACATCACCAAACCGGTTGATCCGGCCGAGCTGTTTGTCAAGATCAAGGCTTTGGGTTGAAATCCTCAGAACGGCATGGCTAATCGCGAAGCTCTCCGAGAACTCCAGACACGCCTTGCCAGTCGCTTGCAGGCCGCTCGTTCTGAGGGCGTTTCAGCTTCCTGGCTGGCGGTCAAGGCAGGTGAGGCAAACTACCTCTTCCCGCTGGCGCAATCTGGCGAAATCTTCCCGCTGACCAACGTTCAGGTGGTGCCTTACTCCCGTCCCTGGTTCATGGGGGTGATTAATCATCGCGGTGGGCTTTACGGTGTGGTTGACCTGGCCAGTTTCATTGGTGACGGCGCGATACGGACCAGAACCGAGCAGTCACTCGCGCAGGCCAGTGTCATTACCTTCAATGCGGCGCTAGAACTCAATTGTGCTTTGCTGGTGGACGGCTTGGCGGGGCTTCGCAAGCGTGAAGCGTTCTCCGAGGCCGTGGCGTCGCCTGAGGGTTCTCCGGTCTATTTCGGAAGCCGGCTTACTGACCTCAACGGGACGCACTGGCAGGAAATCAATCTGCAGTCTTTGTCTCAAATGCCCGAATTTCTCAGTATTAGCGCTTAAGTTTCTTCCTAAGGTCTCATCATGTCCGTCGTCGATCAACTGAAAAATCTGTTTGCCAAAAAAGCACCTGAATCCGAGCAGGATTCCCGGTTGAGCCTGGGTATGCCGGACGCGGTCGATCCGGGGGTGACCGAGCAAATGCAGAGCGGAACAGAGATGGACCAAGGCGGCGGGTCTGATGAAGAATCAACCGACCTGATTTCCCTTCCGCTTCTCGGCAAGAAAACGGTGGTCCAGCATCAGCGGCTATTGATGATTCTGCTGGGATCGGCGCTGGTCGTGCTCGCTGTGGTGACCTTGTTTACCTTAAGTCAGGGGGACAGGGGGGCGCAGCAGATGGAGGCCACGGGGCAGTCTCTGATGCAGTCACAACGGCTGGCAAAGTCAGTTTCACAGGCCTTGGTGGGCGGTGCGCAGGCATTTCCCGAGGTGGCCGAGAGTGCGGGTGTTCTGGCCAAGTCGGTACGCGGTCTGAAAGCCGGCGACGAACAGCTGCATCTGGATGCCCTGAGCGCAGACTATCAGTCGGAGCTGGACAAAATCATGCCGTTGGTGGAGCGGGCCGAAAAGAATGCGGCGATTGTGATGTCGCAGCAGAAAATCCTGACGCAGGTGGGGGCGGCGCTTCGTCTCATCAATCGACAGTCGTCAGATCTTCTGGAAATTGCAGAGACGGTGTCGTCCCTGAAGTTGCAGCAAGATGCCGCGGCGACAGAGATATCGGCTGCAGGTCAGTTGGTGATGTTGACGCAGCGTATTGGCAAGTCATCCAATGAGTTCTTGACGGTTGAGGGGGTGAGTCCGGAGGCGGTTTTCCTGCTGGGCAAGGATTTGAATTCATTCAAGGAAATTGCACACGGTCTGCTCGATGGCAGTCCCGAGTTGCGTTTAACCGCCTCGAAAGATCCGCAAACGCGTGAGCAGTTGGCGGCCTTGATCAAGCTGTATGAGGAGACCCGCACGCAGGCCGGCGCTATTCTGGGCAATCTGCAGGGGCTCGTTTCCGCACGTGAGGCGCAGGTTTCCATTGTGGCGGACAGCGAACCGCTGCGTCGAGATCTTGAAGCGCTGCAGGGCAAACTCTCGTCACATACGGGTCTTGGCGTCGCAGCTTTGTCGATGCTGGTGGGGTCGGCCTTGCTGGCGCTGCTTTGCGCGGTTGGCCTGTCCTATGTTCAGCTGCAGGACAGCCGCAAGCGCCAAGTCGCCGCAGAGGCACAGCGCGTGGATGCCGAGCGCCAGGAGCAAGAGGCCAAACGGGTGAATGATGCCAATCAGGCGGCCATTTTGCGTTTGATGAATGAATTGCAGACGGTTGCAGAGGGGGATTTGACACAGGAGGCGACCGTCACCGAGGACATCACGGGGGCCATCGCCGATTCAGTGAACTACACGGTGGAAGAATTGCGATCCCTGGTGGGTAACGTGCAAAACACCGCGGCCCGGGTGGCGCAAACCACGGCGGATGTGGACACAACTTCAACCGAGCTGTTGGCCGCATCCAACGAGCAACTGCATGAAATCCGGGAAACCGGCCGCTCGGTGGTGGAGATGGCGTCCCGAATTAATGACGTATCGGTGCAGGCGCAGGAGTCCGCCTCCGTGGCCCGACAGTCGTTGCGCGCCGCTGAGGTGGGCTTGGTGGCGGTGCAAAATGCCATTGGCGGCATGAACTCCATCCGGGACCAGATTCAGGAAACGTCCAAGCGGATCAAGCGCCTCGGCGAGTCGTCCCAGGAAATTGGTGAAATCACGGAGCTGATCTCCGACATTACCGAGCAGACCAACGTGCTGGCGCTGAATGCGGCCATTCAGGCCGCCTCCGCCGGTGAGGCCGGTCGGGGCTTCTCCGTGGTGGCCGAAGAGGTGCAGCGGCTGGCCGAGCGATCGGCCGACGCCACGCGCCAGATTTCTGCGCTGGTCAAAGCCATTCAAACCGATACCCAGGATGCGGTGGGCGCCATGGAGCGCTCTACCCAGGGCGTGGTGGAGGGGGCAAAGCTGTCTGACAATGCCGGTACCGCCCTGTCTGAGATTGACCAGGTGTCGCGGCGTCTGGCCGAATTGATCGAACAGATTTCCAATTCAACCTCACGGGAGGCGAACCTGGCCAATGTGGTGGCGGACAACATCCAGCACATTTTTGCTGTGACCGAGCAGACCGGAGAAGGTACGCGCTCCACTGCGGCGCAAGTCCGCGAGCTCTCGAAAATGGCGGAAGAATTACGCCAGTCGGTATCACGGTTCAAGATTGCCTGAGTCTCGCCAATCGGAACTTGTTATCTCCAGGAGTGCACGACCCCATGCAACCGAACGCTGCCCTGACTGGCGACAATGAACTCGCGACCATCGACCTTGGGCCTTTGGCCTGGGTGCTCGACGAGTTGCGCAAATCGCTCGATGGCGCCACCAAGGCCCTGCGTCGGTTTGTGCGCGATGCCGAATTGGCACGGGGGTCTGATCTGGCGGCACTCGATGCCAGCCAATTACGTATTGCCCGGCAGCAACTTCATCAGGCGGTTGGTGCCCTGGAGATGGTGGGCATGGCGGCACCGGCCAAGGTCTTGCGTGCCATGGAGGCACTGGCGCAGAAGTTTGTGCAACGCCCCGAGCTGTGCAGCGATGACGCGGCCAACAAGGTGGAGCGTGCCAGCTTTGCGCTGACGGAATATCTGGAAGGTGTTCTGAAGGGAAAGAACGCGTCGTCCGTAGCCTTGTTTCCTCAGTACCGCGACGTGCTGGCGCTGGTGGGCGAGGAGCGTGTGCACCCAGCGGATTTGTGGCCGTTCGAATGGCGCTGGATTGATGTTGTCGTGCCGCAAGAGGTGGCACCTTTTGCTTATGACTCAGCGGTTCGGGCCCGTCTCGACGGCTTGGTCCTGAAAATCGTCAAGTCAGGTGATGTGGGCGCCGCAGAGGCCATGCGCGACATCAGTCTGGGTTTTGCGGCGGAACAAAGTGCGCTGGAAGCGCGCGTTTTCTGGAAGATTTGTGCGGCCTATTTTGAGGCGGTGTCCTTGGGTCTTTGCCCCCCGGATGTTTACGGCAAACGGGCTGCCTCCCGAATTCTTCTCCAATACCGAACGCTGGCGCGCGGCGAGCCGGGTATTTCTGAGCGCCTGGTGCAGGATTTGCTGTTTTTCTGTGCGCAAGCTGTCCCAGCAGCGGTGGCCGATGCGCCGGTGCTCGCCGCAGTTCGCGCCGCCTATGGGTTGACCCAGACCAAGCCATTTGATTATGAGACGCCCCAGTTTGGTCGTTTCGATCCGGCGCTGCTGGTGCAGGCCCGCAAACGGATCGCAGCGGCAACCGAGACTTGGTCGGCGCTCGCCGGGGGGGATACCAACAGATTGAAGGTGGCAACGGACCAGTTCAGCCTGGTGACCGATTCGGTCTTGAAACTGCACCCCGAAAGTAGCGGTCTGGTGCGGGCTTTGACACAGGCCATTGAAACCACCGCCCGTTCGGGGGAGGCGCCTACGCCGGCACTGGCGATGGAAGTGGCGACAGCCGTGCTGTATCTGGAGGCCGCATATGAAGACCTGGATCCGACCGACTCACACATGGCGGAATGCAGTGCCAGTCTTGCCAAGCGGCTGGAGCATGTCAATGCGGGGGGGCAACCGGAGCCGCTAGAGGGATGGATGGAAGATCTGTACCGCCGGGTCAGTGATCGTCAGATCATGGGTAGCGTGGTTGACGAGCTGCGAACGACGCTCGGACAGGTTGAAAAATCGCTCGACTTGTTCTTTCGCAATCCCCTGGACAAAGTGCCGCTGCACGAAGTTCCCAGTCAGCTGGCACAGATGCGAGGCGTGTTCTCGGTTTTGGGTCTTGACCAGGCCGCGCTGGCATCGTTGCGCATGCGTGGCAGTGTCGAGAAATTCCTGGTTGACGACATTGACGCTGAGTCCGCGCGTACCGGTATTTTCGAGAAGTTGGGCAACAGCCTGGGCGCGCTCGGGTTCTTGATTGACATGCTGAGTTACCAGCGCGCGCTTGCCAAAAAACTCTTTGTCTATGACGAAGAACTGGGTGAGTTCAAGACCTTGATGGGGCGCGAGAAGACTGTGGAGAAGGCCCCGGTGGTGGGTACGGGTGTTGAGAGCACTGCCCTTGATGTTGCTGCCGTCGTCGAGGCGCTGGCGGTAAGCCCGCCAGCGGATCTCAGCGTTGAAGAGCCTGCTCCGACTGCCGTTTTGACCGTTTTGACCGTTCTGCCGCAAGAACCTGTGATGGCGGGCGCGGCCGCAGTCGAGACGATTGACGATGATGGGATGGAATTAAAGGATATCTTTCTGGAAGAGGCCCGGGACGTGGTTCAAACCGGGTTGGCGGCCACCCGGGATCTGGTCGAAGACGCCACCGATTTGGGTCAACAAACCACGCTCCGACGGGCCTTTCACACGCTCAAGGGCAGCGCGCGGATGGTCGGTCTCAATGAGTTTGGTGAAGCGGCCTGGTCCATGGAGCAATTGCTCAATAGCTGGCTGGCGGAGCAAAAACCTGCAAGCCAGGAGTTGATCAGTCTGGCGGATAAGGCCCTGCATGGATTTGGTCGCTGGGTGGAGGACATTGCGACGGCTGATGACGCGCGGTGGAATGCGCAGGTATTTCGCCAGGCCGCAGATGGTCTGCGCGTTGACAACAGCGTGGTTGCGCTCGTGTTGCCGGGCGAAGAGGCGCCGGTGGCAGTGCAGGCTGAGACGCCGCATCTTGATCTTGACTCAGCTCAACTATTTGATTTCGTTGCCACCCAAGTTTTTGATGCCGCATCGCCATCGGTGGCAGCAACGGAGGCAGAGCCGCTGGCGCTGCTTAATTTTGATTTTGGCAATGTCGCCGAAGTCGCGGAAACACCTTCTGAGGTGGTAGTTGCCCGCGCCCAAGAGGATGCATTGCCGTCCGAACTTGGCGAGCTGGCGGCTGCTGCAACCGCCGTCGAGCCGGAGCCCCAACCGGCGAGCTTGGTGAGCCCGGATCTGGAAGACCAGGTCAAGGTGATCGGAACTTTGCGCATCGGGATTCCGCTTTACAACGTTTACTTGAATGAGGCGGATGAATGGTCTCGCCGCTTGCTCACCGAGTTGAGCGAATGGGCGTTGGAGTTGCACCGGCCTGTTTCTGATAGCGCTGTTGGGCTGGCGCATTCGCTGTCCGGCAGTTCGGCAACTGTGGGGTTTTTTGCCTTATCCGAAATTGCCCGGGCACTGGAACAAGCCTTGCAGCATATGCAACTGCATGCGCAAAGCACCCCAGCGCACGCCCAACTATTCATTGAGGCGGCAGAAGACATTCGTCGCCTGCTGCATCAATTTGCAGCCGGCTTCCTCAAGGAGCCCGATCAAACGCTTCTCGATGCCCTCAAAACCAGTTTGGCGATTCAATTTGCTGCCATTGCAGGGGGCAGCGCGGGCAGTTTGTACGTCGAGCAAATGGTTGAGCCGGTTGAGCCGGAAATCCCTGCCGAGTCTGGTTTTGGTCAGATCCCGGCTGTTGAAGTGGCGCAGGCAAGCGAGCCGTCGGAAGCCCCTGTTGCGCTGACAAGCGCCAGCGTGACTGCCGTAGCCGTCATGCCAGATCCGGGTCTCGCGGTGCCGGTGGTGTTCTCGTCTGATATCGGTGCACTCCGTGTGCTCATCAATGATGAAGATGATGACATTGATGTGCTCGACGCACTTGATGTTGACCTGTTCCCGTTTTTTGACGAAGAAGCGCTTGAACTGCTGCCGCAGCTTGGGGGGGCGTTGAGGCAATGGACGGCGCGCCCGGACAACCTCGGCGCCCGCAGTGAAGTGCTGCGTGTCCTGCACACGCTCAAAGGTAGCGCGCGTTTGGCCGGTGCCATGCATCTGGGTGAGATGACGCACCGCATGGAGTCAGCCATTGAGCAGCTGGGGACGGAATTGTTGCAGGCGCCTCAGTTGGAGCCTTTGCTGGCCCGTTTTGATGCACTCCAAACTCATTTTGATCGGCTGCGCGCCACGCCTGAACAAGCCTTGAGTCTGCCAGAAGCAGGTCCGTTGCCCGAAGAGACAATTTCCCTTGCCTCACCTGCTGCGCTGGTGTCTGCCGCTGGCGAACCGAGTGCATTGTTGGCGCCGGTGGTCGCGTCGGTCACGCCTTTAGTGCCGTTGCGGCAGGCATTCAATCAAACGGTGCGGGTGCGTTCGCAGTTGCTGGACCGTCTGGTCAACCAGGCCGGTGAGGTCATGATCACACGCTCACGGCTGGAAGCCCGTCTGGGCCAGTTGCGCGGATCTTTGGGTGAATTGACTGGCAATCTGGACCGTTTGAGACACCAGTTGCGTGATATCGAGGTGCAATCCGAGTCGCAAATGCAGTCACGATTGGCGCAGGCCAAGGACTCGGCGCAGGGTTTTGATCCGCTCGAATTTGACCGCTTCACCCGGGTTCAGGAGCTCACTCGGATGATGGCTGAATCGGTACATGACGTCGCCACGGTGCAGCGCAATCTGCAACGCACCGTGGAGGGGACCGAAGATGATTTGATCGCGCAGGCGCGCCAGGCCCGTGAGTTGCAGCGCGACTTGCTGCGGACCCGGATGGTGGAGTTTGAGGCGATTTCTGAGCGTTTGTATGGTGTTGTTCGCCAGGCCTCCAAGGACGCTGGCAAGCAGGTCAAACTCCACATCCAGGGCGGCTCACTGGATATGGATCGTGGCGTGCTGGATCGGATGGCGCCTGCGTTCGAGCATTTGTTGCGCAACGCGGTGGCCCATGGTATCGAGACTCCGGCGGTTCGCGCCGACGCCGGGAAGCCGGCGGCGGGCACCATTACCATCAACGTTCAGCAACAAAGCAACGATGTGACCGTTGAGTTCAGTGACGATGGTGCCGGTCTCGACCTGGCGCGAATTCGCCAGAAAGCACAGACCGAGGGTCATATTTCCGGGGAACAGTCGTTAAGCGATTCGGAGGTGGCCAATCTGATTTTCACCCCCGGCTTTTCCACGGCGTCGCAAGTCACCGAGCTTTCCGGTCGTGGCATTGGCATGGATGTCGTGCGGGCCGAGGTCAACGCACTGGGTGGTCGCATTGCAACATCGACGGAACGCGGACAGGGAACGACATTCAAGCTGGTGCTGCCTCTCACCACGGCGGTGACACAGGTGGTTATGCTGCGCATGGGCGATCTGGTGATCGGCGTGCCGGCAAATTTGGTCGAGATGGTGCGTCGGGTGCCCGCGGCTGATCTGGAGCAGGCATATCAAGACAATGTGTTTGAATTCAGCGGCGAAAAAGTTCCGTTTTTCTGGGCCGGGGCCTTGCTGCAGGCATCATCGCAAAGTGGTGAGGCAAGAACCAAAACCTTGGCTGTCGCCATTTTCCGCAGCGCGGGTCAACGCTTGGCCGCGCACGTTGACGAGGTGCTTGGCAATCAGGAGGTGGTTGTCAAAAATCTCGGCTCTCAGCTGTCCCGACTGCCCGGCCTAACCGGCATGTCGGTGCTGGCGTCGGGCGCGGTGGTCCTGATCTACAACCCGGTAGCGCTGGCCACCGTTTACGGAGAACAAGCGCGTCAACTCAAGCGTCATGCTGACCCGGCGGTGGGCGCGTTGGCCTCTTCTGCGGCCGTACCCAAGATGGCCCTGCTGGCCGGTGTCAGCCAGATGCCATTGGTGCTGGTGGTGGACGACTCGATCACGGTGCGCCGCGTCACCCAGCGCCTGCTCAAACGCGAAGGGTTTCGCGTGGCGTTGGCGGCCGACGGCTTGCAGGCACTGGAGCGTTTGCAGGAGGAAAAACCTGCCGTCGTATTGTCCGACATCGAAATGCCACGCATGGATGGCTTCGATCTAGCGCGAAATATCCGGGCGGACGCCAAACTGCGCGACCTCCCCATCATCATGATCACCTCGCGTATTGCCGAGAAGCATCGTGAGCATGCGCGTGCGCTGGGTGTTGATCACTATCTGGGCAAGCCGTATTCGGAGGACGAACTGATTGCTTTGGTGCGGCAGTACTGCGCTGCGACGATGGAGGCATGAAAGTGATCTTAGCCCTTGTCTGCCGTGACTTGTTTGCTGCTAAATAGCTAGCAAATTGGCCATCTAGGGTGTCGGAATTGACTTCTTGACAACGGCATACCGTTGCAGTGTCCGCGCCCGTGCCTCATGGTGTGCCACGATGGGCATGGGGTAGTTCTGGCCCAGGGTCACGCCCGCCAATTGCAGCTCCGCTGGTTTGGCGGTCCATGGCGCGTGCAGCGCTTTGTTGGGCAGTTTTGCGAGTTGCGGCAGATAGCGGCGGATGAACTTGCCCTCGCGGTCAAACTTTTCGCTTTGACTGACTGGATTGAAAATGCGGAAGTACGGTTGTGCGTCACAGCCGCTGGAGCTGACCCATTGCCAGCCGCCGTTATTGGCGGATAAATCAAAATCATTGAGGTGTTGGGCGAAGTATTGTTCACCCCAGCGCCAGTCAATACCGAGATCCTTGACCAGAAAACTGCCCGCCACCATGCGCAAGCGGTTGTGCATATAGCCGGTCTGGTTGATCTGGGCCATGGCGGCATCGACCAGCGGATAGCCGGTGCGCCCCTCGCACCACGCCTTGAACAATGCCTCGGCGTGAGGGCCACGCTCCCACGAAATGGCGTCGTACTCGCGTTTGTAGGCCCCCTGGGCCACGTGCGGGAAGTTGGACAGAATCTGAAAATAAAAGTCGCGCCAAATCAACTCGCCCAGCCAGACGGACGCACCTTGGCTACCCTGAATTTGCCGCTGCCAGGCAATCGTTGCCAGCTGGCGGATGGACACGGTGCCAAAACGCAGGTGCACGCTGAGGTAGCTGGGCCCCTTGACGGCGGGGAAGTCACGGCTTTCGTGATAGTCGTCGATGCGCTCGAAAAAGTCTTGAAGCAGCTGGCGCGCACCCGAGGCCCCGGTGGGGATCTTGAGGACGCTCAGGTTGGTTTTTTCAAAGCCCAGATCGGCCAAGGTTGGTACCGCCTGTTGCAGGCCAACCGGTCGCGGCGCCAAGACGGCGGCGAATGGTGCCGCATCATGGCTGCGCAAGTGATCCGGGGTGACGGTGGCCAGCCAAGTGTTTTTGTAAGGGGTGAAAACACCATATGGTGTCCCTGTTTTGCTCAGGATTTCCCGACGTTCAAATACCACATGATCTTTGCAGGTCTGCAAGGCAATACCGGCGTCGGCCAGCGCGCTGCGCACCCGGGCGTCGCGTTGCCCCGCCTGCGGCTCGTAGTCGTGCGCGGCAAAGACCGACGCGACGTGCAAGGTTTGGGCCAGCGCCACGATTTCCTCACTGGCGCGCCCGAAGCGCACGATCAGGCCCGCGCCCGGAGTGCCACCGAGTTTGCGTAAGTTCTCATCGAGTTCGCACAAGGATTCACGGATGAATTCCACCCGTCGATCGGCGCGTGGCAACGTGTCCAGTATTTCCCGGTCAAATATAAAAACGCAATGGAGCTGTCGGCAGGCGTTCAACGCCATACACAAGGCCGCGTTATCAATGATGCGCAAATCGCGCCGAAACCACATCAAACCTGTGTCGAATTGCTTATTCATGTTCACCGTTAAAATTGTTGCATGCCCGGAGATTTTGCCCCTACTAATCTGACGAATCATTTTCTGATCGCCATGCCTGGATTGCGGGATGAGATGTTCTCCCGCAGCGTGGTTTATGTGTGTGAGCACAGTGCGCGGGGGGCGCTGGGGTTGGTGATCAACAAGCCCGGTGCCATGGACTTGAAACGGCTGTTTGAAAAGGTCGAGTTGCCGCTGGGTCGGCGCGACCTGTCGGATGCGCCGGTGTTTCAGGGCGGGCCGGTGCAGACGGAGCGGGGCTTTGTCTTGCATGAGCCTATCTTTGCGGCCGCGGACAAACCGGCTGAGTCTGTCTATGCCTCGACCATGGTGATTCCGGGCGGACTGGAGATGACCACGTCCAAGGATGTGCTGGAGGCATTGTCCACTGGGGCCGGGCCACGCAAAGTGCTGGTCTCGCTGGGTTACGCCGCCTGGGGCGGGGGGCAGTTGGAGTCCGAACTGTCAGACAACAGCTGGTTGACCGTCGTCGCCAGTAGCAGTGTCATCTTTGATACACCGGTGGCGCAGCGCTATGACCAGGCGCTGCTGCTGCTCGGCGTGGCGCCGTGGATGCTGTCGCCTGATGTGGGGCATGCATGAACGAATTGCCCACGCCCATGGCTACACCCTTGAATCTACCGGTTTCTGTACCGGCTGGGCTGCAGACCTTTTTGGCCCTTGATTTCGGCCTCAAGCGCACCGGCTTCGCCGTGGGCAACCGACTGATGCGCACCGCCCAGCCGCAAGGCACGATCAAGGCCGAGGGGGACGCGCGTTTTGTCAAGATTGCCGAGCGGCTGCGCGAATGGCAGCCCGATGCGCTGGTGGTGGGCGTGCCGTTTCACCCGGATGGGGCAGAACACGAGAACACGCTGCGGGCGCGAAAATTTGCGCGCCAGTTGCACGGCCGCTTCAAGTTGCCGGTGTTTGAGGTGGATGAGCGCTACACCACCACCGAGGCGCTGGCCATGGGTGCCAAGGATGCCGATGCCGCCGCTGCCTGCATTATTCTGGAACAGTTTTTGAGGAGTATTCCATGAGCACACTGAGCGTGGACGCTGAGGCGCTGTACCTTGACCTGTTGGCCGGGGTGCGCAAGCTGTATCGCCCCGACATGCATCTGATCGGGGTGACCTCCGGTGGGGTCTGGCTGGCCGAGCGCTTGCAGCGCGACATGAACCTGCCGGAGCGCCCCGGTATCATCTCATCCGCCATGCACCGCGACGACTTCGCCCGCCGTGGCATGACCGCAGGGGGGCAGACGCAGATTGACTTTGACGTGAATGAAGCGCACATCATTCTGCTGGATGACGTGCTCTACACCGGGCGCACCATCCGCGCGGTGATCAACGAATTGTTTGACTTCGGGCGGCCGGCCAGCGTCAAACTGGCGGTGCTAGTGGACCGGGGCGGGCGTGAGTTGCCGATTCAGGCCGACGTGTGTGCGGCCCGCGTCGCCGTCCCTGCCAATCAATCATTGGCGTTGGCACGCAGTGACGCCGGCGTGTTCAGTTTTAACGTCGAGACCCACTAAGCCATGCTGTACAAGCGCAATCCCCAGCTGAATAAAAACGGTGAGTTGATTCACCTGCTCTCGATCGAGGGTTTGCCCAAGAGCATCCTGACCCAGGTGCTGGACACGGCGGCCAATTTTGTCAGCGTCAATGATCGTGAAGTCAAAAAAGTACCGCTGTTGCGCGGCAAGAGCGTGTTCAACCTCTTTTTCGAAAACTCGACCCGCACCCGCACCACCTTCGAGATTGCCGCCAAGCGTTTGAGTGCCGATGTCATCAACCTGGACATCGCCCGGTCATCGGCCTCCAAAGGCGAATCGCTGCTGGACACGATTGCCAACCTGAGTGCCATGGCCGCCGATCTGTTTGTGGTGCGGCACAGTGAGTCGGGAGCGCCGTACCTGATCGCGCAGCATGTGGCGCCGCATGTGCATGTGATCAATGCCGGTGACGGACGCCACGCGCACCCGACGCAAGGCTTGCTCGATATGTACACCATCCGGCATTTCAAGAAGGATTTTTCCAACCTGACGGTGGCCATCGTCGGTGATGTACTGCACTCGCGTGTCGCCCGCTCCGACATTCATGCCCTCACCACACTCGGCTGTGCCGAGGTGCGGGTGGTCGGCCCGAAGACCTTGGTGCCGGCCGACATGGCGCAGATGGGCGTGCGCGTGTGCCACACGCTGGAAGAGGGCATTCGGGGTTGTGACGTCATCATCATGTTACGCCTGCAAAATGAGCGCATGAGTGGCGCGCTGCTGCCGTCAAGTTATGAGTTTTTCAAGAGTTATGGCCTGACGCCGGAGAAACTCCAACTGGCCAAGCCGGATTGCATCGTGATGCACCCGGGGCCGATTAACCGTGGGGTCGAAATTGACTCCGCCGTGGTGGACGGTGCCCAGAGCGTGATCCTGCCGCAGGTGACCTTTGGCATTGCGGTGCGCATGGCGGTGATGAGCATCGTGGCGGGGAATGAGGCTTGATATGAAGACGCTGACGAACATACTGATCAAGGGCGGCCGGGTCATCGATCCTGCCAGCGGTTTCGATGAAATTGCGGATGTGGCCCTTGCCAATGGTACGGTGGTAGCTATTAAAAATATAGCGCCTGATTTCCTGCCGGCTCAGATCATTGAGGCGGCGGGCTGCGTTGTCGCCCCCGGCTTGCTGGATTTGGCGGTGCGCTTGCGTGAGCCGGGCCATGAGCACGCCCGTATGCTGGAGTCCGAGATGGCCGCCGCCGTGGCTGGCGGCGTGACCAGTCTGGTGTGTCCGCCCGACACCGACCCGGTGCTGGATGAACCAGGGCTGGTCGAAATGCTGCGGTTTCGGGCCGAAAAATTGAATCAGTGCCGGGTTCACCCGCTGGGCGCTCTGACCCGTGACCTGGCCGGTGAAGCCCTGACCGAAATGGTCGCCTTGACCGAGGCCGGCTGTGTTGCCTTCAGCCAAGCCGAAGTGCCGCTAGCCAACACCCAGGTGATGCAGCGCGCGTTGCAATACGCCAGTACTTTTGACTATGCCGTCTGGTTGCGGCCGCAGGAATTTTTCCTGGGTAAAGGGGTCGCGGCCAGTGGCGCGCTGGCGACCCGCATGGGCTTGAGCGGGGTGCCGGTAGCGGCGGAAACGATTGCCCTGCACACCATATTTGAGCTGATGCGTGCGACTGACGCCAGGGTGCACCTGTGTCGGCTCAGCAGCGCTGCCGGTGTGGCGCTGGTGCGCCAGGCCAAGCTGGACGGCTTGAAGGTCAGCTGTGACATCAGCATCAATTCACTGCATCTGACGGATGCCGACATCGGCTACTTTGACAGCCGGGCTCGCCTTAATCCGCCCTTGCGCCAGCAACGCGACCGCGATGCCCTGCGCGCCGGCCTGGCGGACGGCACCATCGATGCGCTGGTGTCCGACCACACCCCGGTGGACGACGATGCCAAGGCCCTGCCGTTTGCGGAGAGCGAGGCGGGGGCGACGGGAGTCGAGCTGCTGTTGAGTCTGGCGCTCAAATGGAGCATGGACAGCGGCGCCAGTCTGGCGCGGGCGCTGGCGGTCGTCACCAGCGGGCCAGCGGGTGTGCTGGGAACCTCACTGGGGAAACGCCAAGGCCGTGTCGGGCGTCTGGTGGTCGGCGGTGTGGCCGATGTGTGTGTGTTTGATCCAGTCGCTGCGTGGACGGTGCAGCCAAGTGCCTTGCGCAGCCAGGGTAAACACACACCGTTCTCGGGCTACGAATTACCCGGGCGCGTGCGCTACACCATCGTGGGCGGGCAGGTGGCGTTTCAGGCCGGATGAAGCGCATGCGCGTGCGCGCTCACGCTGGCTGGAAATTAAGCCGTGCGCTAACCCACATCACGATCGGTTTTTGCACCGTCATCTTCGTGTTTCCCCGCTTGTCTGCCGTACAGAAAGAAGAGCGAATTAAGGCTTGGGCCCTTACTCTTCTTGCCCGGTTAGCTATCAAAGTAATAGTAATTGGTCAGCCGCCTGCGCAGGGTCCCGTGTTGCTGGCGGCGAACCATATCTCTTGGCTGGATATTGTGGTGATGCATTCTTCGCGCCACTGCCGTTTTGTCTCCAAAGCGGATGTCCAGCGCTGGCCGCTGATCGGAACACTGGCGACCGGTGCGGGGACGCTGTTTATTGAACGCGAGTCCCGGCGCGACGCCATGCGTGTGGTGCACCACATGGCCGAACGTTTGCAGGCGGGCGATGTATTGGCGGTGTTTCCGGAGGGCACCACCAGCGACGGCATCAGTCTGTTGCCCTTTCATGCCAATCTGCTGCAAGCGGCGATCGCGGCCAATGCACCGGTGCTGCCGGTGGCGCTGCGCTTTGCGGACGCCGCCACCGGTGAGCGCAGTCTGGCCCCGTGTTACGTCAACGACGACACCCTGCTAGGCTCCATCTGGCGCACGCTCACCTCGCCGCCGCTGTGCGCGGTTCTGACATTTGGCGAGCCCCAGTCAGCCGAAGGACGGGACCGCCGCGTGTGGGCCGCTGACGTACGCACGGCGGTGGAAGGGTTGCGGGCACAAACAAGCGACTTGTCATCTCGGACTTGATCCGGGATCCATGGATTGCGGGTCAAGCCCGCAATGACGATGCTTCGGTCGATGACTCGGGCTGACTAGATGAAGCGGATCGAGCGGGTGCCAGTGGCCGCGTGGTGTGTTCGCACGGCATGCGGCACATTTTCCCGTCGCTCACCGGGCAGTCGCGGTTGAAGGTGACCACGTGGTCCACCTGGGCGCGAATGCCAATCCACTCGCCGATTTTGTGGTTGTGATGGCTGGGCACGTGGGCCAGCACCGTGTCGCCGCTGGCCAGCCGCAGCGTGTACAAGAATTCGGCGCCGCGAAACGCCTTGCGAATGATTTCTGCCTTCACGGGGGCGTCGTCGTCGTGCACGATGTCATCGGCGCGCAGCAACACATCGCACGCCCCGCCCGAAAAAGCACAGGGCAGCGGGCATTCGGCCACATCGGTGAGGTCGCCCAGCGGTGTTTGCACCACCACCTGGCCATTGATTTCGCGGATCACCGCCGGGGCAAACACGCCATGGCCAATGAATTCGGCGACAAAGCGCGACGCGGGGCGGTGGTACAGCGTGTAGGCGTCGTCCCACTGGTGGAGTTGCCCCTCATGCATGACGCCGATGGTGTCGCCAATGGCAAAGGCTTCCAGCTGGTCGTGGGTCACAAACAGCGCGGTGGTTTTGGCCGCCTTCAGGATGGTGCGTACTTCATGCGCCAGACGTTCGCGCAGGTCCACATCCAGATTGGAAAAGGGTTCGTCCAGCAAGAGCAGCCGGGGCTTGGGCGCCAGTGCGCGCGCCAGCGCGACGCGCTGCTGCTGGCCACCCGAGAGTTCGTGGGGGAAGCGTTCTTCCTGACCGGCCAGGCCCACCAGTGCCAGCACCTCGGCCACGCGGGCTGCCCGCTCCGTCTTGGGCAGATGGTCAATGCCAAAACCGACGTTGCGCCCCACATTCAAATGCGGAAACAAGGCATAGTCCTGAAACACCATGCCAATTTGACGCGCCTCCGGCGCCACGTTGAGTCGGACACTGCTCACCACCTGGCCTGCCAGTCTGATGACGCCCGCCGTCACCGGCTCCAGCCCAGCCACGGCACGCAGCAAGGTGGTTTTGCCACAACCTGAGGGCCCGATCAGCACGCCGATGTCGCCCGCGTGCAAGCCAAACGACACATCACGCACGGCTGGCTGGCTGCGGCCGGCGTAAGCGACTTGGAGTTGTGAAACCTCTAAGAACATGAGATTCATTGTAGATGCTTACAATTCTCATTTGCACAAAGTCGGGTGATCCCTTTCATGTCCGTTCAACGGCTCCGCCAGCTGCGCCAATTTCTGTTGTTGATCCTGACCGGGGCGTTCATGCTGCCGCTGGTGGCGGTGTTGGCGTCATGGCTGCCGTGGGGGCACTCGGGCGCTGCGGCCGCGCAAATCCTGCGCGAGATGAGCGCCACCGTGTTGCCCGATTACGTCTGGACCACCGTGCGCCTGTGTGTGATGGTGGCCATCGGAGTGGTGCTGGTCGGTTTGTCGGCCGCCGCTGCCGTGACCATGTTTGACTTCCCCGGGCGCCGAGTGTTTGAATGGGCCTTGTTGTTGCCCCTGGCTGTGCCGGCCTACGTGGTGGCCTATGCCTACACCGACTTTCTCCAGTTCAGCGGTCCCTTGCAGACATCGGTGCGCACGGTGCTGGGTGTGGAGGGGCGGGTATTCCCCGAGATTCGCAGCCTGGGCGGTGCCGCCTGGGTGTTCACCTTTTCCTTGTACCCCTATGTGTACCTGCTGGCACGCACGGCACTGGGCGAACGGGCCGCGCACCTGATGGAGGCCGCCCGGCTGCTGGGGGCGCCCCTGCGCCGTCGCATTTTGGAGGTGGCCTTACCGTTGGCCCGTCCCGCCGTGGCCGCTGGCATGGCGCTGGCGCTGATGGAAACGCTGGCGGATTTTGGGGTGTCCAGTTATTTCGGCATACAAACGTTCACGGCTGGCATTTACAAGGCCTGGCTGTCCATGGACAACCGCATTGCCGCCGCGCAACTGGCCACCATGCTGCTGCTGCTGGTGGCGTTGTTGTTGTTTCTGGAGCAGCGTGCGCAAAAGCGCATGCGATTCGCAGCGACCAGAGGGGGGCGTGCCGGTGCCCTGGATGCGCGGCCTGTCGTTTTGCAGGGCAGCGTCCGGTGGCTGGCCTGGGGGGTATGTGGTGCACCGGTGCTGATCGGCTTTGTCCTGCCGGTGCTGTTCATGCTGCGGCCCTTGCTGGCCGACTGGTCGGTGTTGTCGTGGGGGCAGTTTCTGGGCTGGGCCCTGAACAGCCTGCGCCTGGGCAGCATCAGCGCCGTGCTTGCCGTCGGTCTGGCCCTGCTACTGGCCTTTAACCTGCGCCGTCGCCCGGATCTACCGACCCGCCTGGCCGTGCAGTTGGTTGGCCTGGGTTATGCCGTGCCAGGTGCGGTGATCGTGGTGGGGCTGCTGTTGCCAGTGGGCTGGCTGCAAACCATGGCCCCGCAAAGCAGTGTGGGCTACGTTTTGACGGCTACCTCGCTCGGACTCATCTGGGCCTACCTGGTGCGATTTTGTGCGGTGGCACTGCAGTCAGTGCAAAGTGGCTACGCGCGAATTCCGCTGAGTTTTGATGACTCGGCCCGCATGCTGGGCACGCGCGACCTGGCGCTGTTGCGTCGCGTGCATTGGCCGCTGCTTAAACGCTCCACGGCTGCGGCCGCCTTGCTGGTGTTTGTCGATGTGATGAAGGAACTGCCCGCCACCCTGGTGCTGCGTCCCTTCAACAGCGATACCCTGGCCGTGGTGGCCTATCAACTGGCACGCGATGAACGCCTGGGGGAGGCGGCACTGCCATCGCTTGCCCTGGTGCTGGTGGGGCTGATCCCGGTCGTCCTGCTGAGCCGCACGCTGCGTGCGTCACCCGCTTGAAATCGCCGCTGCATATTTTCTTATCGGGCGCCGGGAAGATGTAATTTTTGGCGTGCACAATATGTCTATGTTCGCATCAACGAAATTATGAGCCGGCCACAGGCCGACCGTATTCTTCCTATGACAAAACCATCAGTACCAGAGACTCCCTCCGAGCTGGATAAACCGGACCAGGTGTTTGAGATGGCCGCCGAGTTGTTCCGGGTCATGTCAGCGCCCATGCGGCTGAAGATCATCAGCTGCCTGTGTGACGGCGAGAAGAACGTGAGTTATCTGCTCGGCAAAATTGAGACCACCCAGCCCAATATGTCGCAGCACCTGACGACGCTCTATCAGGCGGGGGTGCTGGGAAAACGCCGCGAAGGCGTCCAGATTCATTACCGCATCGTCGATGACCGGGTGGCGGCGCTATGCCGTGCGGTATGCACGCAGATCGAGGTTGAGGGTAACTTCCAGGATCATTGACTGGCCAGGATGCAAAGCCCCGGCCCCAAGTGCATCAGGGTTTGATGTAAACGAAACCTTCTTTGGCTTGCAGTTTGGCGGCTTCAGAAACGCCTGAAGGGACAATTTTGGTCTCCATCAGGAGCTTGTCAGGCGCAATATTACGCGTTGTCAGGGTGTTATTGCAGACCCGGAATTCGACGCCACGACCCGCTAGCGTGCTGACGGAGGAGCTGAATTCGCGGCCACGGCTGTCCTTGGCATCCTGCAGCAGGAAGTCAATGCCGGGCCCATTGGTGACCACCACAATCTTGGCTTTGGGGTCGGCGTTCAGGTGGTTCTGAATGTTGTTCAGCGCGGCCGCCGCTGTGTCAATCCCGGTGGTGAGGTGATAAACGGCTTTGACGTCTTGTGCGTTGGCAAGGCTGGCACAGGCGGTCAGCAGCAAGGCTAGAAAATATTTGTACACGATTTACCCCATAAAAAGAGCAGGACCGGCGATCCTGCAAGACGCCATCATAAAAGAGTATCGGCCCAGATGTTTTGTGCCCAGTTCCAGGCATAAACGCCCTCCAATTCGTTGGGTGCGGGCGAGACGCCGCCTGACCCTGTAACGGCTTTGAAGGTTTTTTCTGCCGCCACATACTGGTGCACGGAGGCCACGTGAACGACCAGTTTGTCGTTGACAAAGCTGTAGCAGGTGTTGGTCAGCACCGGTTGCGGGTTGACTTCCATGCCGGAGAGCTGGGCGACCACCGCGGCCGCCACGACCTTGCCATGCGAGTTGGCCATGTGACCTGATTTCGGCATCAGAGGCGCTGACAGAACGGAGTCGCCGATGATGTGCACATCCTTGGCGGCAGTGGATTCAAACGTCAGGTAATTGACGTCGCACCAGCGGCCGTTGGCGTTGGCCAGGCCAGACTTCATGGCAATCGCGCCGGCACTCATGTTGGGTAGCACATTGAGCACATCGGCCTTGACGTCGTTTTGAACTTCAAACTTGATGCTGCCGGTTTTAGCATCCACGGCCGTGGCTTTATGTCCGCCGTGGTACTCCAGCATGCCGGCGTAGTTATCGGCCCAGAATTTCTTGAACAGCGGCCCCTTGGAGGTGACGTCCGGATTGGCATCCAGGATCAGGACCTTGGATTTGGGCTTGGCCTTTTTGAAATAGCTGGCCACCTGGCTGGCCCGTTCGTATGGACCGGGCGGGCAGCGGTAGGGTGCCAGCGGGATGGCGATGGCATAGACGCCGCCATCGGGCATCGCTTCGAGCTGTTTGCGCAAAGCCAGCGTTTCCGGACCGGCTTTCCACGCCTGCAAAATATGCCCGGACGCATGGGCGGTCTGCAGGCCTTCGATGCTATTCCACATCAAGTCAATGCCAGGGGACAGGATCAGTTTGTCGTAGGCAATCGTGGCACCACCTGCCAGGGCGACGGTTTTCTTGACCGTATCGATGCTGCTGACCATGTCCTGGACACAGGTCACACCATGTTTGCCGCTCAGGTTGTCATACGGCGTGGTGATGTCCGCCATGGACTTGGAGCCGCCCAGCACCAGATTGGAAATCGGGCATGAGACAAAGTTGGCATTGGGTTCGACCAACACCACATCGATCTTGTAATTTGATAGCATGCGCACATACTTGGCCGCTGTCGCGCCACCGTAGCCGCCGCCAATGACGACGACCTTCGCTTTGGTGGGAATGGTGCCCGTGGTGGCACAGCCGACCATGCAGCCCAGCGTACCGAGGGCAAAGGAGGCTTGAACAAAATTGCGTCTTTTCATGATGTCCGTCCGGTTTAGCGCTTGGTTGCGGCGAAATAAGTGGCAATGCTGTCGATTTGCTGATCGGTGAAGCCCTTGCTGAGCTGGTGCATCACCGTGGCCGGACGCGTGCCCTCCTTGAAGGCCTTGATTTGCATGATCATGTAACTCTTGGGCATGCCGACCAGCGAGGGAATCGCCGAGCCATCCACCGTGCGGCCATCGGTGCCATGGCAGTTGGCGCAGGTCGCGGCGAGGGCGCGCAGATGCAGGGTGGCTGAATCCTGCGCCATCGTAGCGCTTGCGCTGACCCCTAAAAGCAGAATTGCGGCAAGGCGAATTTTGAGTTGCATGGCTGATTTCCTTGTTTACCTATCAAGAGATTCGAATGTAGTGAAAGCACCGCTCAATGTCATTCGGGTAAACGCGCACAGGCTGCTGTCGCGTCACGGCGCCGTCATAGCGGTGCGCTCGCTGGCAATGCGCGGGCGGACAGGCTTGCCATCCAGCAGGCGGTCCGTCAGGCCCGCGCCCGCCCACATGCCGACCAGTGCGATCCAGGCCGTCAAGGCAAAGACGGCCCCGCCAGTGATGCCGGCACCGACGGCGCAGCCGCCCGCCAGCATGGAACCAAAACCCATGAGTACGGCACCTGCAATGTAGCGGCGCATGCTGTAGCCGTCGGTGAAACCTTCCAGCTTGAGGTCCTTGCCAATCCAGGCGCCGAGGAACGAGCCAATGAAAACACCGGGCAGCAGGCCAAAGTCAAACCCGATCGCCGGAGCCGGCGAAGACAGCACCCGCATCAGCCACTCCGCCGAAGGACCGCTGAAGGTCAGGCCCTGAACTTGCACCACCTGAAAAGAATTGACCGACACGAGGTAGGTGTAGCCCCAGCCGGCCGCCACCGTCAGACCGGTGCCGATGCCGCCCACCCATTTCCAGAAACCCCAGCCGCTGCGCACCGAAAAGAACAGCGCTGCAGCCAACCACACCAGCCCAAAAAAAAGTCCGCCCCAATGGCCTACGCCCGTGATGGCCAGCAAGTCACGCGAGGGGCCGCCCTCCACCGTCCACCAAGTGCTAATGGTGTTGCGCAAGGGGGCCAGAGAGCCGGAGAGGGACGCTTGCGCGGTGACCGCAAAGATCAGTCCTGACAGCAGCGCCCGCAAATTACCATTGGCTGACAATATCAACAGACGACTGGCGCAACCCCGGGTCATGATCATGCCGGCGCCAAACAGCAGACCGCCGATCAAGGCCCCCGAGAGGCTGCCGCGCGTGGCAATCTGGCGCGCCGCGCTCACATCCAGCGAATCCGTCAGGATGAGCAGCTGGACGCCAATCACCGCACTGGAAAAGGTAAGCAGCCAGACGGACAGCTTCTCGCCGAATCTCCGATGCCAGAACTCGATGGCCGCAGCCCGCAGGCAAAACTTGGAGCGTTGGGCAAAGAAACCAAACAAAACGCCGATGACAAGCCCCCCGAGCGCCAGAGCCGTGCTGTCACCGTAGCGCTCAAAAAACATTGCCGGGTTCATAGGGATTCCAAATAATTCAGTATTAGCTTATATTAAGCATAAGGTTGATGTTGCAGGAGCTGTTTGATCTTAATCAGGTTTTTTGTTTTGATCAGAATAATCGCGCATGAGACTGCGCTTACCAAGCCCTAATGGGGAAGACATGATGATGAAAAATTCTTTTGGCTGGCGCTGCCTGGTCGCATTGTGGGCTACGCTGACCGTCTCCATGGCCTGCGCTGCCGAAGTGCCCGCCATGGTGGCGCAAAAGGTGTCTGCATCAGTTTGGTATGTTGAGGGCGTGTCGGCCCTGGGTTCGCCGGCGAACCAGAACTTCATTTCCAATGCCGCCTTTGTCGTGACGCCGGCGGGTGTGGTGGTGATCGATACGCTGGGTTCGCCCGCCTTGGCCACGCGCTTGATCGCCGAGATCCGCAAGGTCACGCCCAAACCCATCACCCATGTGATCGTGACTCATTACCATGCCGACCATATTTATGGTTTGCAGGTGTTCAAGGCGCTGGGCGCCCACATCATTGCGCACCGTGCGGCGCTGGTGTATCTGAATTCTGAAACGGCCCGCCTGCGGCTTGAGGCGTCGCGGCAGGAACTCGCGCCCTGGATTGATGCCCAAACCCACCTGGTTGAGGCGGACGAGTGGATTGACAGTGACAAAGAGTTGGTGGTGGGGGGGGTGCATTTTCAGATCAAGCCTGCGGGTCCATCGCACACGCCGGAAGATCTGGCGATCTACATGCCCTCGGAAAAAGTCCTGTTTGCCGGCGACATTGTGTTTCGCAGCCGCATTCCCTATGTTGGTCAGGCCGACAGTCGCCACTGGATCGTTGCGCTCGACAATCTGCTCAAGATTGATACGGCAGTCATCGTGCCGGGTCATGGACCCCTGTCTGCCGAGGCCCGCAAGGACATGAAGCTCACGCGCGACTACCTCGTCTATCTTCGGACGACCATGGGGCGGGCGGCCAAAAACCTTGAGCCATTTGAAGAAGCCTACGACGCGACTGACTGGTCGCAGTTCGAAGCCCTGCCGCTGTTTCGTGTCGCCAATCGCATGAATGCCTACAACACTTATCTGCTGCTAGAGCACGAGGCCAATTGATGCCACCGCTCCCCTTCGTACCGGCCACTTTGCCGATGGCCGCGTCACTGCCCGATGAGCTCGCAGACGCCCTGAAAAAAGGCAGCCCGCTGGTGGTGATGGTCAGCTTGGAGGGCTGTCCGTTTTGCAAAGTGGCCCGGCAGAATTATCTTGGCCCCCTGCGCGAGCAGCAGGGCTTGCCGGTGGTGCAAGTTGACATGCGCAGTAGTCGGGTGATCAGGGGTTTCAACGGCGCCATGCTCACTGAGGATGAGTTGATCCGCAGCTGGCGCATCAAGGTGGCGCCCACGGTGTTATTTTTCGGACGCGGTGGCGTCGAGATTGCCGAGCGGCTGGTGGGCGGTTACATCCCCGACTTTTATGGGGCGTATCTTGACGACCGGCTGCGCCTGGCGCGAGCTGCGCTGCGCGCCTGAGGCCTGGGTAATCTCTTGCGTCATACTGGCGCTGCAAACACCCCGCCTTACATCGCCAGGCTGCTGCGGCCTGAGCCCTGAGAACCCACATGAACTATACGCAAAAACTCACTTTATCGATGGTTGTGCCAACCGCCATGGTGGCCGGGGCCGGTACCGCCGTGGTGCTCGGCGCCTGGTGGCTCCAGGGAAAGGCGCGCACCGAGTCGCCCCAAGTTATCACCAATTACTTGCTGGTCGGTGGCGAGCTCACGGCATTGCTGACAGCGATTTGCGTGGGCGCCTGCATCGGTTTCACCGTCTGGATCAGACGCACGGCGAGGAGCGTCCTGGGGGGCGACCCGTCTGAGGCCAGTGTGGCCCTGGCTGCGCTGGCCGATGGCAATTTGGCGGTCAGCATTCCACCCGCCGCCGATGGCAGTCTGTTGCACTCGCTCCACCGTCTGGCGACTGTCTTGCGGTCAACGCTGGGCGATATTCGCAATGCGACGCAAAGCATTTCCGTGGCCTCGACGGAAATCGCCTCCGGCAATCTGGACCTGAGCGTGCGTACCGAGCAGACTGCCAGCAACCTGCAGCACACGGCCTCCCGTATGGAGCAGCTGACCAGTACGGTCGAGCAGTCGGCGGGCGCTGCGCGCCAGGCTAACCAGCTGGCAGCCTCGGCCGCTGCCGTGGCCGCGCGCGGCGGTGAAGTCGTCGGTCAGGTCGTCAGCACCATGATGGATATCAACCACAGTTCCAGAAAAATTTCCGACATCATCGGCGTCATTGACAGCATCGCCTTTCAGACCAACATCCTGGCCCTCAATGCGGCCGTGGAGGCGGCGCGCGCGGGCGAACAGGGCCGCGGCTTTGCGGTGGTGGCGAGCGAGGTGCGTAGCCTGGCCAGCCGCAGCGCGGAGGCGGCCAGGGAAATCAAGCGACTGATCAATGCCTCGGTCGAAAAAGTCGAATCCGGCTCGCGGCTGGTACAGGCTGCTGGCAGCACCATGGACGAAATCGTCGGCTCGGTCCGAAATGTCAGCGACATCATTGGCGAGATCATGGCGGCGTCTGCCGAACAGTCTGCGGGCATCGGCCAAGTGAACACGGCGATCACCCAGCTTGACCAGATGACGCAGCAAAACGCGGCACTGGTGGAACAGTCGGCCGCCGCCGCCGAAAGTCTCAAGGGGCAGACGCAGAATCTGGTGCAGGCGGTCGCGGTGTTCAAAGTGTCCGACCGGCAGTTGCTTTCGCTGGGTTAAGGTTCCGGTAAAGAAGTGCCTTGACCCGGCGCACTGCGGGCTGCGATCCAGGCGTTGCGAGGCCGCCTGTATCGGGTGTCTTCCTGCAGCAGTCGGTGCGGTGCCGCCAACAGTCCAAGCTCAGGAATTCGGCTTCAAAGCCATCGCGCCAGTTGCTCCACATCTTCCGGGAATAGCTGGCCTTTCTCGGCTTGCAGCAGCTTGCCATCACGCCCGCGCACCAAGGTGATGGGCAGGCCTTTGGGCTTGGGCAGCAGCCGTTGGAACTCGGGCGTGACAAAAGCGGCGGGAAAGGTGTAGCCCTTTTTTTTCAGGTAGGCTGTCGCCTCTTCGCGCGTGCGGTCAACCGACAAGGTCAGCATTTGCAGCCCGCGCGAACGCTGGCTCTGCCAGAGCTTTTGCATTTCGGGGCTTTGCAGCGCGCAAAACGGACAGGTGCTGGCCCACCAGTACACCACCAGTATCTGACCCTCGGCTTGTGCCGGGCGGAACAGCGTGCCGTCGAGCAGCGGTACCTCGGGCAAATGCAGCACCGTACCAAGCACAGGCAGGGGCGGGGCCTTGGCCTCGCTGGCCGGGATCGATTGCGCAAAAAGAGCGCCAGCGTGGCCCCAGGCAAGGGCGCCGCTGAGTGCCGACGTGCCGGCCAGAAAGTGTCTGCGTGTAGGGCTCATCTATTTATCTTACACGCTGGCGCATCAGGACCAGGCTTTCGGCGACAACTGCTGCGACGTGGGCGGCGCATGGGATGCAACCAACCGGCCTGCCGCGACGGCCACGACTTCGCCTTCGGCCAGCGGGCGCCACGGCTCGCTGCTGAGCGGCACACTGGCTATCAACGTAACCTCCTGAAAGCCGGCCGCAATGGACACCCCCTGCGCTTGCACTGATTCATGCGCGTGGCCGCATTGGCGCGACAACATGAACAGGCCGGGCGGCTCAGTCCGGCCGCTGGCGGATTGGATGCGCCGATGACCATGTGCAAACAGGACCTCGCCGTCGGTGTAGAGAAAGTTGGCGGGTCCGAGTGGGCGCAGATCGGCGGCAAAGGCGGCGACCACGGCGAGACGCTCTTCGAGCGGCGGTGGCGCCGACGCGGCGCGCCAGAGACCATCTAGCCGCGCCATCAGCGCGCAGAAGGCCTGTTCCGAGTCGGTCTCGCCCACAGGCTGGAAACGCCCCGGTGCGAAATTGCCGGCTTGTTCGATGCCGGGCAGATGCCCGTTGTGGGCGAACACATGGGTGCGCCCCGCCAGTTCGCGCACAAAGGGCTGGGTATTCGCCAGTGTGATCGCCCCGAGGGTGGCGCGCCGGATGTGGGAGAGGGCCAGCGTGGTGCTCGGCCCTTGCGTTTCGAGGAAACGCACCAGCGGGCTGTCGCTGGCCGCTACCGGCTCCCGAAACAGCGCGACGTCATGGCCCTGATAAAATGCGGCGCCCCAGCCGTCACGGGTGCCACTGACCGGGCTGCCGCGGGCCGCCAGCGCCTGCAGCGAGAACGTCAACCGGGTCGCCTGCCGGCTGGACATGGCCAACAGTTCACACATGGCCGGCTCCGTTTTTTGCAGCGCCGCCGCGGACGCCTGGCGCCATCACCCGGGTGAGGCTGAAGGTGGTTGACAATTCATGAGTCATATTGGCATGCAGCCCTTGTTGGATAAGCGCGAATAGCTATAAAAATAATAGTAACAGGTGATGCGGCGGTCGGCACTCAATGAACCGCGGCGCGCACAAGGGGTACGACCGACGCAACCCTTGTGATGCGCGTAAACTGCCTACACAGTTCCCGTGACTCAGGTGGACGAACCCAGCGCAGCGCTGGACCGTGAACGGGCGCTCGCCCTGAGCGGCTTCCTGAAACAGCTATTTTTGACTTTGATGACACGATGATCCCGATCAAGACAGAATCCGCCTGGCGCGGCAGCTCAGATTGCCGCAGCTGTGGCATTCGCGACATGGTCTTGTTTGCCGACCTCAATGAAGAGGATTTCGGCATGATCCATGCCCCGATTGACGATCTGGAATTCAAGCCGGGGGCCGCGCTCTATGACGAGGGCAGCCCTGCGCAGGGCGTGTTCACTGTGCGCACCGGCATGATCAAGCTGGTGCGAGTGACGGCCGATGGCCGGCAGCGCATTGTGCGCGTGTTGCGCCCGGGTGATGTGGCTGGACTGGAGGCGCTGGCCACGGCGCGCTACGACAGCGAGGCGGTGGCGCTGACTGAGGTTTCGGTGTGCCGGATTCCGCTGGACGTGATTCATAAACTGGGCGCCAACAGCCATCGCCTGCATCTCAAGCTCATGCAAAAGTGGCAGAAGACACTCAAGGATGCGGATGACTGGCTGGCCGACCTCAATTTTGGCACGGCCCGGCAGCGGGTCTCCAATCTGATTCTCAAAATGCGCAGTCCCACGGACCTTCAGACGGTCACGCTATTTGCCCGCGATGACATGGGTGCCATGCTGGACCTGAAGCTGGAAACCGTCAGCCGGGAAGTCAGCCGGCTGGTGCGCGACGATGTGATTGAGCCGCTTGACAAGGTCGGGCGCGTTTATCGGGTGCGACAACTGGCGCTTTTACAGCTTGCGTAAGCGCGTAAGCGGGGCCAGGCGCAGCGCCGGACTCAACGCGTCAAGGCCATGAATAACTTCGGCAACTGCTCGGGCAGGCGCTCAATGTGGTCAATGACGGTGTACTGGTGGCCGAAGATATCGCTCACATACTCGTCGGCTTTGGGGTCGAGGTTGATGCAGTAGGTAAAGATGCCTTTTTGATCAAGCTCCTTGACCGATTGCCGTGCGTCTTCAATCAGCAGGCGTTCGTCATGCGCATCGATATCCGAGGGTTGCCCATCGGTCAGGATCAGCATGAGTTTCTTGTCGGCTGTTTGGGCTTCCAGGTAGTGGGCGGCATGGCGCATGGCGGCCCCCATGCGAGTGGAGTAGCCGGCCTCCATGGCGGCGAGCCGCCCCTTCACCTGGTCATTCCAGTGTTCAGCATAGCCTTTGATGTGCAGGTAGCGCACGTCATGGCGCGTGTTGGAGTGAAAGCCGGCAATCGCAAACGGGTCACCCAGTTGTTCAATCGACCAGGCCAGCAGCGACACCGCTTCCTGGCTGAGC